>JBGCEI010000125.1:0-4003 GCA_045106295.1 Cyclobacteriaceae bacterium
CACATCTTTTGATTTTTTATTAAGAGGAGTAATGTTTTCTGCTGGAATAAATAATAAATCTCCCGCAATACTGTAAGAAATAGGGAAGTATACAGAGACTAAATCTTCTTTTCCTTTTAACCCGATCAATGAAGCAGCATCTTTACTGGTAATAAACCCTGCCCTAAATACATCTCCACCAGAAATTTTGGCTAATACGGGTTCTGAAAACTTGTTTTCTGTTCCAAAAAAAGCAGAAGTAATATCCTTAGAAGCTTTGTACAAAAAACCTAAAAAAGGCATCTTTAGTAATAGTTTTTCAGCATACAAAATCATGGAACTCCCTACGAATTTTGATGCGGCAATACCAACTAAAAGTATGATGAGAATAGCTGCAATTAAGCTGATTTCTGCATTCTCAAAGTTAAGTAAATCACTTATCTTAGAGATTAAAAAATAGATTGCCAAAGTGGTTAGTGCGATAGGCAATAAAACAGCTAGTCCAGTAAGAAAGTATTTAATAAGGTGTTTCATAAATTAGGATTTAGCCTCTAGCTATTAGGTTTTAGCTCTTTTTTAGTCTTAAAATCTCAAAGTCTAATTTACTCAAGTTCCCTCAAATCAACAGGAACCAGCTTAGAAACTCCCGTTTCTTGCATGGTAACTCCATAAATTACATCAGTACTCGCCATTGTTCGTTTATTGTGCGTTACAATAATAAACTGCGATTGCTTAGAAAATTTACGGATAATGTTATTGAACTTATCTACGTTCGCATCATCTAGAGGAGCATCTACTTCATCGAAGATACAGAAAGGAGCAGGTTTGATCAGGTAAATAGCAAACAGTAAGGCCACTGCCGTTAATGTCTTTTCACCACCAGAAAGTTGGTTAATCGTTAATGGACGTTTCCCTTTCGGCTTTGCCATAATCTCAATAGATGAATCCAACGGATTACTTGGGTCAGAAAGCTTTAAACTACACGTATCCTCTTCCGTAAATAAAGAACGAAATACCTCTGTGAAGTTTTCTTGTATTTTTTCAAATGTATTGGTAAACGTTTCTTTCGCTACCTGATCGATTTCCGAAATAGTAGAAAGCAATGAATTCTTCGCTGCGTCTAAATCTGCTCGTTCTTTTCCAATAAACTCATGTCGTTCTTGAATTTCTTTGTATGCCTCCATTGCCATTGGGTTAATAGGGCCAATGTTAGATAAACGATCTTTTAATTTTAGCACCTTTTCAGTTAGCTCTTCTTCATCTACTTCTTTATTCTCTATTTCCTCTCCACTTAAACTCAATTGGTCAATATCAATTTCGAATTCAACAGCCAAACGTTCTTTTATAGAAGCTAGCCCAAGTTTAGATTCATTTAGTTTCTCTTGTAGTTGAAGAATAATCTCATCCGCATACTCACGCTGACGAATCACCTCTCTTACCTTTTTCTGAAATTCCTCTATCTCACCTCTGTTTTCGTAATATTCTTTTTCTGCTTCACGAACACCTTCTTCGATAGTGTTTTTTTCTTCGTAGAGCGCAATCAAATCTTCATCGCCATCTTCTCTATTTGTCATCAACTGAGTAGTCTCTTTCTCAGTTTCAGCCATAGAAGCTCTGTTTCTTTCAATTCGAAGCTTAGATTCCTCGATACTTTGCTTCTTAAATTCTATTTCTTTTTCTTTCCCGTCTAGCCTATTTTTTTGCTGATGAAGCAAAATGTTTTCCTGATTGAAAGTAGCCGATTTTTGTGCAAATATTTCATTCTGGAAGTTGTACTTATCACTTAGTTCAGCTAGTTGATCCTCTATGTTTTGTAAGCTAACTTCCTCTAGCTCTACTTTAGGTTTACTCTTTAGGATGCTAGATTCAAGGATTTGAATATTCTTTTGGATGTCTTCAAACTTATTAGCATTGTTTTCCAATGCTCCCGTCATCTGTTCCTGTTTTACCTTAGCAGAAACATATTGCTGATTCAATTGATTGATTTCCTCTTTGATTGCATCAATCGATTCTTTGTATTGAACCTGCTTCAGCGTAGCAATCTCATTCTGTTTTAGTTCAACCTTAGACTTTAACTTATCTTGGTCTTTGCTCAAGAACTTAATGTCTTCTTTTAGTTTCTCTAAATTCTTTACCCGTCCAATTCGTTTTCCTTCAAACAAACCAACCGATCCACCCGAAATACTATGTTTTCGTTTGATTAATTTTCCATTAATTGTTAAAAATGTAATTCCTTTGTCTTCAGGTAAACTTTCGTGATTGTCCTCCACGAAATAGACATCCTTCAGTAAGTGGTGTAATAGGTTTGCGTATTTACTCTCATATTCAGCCACCTCTAATGCTTGTGTACAATTATCTATTGGGGTTGTTTTTGTTTTACTCTTCTCTAAACTATCTAAAATAAAGAAATGAGCCTTTCCTTTTGAAGCATCTTGTAATAAATTAACTGCCAAATATGCCGTAGAAGAATCGTCAACCACATAATAATTCATGTAAGGTTCTAAGTAATTTTCTATTGCCAAACGGTATTTCTCATCGCACGTCAAAATATCCGATAGGAGAGGAGCTTCATGTCCCCAGTGAGAATTTTTCTTTAAGAACTTAATTGCATCAGGATATCCTTCCAGATTATCCACCATCGACTTAGTAAGCGTGTACTCATTGTTTTTTGCATCTAGCTTACGGTTGATCTCATTGAGTTCCTTCTTTAGCTTTTCAGCAATTTCTTCTGCTTCCTTTATTTTGATTTCAGTCTTTTCATACTCCTTTTGAAGCTCACCTAAACCCTGTTCCTTCGTTTGTAAGATTTTTGCAATTCTTACCACATCATCTTGATAACGCTGCAAGTGAATACCACTCTCAGAATCACTTTTTTCAATGGTAAGAACCTCTTCTCTAAATGTATTTAATCGCTGTTCACTTAGTTCCAACGATTTTTTCAATTGGAAAACCTCTTCCTGTTTTGCTTTTAACTGTGCTCGGTTACTTGCTAGTTGCTGTTGTACTTCAGCTGTTTTTACTTGCTGATCGTCTCGTTCTTTTTCTAAAACAGTCAGGTTTTTGGTAATCTCCTGTAAAGTAGTATCTGCTGAAAGGCGTTCCTTATCTAGAATATCTAAATCCGTAACTGCATTGTCAGTAGACGCCTGATCTTGTAAAATCAACTCCTGTAAATTCGCAGCCTTATCATTCAAAAAACGTAATCGCTCGCTTCTTATTTTCTTTTCACTTTCGTAATTACGCGTTTTATTGACGTGGTCGTTCAACGTTTTTTGGCGAGTAGCCAACAGCTTCTCTCGTTTCACTAAATTAACCTTCTGCTTCTCTAGGTCAGCTTCTAATTCAATGATTTGCTTATTCAGCGAAAGCTTTACATCATTTTCTTTGGCGTAGCTAGCCGATAATTTATCTGACTGCATGCGTTGAGAACTTATTTTTATTTTCGCTAATTCAACACTTAAGCTTTTGTATTCTTCTTTTATTTTAAGATACTTTTCTGCCTGCTTCGCTTGTCTTTCAAGTGATTTTAAATTCTTTTCTATTTCAAATAATAAATCTTCTACTCGCTCTAAATCTTTATCTGTATCGTCTAGTTTTTTAAGCGTCTGTTTTTTTCGGATTTTAAACTTAGAAATTCCAGCAGCCTCTTCAAATAAGGTACGTCTTGAATTTTCTCTGTCGTTCAAGATATTGTCCACCATCTTTAGCTCAATGATAGCATAACTATCAGAACCAATTCCGGTATCCATAAACAGGGTATTGATGTCTTTTAAACGGCAGGTTACTCCGTTTAGCATGTATTCACTCTCTCCAGAACGGTAATACCTTCTTGTAATCGTAACCGTAGAATATTCAGTAGGGAGTAAGTTTTTGGTGTTATTAAACGTAAGTGCAACCTCAGCCATCTGAAGGGCTTTTCTGTTTTTGGTCCCGTTAAAGATGACATTCTCCATCTTGTCAGAACGTAGGTTACGGGTTTTTTGCTCACCCAAGACCCAACGGATGGCATCTACGATATTAGACT
>JBGCEI010000126.1:0-31455 GCA_045106295.1 Cyclobacteriaceae bacterium
CATTCGCCTCTAGCGGCTAAGTCAACTGAATCTCTTGGAAAGTATTCTTGTTTGCCTTTTTTACTTTCTTTTGATTGATTTTGTTCTGAACTGTTGCATGAAATCAATATAAATATTAGTGATATTGATAATACAGAAATAATTTTTTTATTCATTTTTATATGTATTTTTTACAATTAAAGATACGTGTTATTATTATTTTATCCAATATAATAATCGAATTGCAAGATAATACCTAAAAAATTTGAAAAGTACTTTATGAAGTTGTTGAATTCTAAAAAAACAAAATATAAAAGACTATTTCAGAAGTATGGCAGTTCATTCCTAAACTAAACATTTACTTGTAACTGATCATAGGCAAAAAAGATATTCTCAGGAAGTTCTGAGCTTACATCTTCATGCTTTCCCATTAGATGACTAATGTGAGTAATAAAGCCTTTTTCTGGCTGTATCTTATTAAATAAAGAAAGAACTTGTTCTAAGTTAAAGTGAGAGTGATGAAGCTCTTTTCTCACGGCATTTAACACCACTACTTTTGCTCCTTTTATTTTCTCTAATTCTTGATCTGTAATAATACTGGCATCAGTAATGTAAACAAAATCACCTATTCGGTATCCTAAGATAGGAAGTTTTCCATGTGATACCCTTACGGGGATAATAGAAGTATCTCCAATTGAAAAAGTAGATTCATCAATGGTTTGAGGGCTTACTTCAGGAGCTCCAGGATACTTTTGCTCAGTAAACACATAACTAAATTCCTGTTTAATGCATTCCATCTCCCTCTTTTCAGCATAGATCGGAATGGCTCGTTTGTATTTAAAATTAAACGCCCTAATATCATCTAAACCAGCTACATGATCTTTATGCTCATGTGTGTAAAGAATAGCATCAAGATCAACAATATTATTGACAAGTAATTGCTGCCTGAAATCAGGGCCTGTGTCAACAACAAACGATTGATTATTGTCTGTTTGAATGTGAACGGAACTTCTTAATCTACTGTCTTTAGGGTTTTCAGACTGACAAACAAAACAGTTACAGGCAATAACAGGGATTCCTTGTGAAGTTCCACTACCTAGAAATGTAACTCTCATTACTCGTTTTTTGAGGCTACAATCTTTTCTAGCATATCAGCATTCTTAGCACTAAGATTCTCCGAATCAATATTTAATTGAGTTAGAATTTCTAGGAGACAATTTATCTTCCCTTCTAAGGTGTAGTATTTATTAATAATAACAACTTGCGTTTCTTTTAAAATACAATAGCCAGAATTGAAGTTCCCTTTTTCATAGCGCAAGATATATTCTGACTCAGAGAAAATATCCTCCAGTTTATTTAAAAAATTCTTGGTGTATTTTATTTCCATGAAAACGGGAATAATGTATTACTCCGTATATTTTTTCACTGTAGTCACTAACTCATCGAAATTCAATGGCTTTTCTAATGTTGCATTAATACCTACATCATGAAATTCTGTATCAGAATAATTTTTAGCATTTCCAGTAATGGCTACAATAGGAATAGCTGCTTTTTCTTTATCTTTTAAAGACCGAATTTTTTTAGCACATTCCATTCCATCCATTTTTGGCATATTGATATCCATTAATATGATATCGTAAGACGCTGATTCTAGCTTCTTTAGAACATCTACTCCATTTTTCACCGTATCGATAGAATAGTTTAACTGTTCTAATATCTTTTTTGTTAAATTTTGAATTACTGAACTGTCTTCAGCAATAAGTACTCGCTTCCCCATAATTGTTAATCGCTTTCTATAAGCTTATTTTTATTCGAAGTAAAAAAAATAAAATTAGTTTTCAAATCTTCAAAACCTGATTCTACACCATGATACTCTTTATTTTTAATTTTCCGCTCTAAATCTTCCGCTTTTTTTGAAATTTTTAATAACCCTATTGTTCCAGCTGAACCTTTAATAGTATGCATCACCGATTTAAAAGCATTATAATTTTTAGTTTGCACAGCTGAATTTGCTTCTTTTAAAAGGGCTGTTGTTTCTTCTTCAAATTCATTAAAAACATCTATTACCATCTCAACCCCTCCTATCTTTTTTAACTGATTTACTACTAGATAATTCACAAACTCAATGGAATTTTCACTTTCTAGTACTGGATTTGAATTTTCTGCCTCTTGAGGAAGGTGTAGCCAATGAGCTACTTTTTGTAGAATACTACTCGATGTAATGGGTTTAGGTAGGTAATCATTCATTCCAACGTCACGCATTTTCTTTTCATCCTCCTTCATTGAATAGGCCGTCATGGCTATTACAGGAGGAACAGTAGTAATAGCCAACTCTTTGATTCTTTTATAAGCTTCTATTCCGTCCATTTTGGGCATTTGAATATCCATAAACACCATATCATACTGACCGTCTTTCTTTTTGATCATATCAATGGCTTCAAAACCATCTGAAGCTAACTCCACCTTACAATCTGCTTTTATTAAAATAGTGCTGGCTACTTTTCTATTGACACGGTTATCGTCTACTACCAAAATCACAGGGCATGCTTCTTTAAACGAATAATCATTTAATTGATTATCAATTTGCTGAACATGAGTTTCTACCGCTTCTTTTGTAGCTGTATTCACTAAAAAAGTAAAAGAGAACGTACTTCCTTTCCCTAATTCTGAACTTACAAATATATCCCCATTCATCAAGTGAATTAACTCTCTTGAAATAGCCAATCCCAGACCAGTCCCCGCATACGACTTTTTCATAGAGGTATCTAGCTGACTAAAATTCTTGAATAATTTAGATAAATCGTCTTTTTCAATACCTATCCCAGTATCTTTCACATCCACCCTAATTCGTACCTTATCATCTTCGTACCCTTCAACGGAAACCGCTGTGCTTACGTTGCCGTGATCAGTAAATTTTATAGCGTTAGATATTAAATTGGATAAAACTTGTAATAACCTTGTTTCATCTATTTGAATGTAAGCCGGTACCGATTCATCTAAATGGTAGCGCAGCCTAACCCCTTTCTCACTTGCTCTCAATGCAAATAAATCATGGATTTTAGCCACTGTATCATTAATCTCCACAGCTACCGGTTTTAACTCCATTTTACCAGCCTCTAGTTTAGAAAGGTCTAGTATGTCGTTTAAAATTTCGAGAAGTACCTTCGATGATTTCTTAATTGTATCTACATAATCTGTCTGCTCTTCGTCTAAATGACTTTTCGATAATAGATCGATCATACCCGTAATTCCATTCATAGGAGTACGTATTTCATGGCTCATATTGGCTAGAAACTGTTCCTTCACTTTAAGAGAGTGTAGTGCTAAATTCTTAGACTCTTCCATTTCATTCGCAACCTTTGTTAGGTAGGTTACATCTCTCACTACACCATCAATAGCAATCGGTTTTTTATTTTCATTGTAAATGATCCTAATATTAGCATTTACATCCAATAACTCACCATTTTTCTTTTTAAGCTTTGCTTCGTAATTTCTTACTTTCCCTTCTTTCAAAAGTTGCTTGATCAGGTAATTCTGATGATGAACTATAGTGAAAAAATCATTCACTTTTGTACCTAAAACCTCTTCTTGCTCATAACCCGACATTTCTTTTACTGACGGACTAATTAGCAGAACCTCTCCTCTTAAATTCGTTCGGTAATAGATATCTTGAAATGATTCAAAGATATCCCTAAACTGACCTTCACTTTCTTTAATCGCATCTTCGGTCATTTTTTTTTCAGTAATATCATGAGCAATACCAGATATCTCTTCTATGTTACCGTCTGGAAGAAAAATAGGATTTAAAAATACCTCTCTCCAAATGATGTTATCATTTTTATCTCGTTCAAAAATTTCAAAGTGTTGTGGGTTCCCTTTAAAGGCTGATTTATATGATTTTTCAACAAACCTGTGCAAATGATTTTCAGCCAAAAAATAATGTTCTTGTTCTGCATTGGGATCAATAATAGGAATTGTCTCATACCTATTGAATACAGCGTTAGCATAATTATGGTTAAAAGAAGTTAGTCCCATTTTTCGGTTCATAGACCAGATCAAGTGCGTACTACTCTCAAAAATAGCATTCAGTCGTGCCCTTTGGTCATTTATTTTATCTTCGTATTGTTTTCGCTCTACAGTAAGCGCTATCTGACCTGAAATAAAATCTAACAAGTCTAACTCCCTTCTTTTGTATTTATTCCTGTCACTATGGCTTTTTACTGCAATAGCACCAATAATTCTATTCCCAACACTTAACGGCACACCTAGCCATACTTTTGGAGCATCACCAAGCAACGTCATTTCTTTTTGTTCTATGAGCTTCAAAATATCCTCTTCATACAAAAAGACTGGTTCTTTCTTTTCTATGACATACTCTGTCAAGCCTTTTTCATACGCTCTGCTGTATTTGTCTACCTTACCACCTAATAATTCATCTACATAATAAGGAAAGTTTAATTCAGATTCTCCTTCATTATGTAACGCTAAATGAAAATTATTAGCTTCAATGTATTGTTTTAATAAGCTATGTATTTTCTCTAATAAATTATCTAGGTTGGCTGTTTCTATGACTAAATTAGAAATACTGTAGTACAACCTACGGGCATTTTCTGATTGCCTTTTTTCAGTATTATCAAAGAAAATACCCGTATAGGCTACTGGTTTTCCATTTTCATAATTACAACTAAAGCTTCCAGACACTTCTACCTTTCGTCCTGTTTTAGCAACAAATGTGGTATTAAATCGTTCTGGAGCTTCTCCATCAGATACCCGTTTAAGATTATCATATGCTGTTTCCGCATAGTATTTGTGTAAAACAGACCTTAATTTTAAATGATTGAGATCCTTTTCTACATACCCTAAAGACTTCTTACAAGCCTCGTTAGCAAAAAGAATAGTGTCATCTACTCCGACTACTAGAATCAGGTCACTGGCACTATCAAAAAAATTATGTAAATTTTTATTGTGAGCATCAAACGTAATATGATCATAACGCTTAATGTCAGAGGAATTGGAAGATGACAGGTCTTGCTTACTCATAAGACTACTAATTTACTGATTCTAATACTTAATATGCTGTTTAAGAGTTTTTTTATTCACATCGTCTGTTTTGTGATCCAATAAATTCTTAACGGTAGTTTGAGCAATTTTGTTTAATTCAGATTTTGAGTAATACACCTTCACTCAGTTAATTTATATGATTAGTGAATAAATAGACTTTCTCTTTTTCGTTTCATAATCAAGTAATGCCTACATTTGTGGTTTAAACTAGAGTACTGTCCTATGACAAAAACTGCTGTTCAAACACTCCCTGCAAACCTAACCATAGAAGATATTATTTCAGATTATGCTTTATGCATAGAAAGTAGAGAAACTAGTGTTCTCGGACGGAAAGAAGTTTTTATGGGAAAAGCTAAATTCGGAATATTTGGTGCTGGTAAAGAAGTTCCACAGGTAGCAGCAGCCCGTTTTTTCAAAAAAGGAGATATTAGATCAGGGTACTATAGAGACCAAACATTTATGTTTGCCACAGGAATGATGACTCCTGAGCAACTTTTTGCACAATTGTATGCCGACCCAGACATAGAGCGAGAAGTGGTTTCTTCAGGTCGACTAATGACTGGTCATTTTGGTACTCAAATGTTAGATCAAAATGGAAAATGGAAACCCATTGTCAACGAAAAGCATTCCACTACAGACGTCTCTCCCACTGCCGCACAAATGCCCCGAGCGCTTGGTGTAGCTTATGCCTCTTCTCTGTTTAGAAACAATAAAAAACTCAACATGAAAAACTTTTCCGTCAACGGAAATGAAGTTTCATGGGCTATGATTGGAAATGCCTCTACATCTGAAGGCATGTTTTTTGAAACGGTAAATGCAGCAGGTGTACTCCAAGTCCCCTTATTGATTTCTGTCTGGGATGACGATTTTGGGATTTCTGTACCAGGAGAATTACAGACAACAAAAGGAAACATCTCTGAAGTTTTAAAAGGATTTCAGCAAGACAATAAAGGAAAAGGCTACGAGATCATTGAAGTAAAAGGCTGGGACTATGCTGGCTTGATAGAAGCTTATCAAAAGGCAGAACAAGCCTGTAGAAAACATCACATACCTGCTTTAGTTCATGTTACTGAAGTTACTCAGCCTCAAGGTCACTCCACTTCGGGTTCGCATGAACGCTACAAATCAGCAAAACGCTTAGAGTGGGAAAAAACATTCGATTGTATTCCTAAAATGAGAAAATGGATCTTAGAAAATGGATTTGTTACCTCATCAGAATTAGATCAAGTAGAAAAAAGTGCCAAAGAAAAAGCTAAACAAGCCAGAAACAGCTCTTGGAAAGCCTATCAAAATGCGGTAAAAAAAGAAGTATCAGAATTAGATAACATTCTTAACGACCTAAAAGAAAAATCTCCTAAAAAGACTGAATTAGAAGAACTCATTACCTCCCTTCATTCTCTAGCTATCCCTTTACGGAGTAATACTATTCGTTCTTCTAAAAAAGCCATTCGATTAACCAAAGGAGAAAAATCAGCTGTTAGGACAGCACTACTCGACTGGAATAATACAGAAAAAAAACGTAACCATGTACGATACAGTTCTTTTCTTTACAGTGATACAGACGAAGCAGCTATCAAAGTAAAGGAAGTACCTGCTACTTATGACAAAGAACCAGAACTAGTGGACGGACGAGTTGTGTTACAACGCTTTTTTGATATTGTTCTAAGCAAAGATCAACGCATATTTGCACTGGGAGAAGATGTAGGTAAGATTGGCGACGTCAATCAAGGTTTTGCAGGGCTACAAGAAAAACACGGTGACTTACGAGTAACAGATACTGGAATTAGAGAATGCACCATCATAGGACAGGCAATTGGAGCAGCTATGAGAGGGCTTCGACCTATTGCTGAAATTCAGTATGTAGACTACATTATGTATGCTATTCAGCTCTTAACTGACGATTTAGCAACCATTCGTTACCGTTCATTTGGAAAGCAAAAAGCGCCCGTTATTATCCGTACAAGAGGGCATCGGTTAGAGGGGGTTTGGCATTCAGGATCACCACTAGGTTCTATTCTGAATATGCTCAGAGGAATATATGTCTGTGTTCCTAGAAATATGACCCAAGCCGCTGGAATGTACAATACCTTATTACATGGCGATGACCCAGGTTTAGTCATAGAATGCTTAAATGGTTACCGACTAAAAGAGCCTGCTCCTACTAACTTAGGTAAATACACTGTTCCTCTAGGGGTTCCAGAAGTGTTAAAAGAAGGAAACGATATTACGGTAGTAACCTACGGGTCTATGTGTCGAATTGTGATGGATGCTGCGCAACAATTGGAACAAGTGGGTATTCACTGTGAAGTAATTGATATACAAACCATGCTTCCTTTCGATGTCAATCACCGCATTGTAGAATCACTCAAAAAGACCAATCGGATTTTATTTGCTGACGAAGACATACCTGGTGGAGCAACTGCCTTTATGATGCAGCAAGTACTGGAAGAACAGTCTGGATACTTCCATTTAGACTCTAAACCAAAAACCATCTCTTCATGGGCACACAGACCTGCTTATGGAGATGGGGACTATTTCTCTAAACCCAATGCAGAAGATGTATTCGATTACATCTACGATATGTTTAACGAAACAGATTCAGACAGTTTCCCTTCTATTTATGAGTAAAGGACTATATGGACTAGAAGTGTCCTGATTTTTATTACAATCTTTGATTTACGTAATCTTACAAGCCCTTTCAACTAACTCTATCTAAAAAGGATCAAATCACTTATCATTGGTGTATACATCTGAGCCAGTAAGTGTTTTTAAGAATGCTTCCAATGCTTCCATGTCACCTGAGGATAGATTTAAGTTCTACCCATTTAATCTAGGGTCTAAATTTGTATTCGACGCAGAGTTTGCAGGAGAATTATCTATGTCATCGTAATGTTTAACCCGAAGATAGTCTTATAATATTTTGAAATTCAACTATCTTATTCTCTAGAGAATTTCAAAAACGATCTCGTCTTGGTAGTCCTAAACATTTAAATTCCGCTATATTTGTAGCCTAATTGACTAACAAAAGATAGGCTTAGAATGAAAAACTTTGTTGAAGAATTGAAATGGAGAGGGATGATTCATGATATCATGCCCGGAACAGAGGAACAATTTTTAAAAGAAGTAACGGCAGCCTATGTAGGGTTTGACCCTACAGCCGATTCTCTTCACATTGGAAACTTGGCTACCATTATGCTACTCGTTCATCTACAACAAAGTGGGCACAAACCTGTTGCGTTAGTTGGTGGAGCTACTGGAATGATCGGTGATCCATCAGGGAAGTCGGCAGAGCGTAACCTACTAACAGAAGAACAGATTAGACACAACCAAGAATGTATTCATAAGCAATTGCAGCAATTCCTTGATTTTGACTGTGGTGCAAACAGTGCTGAAATTGTAAACAATTACGATTGGTTCAAAGGAATTGGTTTCATTGATTTCTTACGGGACGCAGGTAAACACCTGACCGTAAGTTATATGATGGCAAAGGATTCTGTGAAAAACAGATTAGAAACAGGAATTTCATTCACTGAATTCTCATACCAACTATTACAAGGTTACGATTTCTACCATTTGTACAAAGAGAAAAACTGTAAACTACAGATGGGTGGTTCTGACCAATGGGGAAACATCACTTCTGGAACGGAGCTAATTAGGCGAATGGCCTCTGGAGAAGCCTATGCATTGACCTGCCCCTTAATCACTAAGTCAGACGGTACTAAATTCGGTAAAACAGAATCTGGTGCAGTATGGTTAGATGCTAAGAGAACAAGCCCGTATCAGTTTTACCAGTTTTGGTTAAATGTATCTGATGAAGATTCTAAAAAACTAATCAGAGTATTTACAATACTGCCTGAAGATGAAATCCTTAGCATAGAAAAGAAGCATGAAGAAGCACCTCATTTACGTGCCTTACAAGAAGCATTAGCTAAAGACATTACCATTCGTGTTCACTCGGAGGAGGATTATGATATGGCAGTGAAGGCCTCTAAAATCTTATTTGACAAAAAGGCTACAGATGTACTAAAAGAAGTAGATGAACCTACTTTATTAGCTGTATTTGAAGGCGTCCCTACCATTGAAGTCAATGATTACGATAAAGTAGAGACTTTGGCTGATTTAGTTTCTAACCATTGCGATGGAAAGGTGTTTTCATCAAAAGGAGAAGCCAAACGTATGATTAAAGATGGCGGATTACGCATCAACAAAGAAAAAGCAACTGATGCAGACGAAAAACCAAATTTTGACCTCATTCAAGATAAATACTTAATGATTCAAAAAGGGAAAAAGAACTTCTATTTGATAAAAGCAGTCTAAATGCGCTTCTCTTCTACTTTCAATTCCTTGATTTTGTTAGTTTGTTTATCGTTGATAAGCATTCGTTCGTTTGCATTCTCTGATCAAGTAAGAGTCAGTATCTTAACCTGCGACAAGGGAGAAGAGGTTTACACAGCTTTTGGTCATTCTGCTATCCGCTTTGTAGACCCTAAAGATGATGTCGACATTATTTACAACTATGGAGTTTTTCGTTTTGGAAAAAGCATCCCTTTATTTGTCAGTAAGTTCTTAAAAGGAAACCTACAATACAGACTCAAAAAGGAACTATTTAACAGGTTTAAACAAGGGTATGTAAAAGAAAACAGGTCAATTTACGAGCAAGAATTAAATCTAAATGCTCATCAAATTGATTCGATGTATCGTTTCTTAGAAATTAACAAACTACCTGAAAACCAATACTATACGTATGATTTTTTAAATCAAAACTGTACTACTAAAATCACTGACATACTAGCATCTATTGTAGGAAAACCATTAGACTATCAAGTAAAGAAAGGAGATGATTTCACTTTTCGAGAAAAGGTATCTGAGACTACTAATGACTATCCTTGGTTATCGTTTGTGCTCGACTTTATTCAAGGAAGAAAAACTGATCGTATTCTAAACAAAACAGAACGACTTTCTTTGCCTTTTGCTTTGTATGAAGGTTTAAAAGACTCCTTTATCCAGTCAGGAACAGGTAACGAACCTCTGATTAAAAAAACAGCTGTTATTTACAAAAGTAAGGCGACTGTTTCAACCATTTGGCTTACTCCTTTATCGGTAATGTGGTTTCTTTTCATAACCTCCTTATTTGTCACCATACTTAAACTCAAATCTATCGCTAGGTTAATTGACTTCACTCTATTTACACTCACAGGAATAATAGGAACAATACTGTACATTACATGGGCTATTTCTTACCACGAAGGGTTCTCTTTCCACATGAACGCCTTGTGGTTATTACCTACAAACTTACTAGCAGGATTATTTCTATTAATAGCTCCTACTCATAAATGGTTAAAATATTACTTCTTAAACGTAAGTTTACTATTCATAATAGCCTTGGCTTACTATTTATTCCATACAAACGAATTTAATGCAGCCATTCTACCATTATTATTGATTTGTATTCTAAGAGGACTGACGCTAAAAGGGAATAAGTTCTCCTTACTTCAAGAAATTAAACAAGCGTGGAAAGCGTAAACAACTCATCTGTTTGCACTCCTCTTTCAGTCGCTTTTAATGAAGCGCACTCTACCGAAGGGTCGTGTTCAAAAAAGAGAGTGTAATTATTCGTTATTGCTTCATCTAAGAAACTAGCTTTTTCTTTCATACTTAATAATGGCCGTATGTCATACGACATCACATAAGGAACCTTCATATGTCCTACTGAAGGAATTAAATCTGCTACGTAAGCAACCTTTCGATCTTTGTAACTAATAATGGGCAACATCTGTTGTTCTGTATGTCCATCTACCAATCTAAAATCAATAGAAGAAAAAGGCGATTCTTTGCCTATGAATTTCAACTGCTCTGCTTCTTGCAAAGGCAACATGTTTTCCGTAAAAAAAGTAGCTTGTTCTCGTGGGTTAGGATCAGTTGCCCATTCCCAGTGTTTTTTTTTTTTTTTTTAGATTGCATTTTTAAAGGTAGGGAGTAACTTATCTCCTACTCTACTCACTGCTCCACCTACGTGATCAAAATGAAGGTGTGTAATAATCACATCTGTCACCTCGTCTTCAGAGAAACCTGCATTCCTAATCGACTGAATTAAGGAAGCCTCTCCATGAAGGAAATAATGACTGAAAAATTTATCTGATTGTTTGCTACCAATTCCTGTATCTATTAAGATAAGACGATCACCATCTTCTATTAATAGACAACGCATTCCCCATGTACACAGGTTTTGCTCGTCTGCGGGATTTAATTTATTCCAAATAGATTTAGGTACTACGCCGTGCATAGCACCACCATCTAATTTAAAAAGCCCTGTATCAATGGTAAAGAGATTCATCTCTACGCTTCCTTGAAAACGCCCATTTGAGAGAATTTATCAATACGCTCAGAAATACGTTCTTCAGGAGACTTCTCTTCTAACTGTTTTATTGAATCTAAAATTGTTTTTTTCAGCTTCTGAGCCATTTTTTCAGGATCAGTATGTGCCCCACCAAGTGGCTCTTTAATAATTCCGTCTATCAGCTTAAACTTCAACATATCTGGAGCTGTAGGCTTCAATGCTTCTGCCGCCTGTTCTTTAAAGTCCCAGCTTCTCCACAGAATAGAAGAACACGACTCCGGGGAAATCACAGAATACCATGTATTCTCTAACATCATCACTTTGTCTCCAATACCAATACCCAATGCTCCACCAGATGCTCCTTCACCAATGATAATACATATTACAGGTACTTTAAGCATAAACATTTCTTTTAGGTTTCTAGCAATTGCTTCTCCTTGTCCTCTCTCTTCTGCTTCAATGCCAGGATATGCTCCAGGAGTATCGATAAGCGTTACGATAGGTTTATTAAACTTCTCAGCTAAACGCATCAAACGAAGCGCTTTACGGTATCCATCAGGATTTGCCATTCCAAAATTACGCAGCTGACGCAGTTTTGTATTCTTTCCTTTCTGCTGACCAATAAACATCACCGTTTGCCCATCTACATTTCCAAAACCACCGACCATTGCTTTGTCGTCCTTTACATTTCTATCTCCATGTAGTTCCACAAAAGAGCTCGTAATGCGTTCTATGTACTCTAATGTATACGGTCTATCTGGATGACGAGACAATTGCACTCGTTGCCATCTCGTTAAGTTTTGGTAAGTGTCTTTTTTAAGGCTTTTAAGTTTCACCTCTAATGATTTAATAGCAGATGAAACAGATTTGTCATCATCAGACTCTAAACTTCTCATATCATTCAGTTTTGCTTCCAGCTCACTGATTGATTTTTCAAACTCTAATTCCATAGTCTTCTATTCTTTTTGGGATAACAAAATTACTACTTTACAACTGTGGTTTATCAAGTTTCATGAAAAATTAACTTTTTTTTCCGCAACTGTTGCGTAATAGAAAATATTGCTCCATATTTGCATTCCAATTAAACGAGGTCCGGTAGTTCAGTTGGTTAGAATGCCTGCCTGTCACGCAGGAGGTCGCGAGTTCGAGTCTCGTCCGGACCGCATAATTGTAAAGGAGTTGTATCTTAGATATGACTCCTTTTTTGTTTTAAAATCGTTCATTTTTATTGTATTTGGTTTCAAATTTCATAACTGTTCATTTTAATTGGATCACTCACATTCTTTTTAACCCATTTTATCAAATTATTTGGTAGTTTTAATAAATCAATGAAACGATTCATTCCCATATTAGGTTGGTTACCGCACTACAAAAAAGAATACTTAAAAGGGGACTTCTTTGCAGGCATAACAGTAGGTGTATTATTAATCCCACAAGGAATGGCTTATGCTATGATAGCAGGACTCCCTCCTGTCTATGGCTTGTATGCTGCTATTATACCTCAGCTAGTCTATGCTATTTTTGGTACATCTAGGCAATTAGCAGTAGGCCCAGTGGCAATGGATTCTATTTTGGTAGCAGCGAGTATTTCAGTATTCGCCCAAGCAGGCACAAAAGAATACATTTCATTAGCTATTTTATTAACCTTATTGATGGGAATTACCCTTTTACTGTTCGGTTTATTAAAATTAGGGTTCCTCGTTAATTTCTTATCTCAACCAGTAATTAGTGGGTTCACATCTGGAGCAGCCATTATTATCGCTACGGATCAGTTACAACATATTCTAGGAATAAACTTAGGTTCAGGAAATATCTTATCTATTTTTTATCAGCTATTCAACTCATTAGGTACAATTAGCTGGCTTACACTATCAATAGGAATAGGTGGAATTATTGTTTTGAAACTAGTAAAGAAAATACACGATTCCACCCCCGCTTCTTTAGTCATCATAATTATTAGTATTATCCTGGTTTCTTATTTTAGTTTAGATAAAAAAGGGCTTCAAATCATTGGAAAAATACCTGGTGGTCTCCCCTCTTTTAATTTACCAAACTTCTCACTTGACCAAATTCAACGTTTAATTCCTTCTGCTATTACACTGGCTATCATTGCTTTTATGGAAGCTTTCTCCATTTCAAAGTCTTTACAAGACAAACACAAAGGCGAATACGAAATAGATGCCAATCAAGAAATGGTCAGTATTGGACTAAGTAATATCTTTGGTTCTTTGTTCGGATCCTACCAAACAACAGGAAGCTTCAGTAGGTCTGCTGTGAATGAAAAGTCAGGCGCTCAAACTAGTATTGCAGGACTTATTTCTGCAGGATTAATTGTACTAACTCTATTATTCCTAACACCACTCTTTTACTTTTTGCCTAAGGCAATACTAGCAGCCATTATTCTAGTAGCGGTATTCGGTTTAATTGACTTTAAGTACCCTACCTATCTATGGAAAATACAAAAGCAAGAGTTAGCCATGTGGGTAATCACATTCAGTGCTACCTTAGTATTTGGGATTAAAGAAGGAATCATACTAGGTGTATTACTGTCTATTATTTTATTGATTTACCGAACTACCAAGCCTCATTATGCCGTTTTAGGTAAACTTAGTAACACAAAAGAATATCGAAACATCGGTAGGTTCACAGCTACAGAATCACGAAAAGATATTTTAATCATCAGATACGATTCTCAACTCTACTTTGCTAATAGTACCCATTTCAAAGAAAGTATTCGGTGTGAAGTAGAAAAAAAAGGAAATCAACTAGAGTTGGTCATCATACATGGAGACAGTATTAATTTTGTAGATAGTAGTGCTTTACAAGAATTGAAAAACTTAATCACAGAATTAAATGAACAGTCCATTACTGTGTACTTCAGTAGTTTAATAGGCCCTGTACGTGATTTCCTAACCAAAACCTGCTTTATCAAAGACATGGGAGATAACTGTTTCTTTATTGATATTCAAGATGCTATTGATCATTATGATCAAAAACCAACAGTAACACAAAGAGCACTGTTTAGAATAGCTACACAAAGTAATGTCTTTGAAGAAAGAAGTGTGTAATTATTAAAAGGCTAACTAATCATTTTAAAAATGAAAATAGAACAAATTTATACAGGCTGCCTTTCACAAGGCGCATACTACATTCAATCTGGTGATGAAGCGGTAATCATAGATCCACTGCGAGAAATAGACTCCTACCTAAAAAAAGCAGAAAAAGATGGCGTTACGATCAAATATATCTTCGAAACCCATTTTCATGCAGACTTTGTAAGTGGACACGTATCGCTTGCAAAAAAAACAGGTGCAACTATTGTGTACGGGCCTACTGCACAAACTACTTTTGATGCTCACATAGCCAAAGACGGAGAGGAGTTTAAAGTTGGAAAACTAAGCATACAAGCTATCCACACGCCCGGACATACATTAGAAAGCACGACTTATTTATTAAAAGACGAAGAAAGAAAAGACATCGCTATTTTCACTGGAGATACCTTGTTTCTAGGAGATGTGGGAAGACCTGATTTAGCACAAAAATCTGATTTGACACAAGACGATTTAGCAGGTATGCTCTACGATAGCCTACGAAATAAGATTATGCCTTTAGCTGACGATATCACCGTTTATCCTGCACACGGAGCTGGTTCTGCTTGTGGAAAACACATGATGAAGGAAACAATAGACACCTTAGGCAATCAAAAAAAAATGAATTATGCCTTACGAGCAAATATGACAAAAGAGGAGTTCGTAAAAGAGGTAACAAATGGTTTACTACCTCCCCCAGCCTATTTTCCTTTAAATGTACAACTCAACAAAGAAGGATACGATGCACTTGACGTTATTCTCGAACAGGGTAAAAATGGCTTATCTCCAAGTAAATTCGAAGAACTAGCCAATACTTCTGGTGCCCTATTGCTAGATGTTCGAAATGAACACCAGTTTGTAAAGGGACACATTCCAAACAGTATTTTCATTGGTTTAAATGGTACATTTGCTCCTTGGGTAGGTCAATTGATTATTGACATCAAACAGTCCATTCTCCTCATAGTAGATGAGGGAAGTGAAGAAGAAGCCATTACCCGATTGGCAAGAGTGGGCTTCGACCATACATTAGGCTATCTAAAAGGTGGAATCACTGCATGGAAAAAAGCTGGAAGAGAGATAGATACTATTACTTCTATCTCTTCCGAAGAATATGCTACTCGAATTGACGGTGTAAAAGACTGTTCGTTTGATGTAAGAAAAGAAAGTGAATACGAGACTAATCGTGTCGATGGTATTCCTAATACTCCTCTACATAGTTTAAATGACTTCACTCATCTATTTCCTACAGACAAAAACTTTTATTTACATTGTGGTGGTGGTTACCGTTCGGTGATTGCAGCCAGTATTTTAAAAGCTCGTGGTACACACAATGCCATTAATGTAGAAGGTGGTTTCAAAGGAATGAAAGAAGCAGGAATTAAAACAGTTAATTAATTATGGAAGCAATTTATAACCCATGGCCTTGGTATGTAGTAGGCCCACTGATCAGTTTTAGCATGTTGGCATTGATTTATTTCGGAAAATCATTTGGCGTATCTTCGAATTTAAGAACGCTTTGTTCCATTGGAGGTGCAGGAAAATTAGCTGAATTTTTCAGATTCGATTGGAAATCACAAATCTGGAACCTAATTTTTGCAGGAGGTACGATCATCGGTGGGTTTATTGCCAATGAATTCTTATCCACTTCTCAAACTGTCCCTATCAGCAATTCTATCGTACAAGAATTACAGGGTTTTGGAATAAGCACAAATAATGTACTCGTTCCTACAGAATTATTTAGTTGGGAAGCACTGCTTACCCTAAAAGGAATCATTATGTTAATAGGTGGCGGTTTACTCATTGGCTTTGGTACTCGTTACGCTGGAGGGTGTACCTCTGGTCATGCCATTAGTGGGTTAAGCAATTTACAACTCCCTTCTTTAGTAGCTGTTATTGGCTTTTTTATTGGCGGGCTACTGATGACACACCTTCTTTTACCTTACCTCTTTAGCTTGTAATTATGAAAGCATTAAAATTTTTATTCGTCGGTATTTTCTTTGGTATTGTATTAACCAAAGGACAAGTCATTTCATGGTTTAGAATTTATGAAATGTTCAAGTTTGAATCCTTCCATATGTATGGCATCATTGGTTCTGCCATTTTTATTGGCGTAATAGGCATACAGCTTATTAAAAGGAAAGATATAAAAGACATTACTGGCGCAGATATTCACATTGCTCATAAAGAACATAAATTAACAGCCGGTTTATTAGGAGGAATACTATTTGGACTAGGTTGGGCAATGACAGGAGCCTGCCCAGGACCTCTTTTCATCTTATTAGGAAATGGAGTCCTAGTATTCAGCATAGTGATTCTCGCTGCTACAGTCGGTACGTTCCTTTATGGAATAGTGAAAAATAAACTTCCTCATTAGTATGGTTAATTTCAATTCACCGTTTATCCCTGATAACATACGTCTTGCGTTAGATAAAAAAGGAATCACTACCCCTACAGAGATACAGGCACAAGCTATTCCGCTATTATTAAAACACACAGGCGATTTCGTAGGTCGATCGGCTACTGGAACAGGAAAGACCTATGCTTTTGGCATCCCATTGCTTTCAAGAATAGACACATCAAAAGGAAGCGTACAGGCTGTTGTATTAGTTCCTACCAGAGAATTGTGTGAACAGGTAGGTAACGAACTACTTTCCTTAGGAAAACATACTGATATCAACATACTGGCTATTTACGGCGGTATCCCTTTAAAAGGACAAATCCATGAATTGAGTAATGGCGTTCATGTAGTAGTCGCCACTCCAGGTAGGCTAACGGATTTGGTGAAACGGAAAATAATTGATCTATCTACCATTCGATTTATGGTATTTGATGAAGCAGATGAAATGCTTCTAAAAGGCTTTCAAACAGATATTGATACTATTTTAGCTACGGCTATTGGCGCATACGCTTCCTGGCTATTTTCTGCTACCATGCCAAATGAGATCAACCAAATCATTAAAAAATACTTAAAGAATGAACTAAAAAAAGTCAGTATTGGAAAGGTAAACACCACTAACGAAGGAATAGAGCATTGGGCGGTAAAATTACAAGCAGAAGAAAAGCTCAATGTCTTACTTCATTTTTTAACTCGTTTTGGTAACCAAAAAGGAATTATCTTTTGTAGAACAAAGTCTGGTGTTCAAAAGCTCTACAAACAGCTTTCTGCGAGTAAATTCACCTGTGGAGCCATACATGGTGATTTACCACAAGGATTACGAAATAAAGTAATGGATCAATACCGAGAAGGGCACATCCCTCTCCTACTCGCTACAGATGTCGCTGCTAGAGGTGTTGATGTGGAAGATGTGGGCTTTATTATCCAATACCACATTCCAGATACCAAGGATGCCTACACACACAGAAGTGGACGTACTTCAAGAGCAGGTAAAACAGGAGTTAGTGTGGCGTTTGTTTTCCCAGAAGAACAAGAAAAACTAACCTCTATTGAAAAAGAATTGAGCTTACAACTGAAGATGCTTCCTGTACCTTCTTCAAAAGATCAGTTAGTGAATAAAGCGATTATTTGGTCTCGAAAAATTGCCCGTTCTAAACCTGTTGATGAGAAACTAGATACTACCAGTAGAGAAGCTTTCAAAAATGAGTTGGTTCATCTCTCAAAAGATGAATTACTAGAAAAGTTATTGGCTACTTATTTGAGGGAGCAGCAGTAGAACACTAAAATTCACCACTCCTGAATCTCTACTAACATTGTAGAGCTAAAAATACTGTCTTAACTTTAGGGATGCTTCTTATACGTTGAGGTAAGAAATAAAAGAGATTGGTAGAAAGGCATTTTTAAATCATTGATGAATAGTATTATCATTTTAGCTAACTGTAGTATCTTCTTCGCACTTCTTTTTTTAGTACGAAAAAAACTCGTTATTCCCTCATTAACTAAATGGTATCCGCTGTTTGCTGTTTATTTTCTTTTCTGTGGTTTTGCACTGCTTGTCATTTTTACTTTTTACTACAAAAATACAAACTATGATATTTTTTACTTTCATCATAGTATCAAAATGGTAAACAAAATCTTATTTACTGACTTTAAAGACTACATCAGCCTACTTTTTCATAACAAAATATCGACCGATTACGTCTTTTACTTTCTTTTTACAGAAGACCCTAGAAGTTCCTTTTTTATTAGAATAAGTAGCGTTTTAGGTTTGATTAGTCAAAATAATATTTGGGTAATCAGTGCCTATCTATCGTTGTTTTCTTTTGTTTCTTCTTGGTATTTAGTAAAAACACTAACTCGTATTTATCCTAGTTCCACCTATTCGGCTGCTCTTTCTTTATTAATATGGCCGTCGGCTGTATTGTGGACAGCTGGAATACAAAAGGAGACGGTTGCTGTCAGTTGCCTCTTCTTTTTAACAACTGTTTTATTGTCTGTTTTTATAGAAAAAAAACGAATCACTCTTGTTCAGCTTGCCTTAACAATTCTCAGTTCATTAGTTCTCTGGAAGGTCAAATACTACTATGCAGGTACCTTTTTAGTCAGTGCTTGTTATTTTATATTTCTTCAAAAAACAAGTAAGCTATCGTTATCTATTAGACTAGTTTTACTGGTAGGAAGCAGCGTTAGTTTATTTTATGTACTAAAAATGATGCACCCTGTATTGTCTCCAACTAATTTCCTGACTTACCTGTATCAGGCATATTCTGAGAATATAAGTAATTCAGCAGTAGGAAATTATGTAGATTATGGATTGAAAGAAAACTGGCTTAGCTTTGGGAAAAATGCTCCTTATGCTTTTTTCAATGGTTTGTTTAGACCTTTTATCTGGGAAGCAAACAGCGTATTTCAATATTTTGCCGCTATTGAAAACGTAGTCTTTTATGGTATTGCAAGTAGTTCTTTGTTTTATATGATCAAACAAAGAACTACCCTTACTCATATTGTTATTGCTTGTTTATTCTATGTAGTAATTCTTGGAGTTATACTTCCCTTATCTACCCCCAACTTTGGGAGTTTATTACGTTACAAAAGCAGCTATTTCCCTTTTTTACTTTACCTGCTATGCAGCTTAATAGAAATGAATTGGAGAAAGAAATAGCTTATTATCTCTTCATCATTCGTCTGTTGACTGTTCCTGCTTCACTGTCTACTTCTATGTAATACATACCGCTTTTAATGGTTTCTGTATCAATAGTGAGCTGACGTTGTGGATCACCATCAAATTCCAATACAAGGTTACCTGAAGAATCAAATATCTTTACTGACCATGACTTATCCGTATCTGTAAATATTTTAACAAAGCGTGTATCTACATCCAACGGGTTAGGAAAAACAATGGGCTCTGCACCAGAAGCTGTATCTTCTGGTATCACAAACTCTACTTCTAAAATATCTTCGTATTGAGTTTCTAAAGAGTCTTCTACATCGTAATTTTTAATAGAGAAACCATACACCCCCATATTTTCATAGGTAACATAGACCGAATCTGTATAAGCTGTATCAGGAATACCACCTTCAAACACCCAATCAACAGCTACCGAACCTTCTGTATTATTCACAAACAGCACACTATCTCCTTGTGAAAGGATCTCTTTATCAAAAAACACATTAGTAGCACCTAGTGGCTGATATACATGAACTGGAACTGGGTTAGACAATAAAGAGGACTTCACCTCTCCTGTATGACCATAAATTGTAATTCCCACATCATACCTTCCTGTATCAGGGTATACATAGACCACATCATCTAAAAATGAAAAATTACCATCCCCAAAATCAAAACGAATAGAATCAGTACCTAAACTAGCATTAACTAATCTAAAAGAATTTCCTAAAGGAAATACAGTATCTGCCGAGAATAAAAAGTATGGCTGTAATATATCGTCTACTATTATTGCATTAGTTAAGGTTACTGTTTCTTCTTCACCATCATTGTAGGATGTTAGTTTAACATCAAATGTATCAGCTGAAGCATAGTAAATAATAGGATTATTACTTTTAGAAGAAAAAGGTGCACCTCCATCAAACTCCCAGAGTACCGAATCAACATCGGAAGCACCTAGCGTAAATACGACAGAGTCCCCTTCCACTAATCTATTATGCGAGATTGACAAAGAAGGTACAGTGTACACATTTTCACGCTGTGTTTCCAACATAAAACGCATCAATTCTGCTTGATCAGTTGTAAACAAATTCATACAGCCATCATCTGAATAATCCATGTAATTTTCTATCATTCGATCACCTTCCTGTTGCGGGCATTGATCTCCTGGAGTTGGACAATTTTCTCCGAATGATGATTCATAAGAATTACTACAACGTGGCGTATCATCTATTCCATCATCTACTGAACAGTTGCCATCTCCCCATATATGTCGTAACCCTAACCAATGCCCCACTTCATGCGTAGCTGTTCTTCCTAAATCAAAATCAAAGAACGGTGAATCACCTGCAGCTCCTTCCGTCCCTACAACTCGGTAATCAAGCACTACTCCATCAGTTAAAGGAGATGTTGCTCCTGATCCTAATACGGCCGGGAATTGAGCATAACCTAGAAAACCACCATCTAATTGGCACACCCAGATATTTAAATATTGATCTGAATTAATAACATCTTTACCTCCTAGAATATCAAACTTCATATCGTCAAAATCACCTCCTTCAATATCCCAAAATGATTTACTTGTAAATGTTCTGGTAATCGTATCTAATTCAAAAATGATATTAGGGTTACCTGCTACAGATAGAAACTGAGAAGGTGTACTACTCTTATCTGCATTTGTTCTAGTGAAGTCTTTATTCAATACATCTATCTGAGATTGTATTTGTGCTTCTGAGATATTTTGAGTTGAATTATTGTACAGGACGTGTACAATTACGTTTATTTTATACAAACTTGTATTCTCTTCCGTAATAGTACTTCTTCTAGCATTTTGATGAGTATGGAATGAGTCCATTAGTATGGCATTACATGAATCAGATTCATGTGTGTGCGAATCAATACTTAAACACCCTCTAGGTGTGTCGAAAAGGCTGACTTGGCTATACGCAGAACATATAAGCACTAACGGTAAAAAAATGTTAAAAAGTATTTTCAAAATAGATCGAATAAGTCCTCCAAAAATAATAGGAATTAAATCAAAATGAAGGATATTTGTAAACTTAATATACAAAAAAATAATGAGCTTATTAATTATCGGTACGGTTGCTTTCGATGCAATTGAAACGCCTTTTGGAAAAACAGATAAAATCATTGGTGGATCAGCCACTTACGCAGCTATGTCTGCTTCTTATTTCACATCTAAAACAAAGCTTGTAGCGGTTGTGGGGGATGATTTTCCTGAATCAGAAATAAATAAACTTCAAAGAAAAGGAATAGACACCGAAGGCTTACAAATAAAACAAGGAGCAAAATCTTTTTTCTGGTCTGGTAAATATCATAACGATATGAATACGAGAGATACATTGGTTACTGAACTGAATGTATTAGAATCATTTGATCCTGTGATTCCTGAGTCGTACCAAGGTTGTGAATACCTGATGTTAGGTAACCTGGCTCCTGCTTTACAAAAGACAGTTATTGAGCGTATGAAAAAGCGCCCAAAATTCATTTTAATGGACACTATGAACTTCTGGATGGACATTGCGTTGGATGAGCTAAAAGAAGTCGTTAAAATGGTGGATATCATTTCTATTAATGATGAAGAAGCACGTCAGTTATCTGGTGAATATTCATTAGTGAAAGCGGCTAAAAAGATCATGAAAATGGGACCTAAACACATCATTATCAAAAAAGGAGAGCACGGTGCTTTATTATTTGATAAAGAGCATGTATTCTTTGCTCCTGCCCTTCCGTTAGAAGATGTATTTGACCCTACTGGTGCTGGAGATACGTTTGCAGGTGGGTTTATTGGTTACCTAGCTCATACAAACGACACTAGCTTCGAGAATATGAAACGTGCCATAGTTCACGGTTCTGCCATGGCTTCATTTTGTGTAGGAAAGTTCGGAACAGAAAAGCTAGAGCAAATAACAGACAAAGAATTAGAAGATAGGTTACACGATTTTATTGATTTGATGCAAGTAGAAATCAAGTTGTAGTGACTTTTTTATTTCATTAAAAAAATCATCAAATTTGCAATCATTTTTACGGACACTAAAATTAAATGCTAACTCATGGCTGATAAGCTATTTATAATTGACTTCGATAGTACATTCATTAAATCTGAAACGCTTGATCTTTTGGGAGAAATTTCCTTATCTGGTCACCCAGATAAGAAACAGAGACTGGGTAAAATAGCAGCAATTACAAACAGTGGAATGAACGGAGATACTTCTTTTGCGACTTCACTTAAGGAACGTATTGCGTTATTGCAAGCCAATGAATTGCATTTAGACGCTTTGATCACGCAAGTGAAAAAAGAAATATCTACTTCTGTACAGAGAAACAAACAGTTCTTTATTGATTTTGCTGAGCAGATTTATATCGTTTCAAGTGGATTTAGAGAGTTTATTGTACCTGTAGTAGCAGACTATGGTATTGACGAAAGTCATGTTTACGCCAATACTTTTACGTACGATGACGATCAAAACATCATTGGTTTCGATACCAACAACCCACTTTCCCAAGATCAAGGGAAAGTGAAATTAATGGAATCATTAAAATTAACTGGCGACATTAGCGTGATTGGAGATGGTTATACGGATTATGAAATCAAAGAAGCGGGTTATGCGAATAGATTCTATGCGTACACAGAAAATGTGTCTAGAGAGAAAGTAATCTCAAAAGCAGACCATATCACGCCTAGTTTTGACGAGTTTTTGTATGTCAACCATTTACCGATGGTAATTTCGTACCCTAAAAACAGAATCAAAGCCTTATTATTAGAAAATGTACATGCTGACGCTGTTGCCAAATTAAAGAAAGAAGGTTATTCAGTAGAATTGCTAACAGGAGCATTAGACGAAGATGAACTGATTGAAAAAATCAAAGATGTTTCTTTACTTGGTCTTCGGTCAAAAACGAATGTAACGGCTAAGGTATTGGCGCATGCTAACAAACTAAAAGCAATTGGTGCTTTCTGTATTGGTACCAACCAAATAGATTTAAAAGAGTGTAGCAAACTAGGGATTCCAGTTTTTAATGCACCTTACAGTAATACACGTAGTGTAGTAGAATTGGCTATTGCTGAAATCATTATGCTATTGAGAGCCATTCCAGACAAAAATGCAGGAATGCATGTTGGTGACTGGAAAAAGTCGGCTGTCAATAGTTTTGAAGCACGTAAAAAGAAGTTAGGAATTGTTGGTTATGGAAACATAGGAACACAATTATCTACCGTAGCAGAAGCTTTGGGTATGCAGGTTTATTTCTACGACATGGTAGACAAACTAGCGCTTGGTAATGCCATTAAATGTGATACACTAAAAGAATTATTATCTCAAGTAGATGTGGTTAGTTTACACGTAGATGGGCGTCCTTCTAATAAATTATTCTTCGGAAAAGACGATTTCGATAATATGAAACAAGGTTCTTACTTTGTAAACTTAAGTCGTGGAGCTGTAGTTGACTTGGCAGCACTAAAAGAGAATATTGAAAGTGGTAAAATAAAAGGAGCAGGAATAGATGTATTCCCTGAAGAGCCAAAAACTAATAAAGAGAAATTTAACTCTGAACTAAAAGGCTTACCAAATACTATTTTAACGCCCCATATTGGTGGTAGTACGTCCGAAGCGCAAGTCCATATTGGAAACTACGTACCTGAAAAATTCACTCAGTTTATTAATGCTGGAAGTACCTATGGTAGTGTCAACTTCCCTAATATGCAATTACAGCCTGTTAAGAATGCACACCGTATCATTCACATTCACCAGAATGTGCCAGGTACCTTAGTTGCTATTAACCAAATCTTAACAAAGTACAACTGTAACATTGTCGGTCAAACCTTGAAAACAAGTGAAGAAATAGGTTATGTAATCACTGATGTAAACCAGAAGCAT
Source organism: Cyclobacteriaceae bacterium (assembly GCA_045106295.1). Lineage (GTDB taxonomy): Bacteria > Bacteroidota > Bacteroidia > Cytophagales > JAAEPT01 > WTJX01. The sequence continues at coordinate 24,425 of JBGCEI010000126.1, forward strand.
GGAGAGGAAATGATCGAAGAATTGAAGAATGTTCCTAATACCATTCGATTCAGAGTCCTTTATTAGTCATCACTAACTACTTCACCAAAAATGAGTAATACCTTATTCTTTACACCAGGACCTACGCAACTGTACCCTGAAACTGATCTTTTTATTCAAGAAGCATTAGAGAAAGATGTTTGTAGTATTTCTCATCGAAGTCAGGCATTCAAAGACATCTACAAAAAAACAGCTGATAACTTACGTGAACTGATTAACCTTCCTTCTGATTGGCACATTCTGTTTACAGGTTCTGCTTCTGAAGTATGGGAACGCTTACTCACAAATTGTTGTGATAAAAAGAGTACACACTTTGTAAATGGTTCTTTTTCTAAGAAGTTTTATCAGTATGCTCTTGCCTTAGGAAAAGACACTACACAACATACAGTAGACTTTGGCAAAGGAATTAGCTTAGAAGGCATTGAAACTGATTCGGCTACCGAATTAGTTTGTTTAACACATAACGAAACAAGCGCAGGCACCTCTACTCCTGTTACAGAAATTAATAAGGCAAGAGACCTATTCCCTAATGCATTAATTGCTGTAGACACGGTTTCTTCTGTTCCTTATCCTGATTACGATTACTCTAAGATAGATTCTCTCTTCTTTTCTGTACAGAAATGTTTTGGTCTACCTGCTGGTTTGGGTGTTTGGGTAGTCAATGAAAAATGTATAGAAAAAGCAACTTCTCTTCAGAAAAAAGGAAAAGTAATAGGTGCTCATCACGATATTCTAGAACTAAAAAAGAAAGCGGTTAACAACCAAACACCTAGTACGCCTAATGTATTAACCATCTTCTTATTAGGAAAGGTAGCAGGTAAAATGCTAGCTAAAGGTGGCGCTAACCAGCTTAGAAAAGAGACAGAACAGAAATACGATATCCTATGTGCAGCTATTGAAAAGCATCCTGCTATGAGTTTATTTGTGGAAGATGAGTATTTTCGCTCTAGAACTGTAGTAGTAGCCAATACAAGCATTACTCCTACTGATATCAATGCGGCGCTGAAGCCACTCAACATGCAAGTTGGTGCTGGTTATGGAGACAAAAAGACGACTCAAATACGTATTGCTAATTTCCCTGCTTTTTCTGTAGAACAGGTGAAGGAGTTAGCTGAAGTTTTGGGTCAGATAAAAGAATAACTTTGCTTTATCATCTTAAAAAACCTTACGGGTTTATTCCATCTAATGTAAACTACCCCGCAGCAAGAAAAGTAATACGCCTTCATACTGAAGGTAAGAGTAAACGTTTTATCAGTGATCATTTACGGCTCTCTCATAACACAGTAAAAAAGTATATCAGAGATTAAACCCGAAATATGCATTAGAGAGTCTATTCCGAATCTAACTATCTGAAAATCAGTCGCTTTGCTAGTTTAGCCAATTTAACCCTAGCGGTGCTAGGCTGAAATGAGCTAAACCCCTGATTTCTTGCTAGTTAACTTCTCATAACGAATTCTAATGCAAAATCCGGGTTAAAATTGCGGACAAGGAATAATCTGGTGTCTTCGGAGAGGTTTTTTTCTATCTATCTTTAGATCAAAAAGGTAGACTAGCGATAGTTCATGAGCTCCACCTGTACTGATGGATTGCTGAGAAATGGTGAAATCATAACTATAAGCTGCGGTTAAGCCATGTTGACTATAGCCTGCCAACAAAGCAATCGACTCTCTACTAAATCCATTTACACGGGAAGAAGTTCCAAGAGGAAGTCCTCTATTCCATATTCCAAACATAAAAATGCCATAATGTACGTCTAAACCTAAGTCTAACTGCGTAAATGCTCCTTGCTTCTTTAGTAAAAGCTTAGGGTTAATAAAAAGTTCCTTTTTCACTACACTGTACAGTAAACGGTACAACGGTCTCAATACTTTTAATTTTAAAGGAAGCCTTGCTCCTGCATGTAGATTGAACCGAATAGGCAATACCTCATTTGAATTCAAGAAAGAGTTAGTAGGTTTATTTAAATGAAAAGCAGAGAACCCAAGAGAATACACACTATTGTGTAACTCTAGCCCTCCACTAATATCTATATAACTATTATTTGGTGATGTTATCGATTCAGTGGATGAAGCCCCTGTTTCAAACGTAATCTTAGATAAGTCTATTCTACGAATTCCATATCCTATACCTGTCCCCATTCTTACCTCTACTTTTTTAGTTAAATTAAAATAGAAGGAATAGTTAGCCGTAACTGTAGTCGTACTAAACGCTTCACCCAACTGGTCTTTTACGACAGACAAGCCTACACCTGAACTAAAACGAGGTAAACTTTGATCAATAGAAGCAGAATAAGTCACAAAATTGGCTGGAATAGATGGCCATTGATTCCTATATAAAAAAGCTGCTTTAGTTAATTTTGTAGAACCAGACAAAGCAGGGTTTAAATACAATGGAGCTGCATAGAACTGCGTAAATTGAGGATCTTGCGCCTTTAATTTTTGTAATAATACGGCATTAAGCAGTATAAAAAAAACTGTAATCTTATAACAATCAATTATTTTCACTTTTCTAACCTACTTATCGTAATAAATTGATTTCCCCTGCTGTAATATCTATCCTTCCATTTGGGTTAGTCGTCTCCAACCTATAGATGTACACTCCTACTGGTGCAGGAGTTCCATTTAAGGTTCCATCCCACCCTACTTGTGTATCCGTTGTACTAAAAATTAGACTCCCCCAACGGTTAAATATGGTAAACTTATAGTTAGTAACCCCCTGTACTTCTGGCTTAAACACATCATTACGCCCATCACCATTAGGTGAAAACCCAGAAAAAACATCCACCTTTCCACTCCCCTGTTCTGCTGTTACTGCGGAGGGTAGCAGCAGCGTATCTGAACAAAAACCTTGCTTCGCAATTAATTCCACATTATAAACACCTGGTGTCTGATAACTATGAGAAGGGCTTGCTGATGTAACAGTGTCCGACCCATCTCCAAAAATCCATTGATAATTAGTAGCTCCAGATGACGCATTTACAAAAGTAACGGGGTTTGGTAAAAAAACAGTTGAAACATTAGGCAAGAAGCTTGCTCTAGGTGTAGTTAATATTTCAATAAACATAGTATCCTTTATATCGAATCCTGCACTATTTGTAGCGATTAAGGTAACAATATAGTTCCCTGCTTGTGTATATTCGTGGCTAGCATCTCTATTTGTAGATGTGTTACTTACCCCTGGAGTAGGGTCTCCAAAATCCCATTCATATACTACATCAGGTGCATCTGGAACAGTTTGATTTGTAAACTGTACCGTAAGAGGCAAACACCCTCTAGAAGTATCCATGTCAAAATTCGCTGTTGGGATAAAGGCTGGAATCACAATAAAACTATCTACTTGATCACTACAGTAGGCATTTCTAACTTCATAGGATATCGTTTGAGCGCCGTATAATGTAAAGTCATGTACCTGAGTTCCTGTAGTATTAGTGTCATTCGCTACCCCCGTTTCATTCCAATCGTACACATAATCATCTATTTCTCCATTACTGGCATCTGATACAGTAACTGTCGTGGTACTATCTTGTATAGAGTAATTCAACGCAGCATCCAGTACTCTTCTTAATGTAATCGTAGTATTTGTATTTCCTGGGCAACCAAATAAAGACACATAATTCAAGTCTATTTGATAGGTAGTGTCTGTAATAGCTAGTGTATCTCTAAAGTAAGTAGAGAAAACTGGAAACACCCCTGAACCAGTATTCGTAGGAGGTGCTCCTGTTCCAAATGTCCATGTTCCAGTAAACATAGGTTCTGAAGGCGTAAATTCGATAGCTAATGGACTACAGCCATCAATCGAAGAAGGTAAAATATCTACACTAGGTTCAGGAAATATGGACACTCCTTGAGAGAGAGAATCAATACACCCTTCAGGTGAAGTAATGATCAATTGTATGATATCGTAAGCTATCGTAGAACTTGTATTTGTAAAAGTAGTGGATACATTCGAAGTATTATTAATGGCTAAAACCGCTGGAGACCCTCCGCCAAAATTCCATTGAAACAAACTATCACCTGTAGAGATATCTGTATTATTCGCAACATCTACTAATAATGGACTACACTGGGGACTAGGTACAGTTGAGGTGAATAAAGGCCTTGGTAAATCATATACGGTAACCGTATCAAATGAAGAGTCCGCACACGCTCCTGCTTGGACTAATATTTTAATAGGGAATACTCTTACTGCCGTATCTGTATTTGTAAATGGTCGTACAAAGTTAACAGCCGTTTCATTGTCTGAAACAGGCCCTAAGCTTCCATACTCCCAATAGAAAGTCGTAACCCCAGCTGGAAATACCGATGTATTCTCAAAATTGACAGCTAGTGGAGTACAACCACTGTCTACATCAATAGTGAAGTCAGCTGTTACTTCATCAAAAACGGTTACTGTAAAATCTGCCGAGTCAATACAGGCGCCTGTATTCACTATCAATTCGGCTGTAAATGTACCACCACCGGTTAGGTATTCATAACTCGTGTCTGTAATGGCTCCTGGTATATTACCTGTTGGTATGACGGTAGCATCTAAGGTATCAAAATCCCACGTATAGGTTGATGTAGCACCAATATCAGTAGAGGTATTTTCAAAAGTAGTTGCCACACCAAAACAAGCGGGATCAATATTAGCAGTTACTGTAGGAATGGCGTATACTTCTAAGGGAAGGGTAAAGGTATTTGCACAAGCTATGGAACCTACCGATACATTAGTAGCTACTAACTCGGGATTGTAAACATCTGCTCCTGTATAGGTTTGTACAGGAGGAACTTGTCCATTAAATGTATTGGTATTATCAAAATCCCATACAAAGGATGCAATAGGCGTTCCATCTCCATTAGCAGAATTATCTGTAAAAGTAACTTCTCTTGTTCCACAACTGTCAGCAGTGGTAGCAATAGTAAAATCTGCAATAGGTGCTCCTAATACAAATACGGAATCTGTAATGGTATCAGAACACAATAACCCATTCCCTGTATTTACCACTAACTCTACATAATGCCATCCTACGGCAGAAAATGAGCGTGTATCAGTAGCATTTGCTACATCCAATGTACCATAAGCACCTCCATCAAATCTCCATTGATATTGAATAGGTCCTGTACCGGTAGAGGTCGCAGCAGAAAAAGTCTCATTTTTATTTTGGCAGATCGTATCCGCAGGTAATGTAATGGCTGCTACTGGTGCTGCCACATAGGCTAATGTGACCATATTTGTAGTTGTACCACAGGTATTGGTAGTAGATAGTTCCACATCGTAGGTATCTCCTGGAGCACCTCCTGGTAAACGAACAACTTGTGGTGAATTTAAAGCTGCTGGCGTAACCGGGTTTGCTACATTATATGGTGCCGGTAAGTTACTGAAATCCCATTGGGTGAAGCGGGCATCTGGATCGGCAGGACATGCGCTAGGTGTCAAATCCGTTAAAGTAATATCTGTATCGAAACAAAGAAATAAAATATCTGCATTTATAGCGGCATTATCCACATCTCTTACGGTTACTTCTCCTGTTTTATCGGTATTTGTAGTCATTATATCACATCCAAAATCAGCTGTTAGAGTGATTATCGGCTGACAGACTCCTCCAACTGGTGTGGCATATGTATGAGTAATGTCTGGACCACCTTCCGAACCTGCTGCTCCTGAAACTTGAGTAACCACATCTGTAGTTCCGTCTCCCCAGTCCCATGTAAAGGTTACTGAATCATCTACATTAGTCGAATTATTTTCAAATGTAAATACTGTTGCTCCCACACACCCTTCATTTGGAGAAGTAGGGTCTCTAGCAAAATTAACAGAAGGTCTTCTTTGATTAACTACTGTACCGATTACTTGTTCGCCTGCACAAGTTCCTAAGGTATTAGTGACTGTAATCGTAAATGTACCTAAGGTGGTGTAGGTATGGGGAATATCTAAGCCTACTGTCCACGGTGTCGGAGTTGAGTTAACAACAGCAGAACCGTCCCCCCAGTCAATCGTATAGCTTGTTAACTCTACTGTTGTATATAATTCTATCGTAAAATTATCTGTCCCTCCTGTTACGCCATTACATTGCTCAAATGTTGGAGTTGCAGAAGGAATAAAGTTCTCATCTAAAATCTCAAATGCACACTGCGAAAAAGCAGTCTGAACAAAGAAAACAGTAAAAAACAGAAGAAGTAGGCGCATAGGAGTAATAGCAACAATAAATATACCACGTACACAAAAACGTTCTAAACTAGAACTTCCTTACAAGTTAACAATAAATTAACTTAATTTCATAGCTAATAATTGATTTGTCACTTTAGGGTCTGCTTTCCCTTGGCTTTTTTTCATTATTTCACCCATAAAAAGCCCTAACAAACCTTTTTGACCACTTTTGTAAGCCTCTACTTTATCAGGGTAAGCAGCTAACACTTCGTCTATTAGTTTTTCGATTCCCCCTTCATCACTATCTTGAATAAGGTTCATTTCTTCAGCCAGTGAAAAAACATCTTTTTCTGGGTTTTTCACCAACTCAGGAAACAGTTTTTGTGTCGCTACGGAATTACTCACTTTTCCTTCCTTTACAATAGCAATCAAATTAGCCACTTGTTTTGCTGGCAAAGGAAATTGCTCCATAGAGAGCGTCAACTCATTTAAGTAAGATTTAATAGCTCCCATTAACCAATTAGAGGCTGACTTATACTCTTTAGTATACTTACATATTTCTTCGTAATACAAAGCTGTTGCCTTATCGTCTGCAATTACGTATGCATCGTATTCAGGTAGTTTGTATTCTTCTACAAACTTTTTAATCAAATCATTAGGCAAAGGAGGCATCATGCTCTCAACTTCCTTTATCCATGCTTCAGAGACAACTAATGGCTGCAAATCTGGCGCAGGAAAATAACGCTCATCATTTAAGGCTTCTTTACTCCTCATCATACGGGTAGTACCATTTACGGCATCAAACAACCTGGTTTCACCACCTACTAACTCTCCTTTTTCTACTGACTCAATTTGTCTCTCAATTT
>JBGCEI010000127.1:0-15018 GCA_045106295.1 Cyclobacteriaceae bacterium
GACTAAAGGGTATCTCAAAGACCAATCTTGCGCCATACGAACCATCGTATCGTAAACAGAAGAGTCACCATGTGGGTGATACTTACCCAGTACCTCTCCAACAATTCTAGCGGATTTTTTGTAGGATTTATTGTAGTTTACACCTAAGTCATCCATTCCGTAAAGAACCCTACGGTGCACCGGTTTTAAACCGTCCCTCACATCAGGAAGTGCTCTAGATACAATTACAGACATAGAATAATCTATGTATGCAGACTTCATTTCGTCTTCTATAAAAATCGGTAAAATATTGCCTTCGTCAGCCATAAATCAAATGGTACGTTTTTGTACTTTTTATTACACAGCAATTTACTTAAATCCTCTACCTTGAACAAGGAAAGGTTATCCACAGGTTTTTGAGATCTTAAGACTTTTAGATCGTGAGATTATGAGAAGTTTTTATTTTGTTGTTTTGGAATTTGAAATTTGTGATTTGGAGTTTTTAGGCATCACCCTTTGGGTCGGGCTATCCGCTGTATCTTTTGTTTCCTTTCAGTCACAAAAGGATGTCGCTGCTATCCCTGATGTGTAAGGGTGAGGTTGCTGTATGGTGTAATTGTTGGTATTTAGTGAGATTAATTAAGAATACTCTCTTTTATTTTTATTGATTTTAAATTTTTCATTAAAACAATTTTGGATTCTTTTAATTCAATATTATAAGTGAATATATATTTGTTTGTTTTTCCTAAGTATAGAATGTTTTTATTAGTTTTTATTTCTTCTTTCTCTAGTATTATTTTATAGGATTCACTATTTCCTTTTTCCATTAATTTATATGAATCGATCAGACCATCAAAAGATGAGTAAATAATTATACACACTAAGATAATTACATTGTAACTGAATTCCCATTTTTTGTTTGACACAATGACATGTACAGCAGAATAAATTAATATAGTTCCCATTTTTACAATAATTAATTTAGAAGATATTTCTTTTTCAATAAAGAATAGAGATGTAAGTAATCCTAATATAATTATCGGTACAATAATTAAGGTTTTGTAATCAAAAAATCCTTCTTTCTTGTGTTTTTCAGGTGTGAAACTAGTTTCTTTTTTTAGATTTAATATGTAAGTGAAAATTAAACCAAATCCAAAAATTGTGCAATAGTAGATTAAGTCATCAATGAAAACGGTTATGTATTCACTTAGTTCAATATAATCGGCTATTTTTATATTAAATTGCTTGTAAAAAAGTACAAGTTTCAGACTACTACACAAAAGGATAAAAGTCCCTCCAATAGGTAATATCTTTCCAATAGACTCAATATTAATCCTCATTTTTTTTACTGCTAATGGTTTGATCGGTTTTATTTCAATTGTGTAATAAATTTAACCAAATTTTGTCCTCTTTAAAAGCACTTGAATTGTAAAACTGGAAGTCTTCCTTTATTTACTAGCTCCAGTTATCTCCCCCTTTTCTGAAAGAGCAATGGCTAAAGATTTGGTGTGCTCAAACTGAGAGAAAACAATAATCAATACAACAGTGATTGGAACACTAATGACCATGCCTGTAATTCCCCAAATGGCTCCCCAGAATGATAAAGAGATAATAGCGACTAGCGGACTAATGTTCATAGAGTTTCCCATGAACTTCGGTTCAATAATGTTTCCTACCAGTAATTGTACACCTCCTACTAATCCTAATACTAGAAAACCAGAGGTGAAATCACCAAACTGTAAAATACAGAATATGGCAGGGAAGAGTGTTCCAATTAAAGAACCAATAGTAGGGATGAAGTTCAGTATGAATATTAAAAAAGCCCAGAAGATAGGAGAGTCAATCCCAATGAAGGCAAGGATGATATAACTCAAAATACCTGTTATGGCGCTAACTAACGTTTTTAAACCTAAGTAATTTGCAATGGAATGATTGATGTTTTGAATGATTAAACTCGTTTTCTCGTAGCTCGTTTTGTCTTGAATGATTCTTTCCATTTTTTTGGAGAAGTAAGCTTCTTCAATGAAAATGAAAAGCGCATAAAGTACGACCATGAATGAATTACTGAGCAAGTCTGAAATGGAATTGAACAATAAAGATAAAATGCTTCCAAACTCAATTTCTCCTGAATACCCTTTAATGAAACTGACTATGTCTATATTAAACTTCGTATTTACACTCGCTAATAAGTCACCTGCATTGGCTTTGTAGGTGTTGTACGAAACGCTTAGTTTGGCAATACTAGACGAGATGACTTTAGAGATGAGGCTAATAATGAATAGCAGGAAAAAAGAAGCAAGAAGACTTTTGAACCAGGAAGGTAATTTGTTTTTTGCCCACGTCCATTTGTTTAAAACTCCTTTTGTTTGATTGACACAAAACCAAAGAAGCATAGCAAATACAAACGGTATGAGTAGTCCTTTACCGATAATGAGGATAAATACTACTGCAATCAGTGTAATCAAGAAGTAAGATACTTTGCTTAAATTCATAGCTAGGTGAAATGTTAATAATTTCGCTTTTTGATAACAATATTGGAATATACCGAACTTGAATAAAATAAACTAAATGATCATCGTTTGTTTTTTCGTCATTGCGAGGAGGGTACGACGTGGCAATCTCATAGAATTGTACTGGGGATTGCTTCGTTCCTCGCAATGACGGATTCGCTGCTCAATTCATTAGTTTGTATTTTAAGTCTCTCTTGACTTTTTACTCTTTTGATCTTTCTAAAAATCTCAAGATCTCAAAGTCTTAAAACCTAAATTCTTAAAGAATACTTTCTTTTACTCTCACCAATTTTTGAAGTAAGCCATCTAACTGATTCAAAGGAAGCATATTGGCTCCGTCAGATTTTGCAACGGATGGATTGGGGTGCGTTTCAATAAATAAACCGTCTGTTCCAATAGCAATAGCCGCCTTTGCAATAGTTTCAATGAGAGCAGGTTTTCCACCTGTAACTCCGCTAGATTGATTAGGCTGTTGTAAAGAATGAGTTACATCCATCACTACAGGTACGTCGAAACTCTGCATGGCAGGAATGTTTTTGAAATCGACTATTAGTTCTTGGTAACCAAATGAGTTTCCTCGCTCTGTGAGCATCACTTTGTCGTTCCCTAAGGCTTTTACTTTTTCAACTGCAAATTTCATAGAAGAACCAGAAAGAAACTGTCCTTTCTTTACACTCACTGTTTTTCCTGTTTTGGCAGCAGCCAATAATAAATCAGTTTGTCTACATAAGAAAGCTGGAATCTGCAATACATCTACGTATTCAGCAGCAAGAGCCGCTTCGTGAGATTCGTGGATATCGGTAATGGTTGGTACGTCGAAAGTCTGACCAACTTCTTGTAATATTTTTAACGCTTTTTCGTCTCCTATTCCTTGGAAAGAATCTAATTTGGATCGGTTCGCTTTTCTGTACGATCCTTTAAAGATATAAGGGATCTGATATTTTTCTGAAAGACCAACAATATGCTCGGCAATAGAAAGTGCCATATCTCTTCCTTCGATAGCACAAGGCCCTGCAATTAGGAAGAACTGATTAGAGTCTGCGTGTTTTAATTTATCGATTGGGAAATTGAGCATTTTATGTTTCTTTAGAAATTCTGACTACAAAAGTAGGTTAATTTTGTAAATTCTTTTTCAAGAATTTGAAAAAGAGGAATAGAAAGTGGAAGTTTGAGGCTGATACTAAGATAATACACACCTTACTGGTATGAAGAAACGATATCTACTCATTATTGCACTTGTTTTACTAACAAACCTGATCACCTATTTAGTGGTAAGAAAGCAAGCTGGAGATGTAAGTGCAGAAGAGCAATTAACGACTTTACACAAACTAGATTCATTGGATCTAATTATTAGCCGTCAACAGGAAGACTACAAAGTATTAGGTGAAGAGAATAGTGAGTTGTTAGAATTGAGAGAGGAGCTGACCGAAAGTATTAATGAATTAAAAAAAGGGGTGTATAAAAAAGGAAAGAAATATTCCTTATTGCTCAATAAAGTAGAACAATATGAAATGATGCTTCGAGTCAAAGACGAAGAAATCGCAAAGCTAAAAGAAACAGCAGAGGAATTGTTTGAGTACAATACAGAATTGAAAGGCACTATTTCTAAACGGAATGATGCCATTAAAGTATTGGAAAAAGAACGCTTGGTATTATCTGAAAAAGTGAAAGAAGCAGCAGTATTGAATACGATTAACTTTTCGGTTGTTTATGCCAATGAAAGAGGAAAAGTAAAAGAGAAACAACCGTTTAAAGCCAAAGATATTGATATCATTAAAGTAGCCTGGGAGTTTTTAGAAAACCCTGTAGCAGAATCTGGGCAAAGAAAAGTGTATGTGATATTACAAGATCCTTCTGGTGCTGTGATTAGCGATAATCTAGCTGGAGGAGGAACCTTTGAAATAGATAAACAAACATATACCTACACTAAAAAGGTGGAATTGGAATACGATCACAGGCGAAAGAATTTAGCTAGTATTATTTACAGAAACCCACAGAATTTTAGAGCTGGGACTTACTCTGTAGGAATTTATTGTGATGGGCATTTTGTAGGGAAAACAGCTTTTTTAGTGAAATAGAATGAGTATTACACAAAAGATAAAATCAGAGACCCCCAAAGCATGGAAATATTTTGTAGAGTTTTACAGAAATGAGTTTGAAGGGAAACTAGAAGAAGTGAAGTTTGAAAGCTTGGCTTTTGAATATCAACTAGGTGTGTTTATTGCTTTTTTTAATACGAACAGTACAGATGTCGATATTTACTCTAATGAACTAGCTGCTATTGAAGGAGCTGTTGAAGAGGCTTTTAATCAATACGAAGAATACTTATTCTTAGATTCTTAGACGTTGAGATGATAAGACTTTAAGTTTTTGAAATTTGTTTTTTGGAATTTGAAATGGTAGTGTAGGTTAAACTCTGTCCACTTTTTTACTTATTACAATTATGCTCTAATTTTTTCTTTTTTGACCAGAAAGATGAAAGCTTTTTTAAGTTAGCTTTTAGCGTTTGTCAAGGGCGACGACGAAGGGAGTCGTTCATATAAAGAGTGTAGAAGTAGTTTATCATTTCTTTTAAAAACCAACATTATGTCATCCCTATAGCTTACAAGTAATAATAGAAGAAGGTTAAACCCGAAATACGCATTAGAGAGTCTATTCCGAATCTAACTATCTGCAAATCAGTCGCTTTGCTAGTTTAGCCAATTTAACCCTAGCGGTGCTAGGCTGAAATGAGCTAAACCCCTGATTTCTTGCTAGTTAACTTCTCTTAACGAATTCTAATGCAAAATCCAGGTTTAACGTTAAAGTAATGAATTAATCGACATTATCATGTAAGAACTTATTTTTACCTAAACCTTCGTCGTTGTCATTCAGATTGTAGCGAGAAATATTGCTTTCACTAGAGTCTTGTACTTTTTTCAGTGTTACTTTCTTTCTTTTGTAAGCAGGTACTTCTAAGCGTTCTTTGAAGTCTTCAATCTCACTTTGGTTCAAGTAATTATTGCGATTATTAGCTTCTTTTAGCATCGCAATACGTTGCTTAGATTGTTCTATTAATCTATTCTTTTTGTATTCCAGTTCACTAGCATCAGGCTCTTCTATTCTATTGGTATCTTCTGAATTAGAAGGTGTATGGTCTATTTCTTCTTCTGTAACTTCATATTCTCCATCTATTTGAAAATATACTTTATCATCTTCAGAAACAGTTTCTTCCTCATTCTTAGGAGTCGATGAAACAGGTATTTCTTCTAATGGTACATTATTTTGTGATGGGGTAGAAGCTATTCGTGATTTTTGTTCTTCTTGAAATAAATTGGTTTGCTTTGGTCTAGAAGATTCTAAATCAAAAACAGTCCGTTCGAAATAGTCTTTTACTTGAGCACCTTCATTGAATCCGGTGGCTACAATAGTAACTCTAATCTGATCGCCTAGTTCAACATCGACACCTTGTCCAAAAATAGTATCTGCCTCTACACCCGCTTGTTCTTCAATGTAATCTGTGATTTCAGCCAGTTCATCCATTGTTAGCTCTTGCTCTTCTCCATAAGAGATAGAGAGTAAGATTTTACGTGCACCACGGATGTCTCTGTTATTCAGTAAGGGAGAAGATAAAGCCTCTTCTACCGCTCTTTTTGCTCTGTTTTCACCACCAGTAGAGGCAGAGCCCATTACTGCTGGTCCAGAACCTTTCATAACTGTTTTTACATCTTCAAAGTCTACATTTACTTCGCTTGTTACTGTGATGATTTCAGCAATACTTTTAGCGGCAGTGTTTAAGATGTTATCTGCTTTTGCAAATGCTTCTCTTATGGCTAGGTTACCGTAAATCTCTCTTAATTTATCGTTGGTAATGACCAATACCGTATCACAGTTTTCTTTCATTTCTGCAATCCCTTTGTCGGCAGTTCCCATTTTTCTTTTTCCTTCAAAAGAGAAAGGTGCGGTTACAATACCTACTGTCAAGATATCTAGTTCTTTGGCTATTTTAGCAATTACTGGTGCTGCTCCAGTACCTGTTCCACCACCCATGCCAGCAGTGATAAACAACATTTTTGTGTTGTCTACTAATAGGTCTCTGATCTCATTTCTACTTTCTTTAGCTGCATTCATTCCTACTTCAGGGTTGGCACCAGCACCTAGTCCTTCTGTCAGGTTAGCTCCAATTTGTAATTTTGTACGTACTGGACTAGAAGCCAATGCTTGCACATCTGTGTTACAGACGACAAACTCTACGTCTTTAATTCCAAAGTTGTACATGTGATTTACGGCATTGCTACCACCTCCACCTACTCCAATTACTTTTATGATGGAACGATTCTGCTTTGGCAGGTCAAACTGATACATTGTGTTGTTTTCCATGATTATTTATTTAAAATTTTGGTTCTCTTTTTTAGTCTTCTAAATCGTCTAGTAACAGTCCTTTTGTTCTGTCTAGTATTTTTTTGAAAAATTCTTTTCCTTGATCTTTTTTCAATACTTTATTTCCAGCTAGTGGTAGTTGGAATTCATTGTATTTATTTTCTCTGTCGTCAATAGCCCTAAATCCAGAAAGAACTAATCCAATTCCTGTTGCGTAAGAAGGGCTTTTAATGCCGTCAAATCTACTTTTACCGAGATGTTCATTTGGAAATCCTACTCTAGCATCTATTCCAGTCATGTATTCAAACAATTCTCTTACATGTTTCAGTTGAGAGCCTCCTCCTGTAATCACTAAACCACCTGCTAATTTGTTTTCGTAACCAGAACGGACAATCTCTGAATGAATTAATTCAATAATTTCTTGCATCCTAGCTTCAATGATGCAGGCTAGATTTTTTACAGAAATTTCTTTTGGAGCTCTGTTTCGTAAACCAGGAATAGAGATTACATCTTTTTCGCTTGCCTCGTTAGAAATGGCTTTACCAAATTTCATTTTTAATTGCTCTGCCTGATTTTGTAATACATTACATCCATCTTTAATATCTGATGTGATGATGTTTCCACCAAAAGGAATTACGGCCGTATGCCTGATGATGTTGTCATGGAAGACAGCCAAATCTGTTGTTCCACCACCTATGTCTATGATCGCAACCCCAGCTTCTTTTTCTTCTTCACTGAGCACAGCTAAACTAGACGCTAGTGGTTCTAATACGAGATTCATAATTTCCATACTTCCTCTTTGGCTAGACTCTGCTCGTCTTACACATTTGTTGATGTTGTTAATTGCCGTTGTATGAGCGGTGATTACATGGAAGTCTGCTTCTAAACGCATACCTACCATTCCAACAGGATCGTTGATTCCTTCTTCAAAATCTACCGTGTAGTCTTGTGGCATCACATGGATAATCTCGTTCCCTGGAGGAGTTACGATTTTGTACATGTCTTGCGTTAAACGATTGACGTCTGTTACACCTATTTCATCTTCTTGACTGTCTCTCATGATGCTACCATGATTAATAGAGCTTTTAATGTGCTGTCCTGCTATCCCTACATTTACTTCACCAATGCTTACGCCTGATTCATCTTCAGCGAGTTGAATGGCTTTGTTGATGGCATTTACTGTTTTGTCGATATTAGTTACCATTCCACGAATTACTCCGTCAGATACGGCTTTGCCCATACCAAGTATTTCTAACTTTCCATATTCGTTTTTTCTACCTACGATTACACAGATTTTAGTTGTTCCAATATCTAATCCGACTACTATTTTATTATCGCTCATTTTATTCACAAATTATTTGATCCCTGTATTTTACATCTACTTTTGAATAGGTATTCCACCCTTTGGTTAGAAGTACTTTACTGTAGAATATTTTTATTTTTTTTAATTTCGTTAGATAGTTATCTGTATTTCCAAAAATAATTTTCTGCTTCGTTACCTGAGGGTAGATAGTTAATTCGTCGTATCGGTTGATGTCGTAGTAGGCAAATTGTTTACTGAAAAAAGGATCGTTGTTGACGTATTGAATAAATTCATAGAACTCTTTGTCTTTTTCTGTAGTAATAGAATTGTTGCGCAAAATAGAAGACCGCCCGTCAATAGAGACAATAGGCACTCTTGCCGTAAATCGTCTAGTCGTATGAAATATATCTTGGTTTTCACCTAAATAAAATGACTTATTATTTTTCATTACTCGTGCAATAGGACTACGCTGGGTTAGTTGTATGTTTAGCGTTCCGTCTAACATTTTAAATACTTGTGCTGTTTTAATAAACTGATCTTTCTTTAATGCTTTTTCCATACGTTTAATATCGAGAGAGCTTACTGGGTTTCCTTTAATGCTTTTTCTACCTCTTTTAGTAATCAAATCTTTGATGTGTTGCTGATCCACAAATTTATATTCATCCCCATTTTCTATGTTGATGCTAATTTTTTCACAAATCACTTGAGACTGCTCTGTATCCGCAAAGCTGACCAATCCACCCACTATTAGCAGCGCTAACAGTTGTTTTACTTTATTCCATATGGTGGTTGTTATTTTCATTTTTTTCAGGTATTAGCTTCTAGCAATCAGCTCTTAGCCTTTTTAGATTATCTTGTTAATTTTTTAAATGTGTTTTTAATTGTTTGTATGGAGCTAGTGCTCATTAGTACTTTTTTAATTGGCTCTATTAATTGATCAATATCTCCGGCCCCTAATGTCATAATTACTTCAGGTCTATTCTTTTTTAAGTGGTTAGTAAGGCTGTTTTTATTAACCAAATGTTTGTTTTTTAAAGTGACTTGATCAAGCAAATGTTGCGAGTCAATTCCTGCAATTGGTAATTCTCTTGCTGCGTAAATATCCAATAACAAGAGCTCGTCTACTTGAGATAAATTATTCGCAAACCCTTGCATAAAATCTCTTGTCCTAGAAAATAAATGCGGCTGAAAAACGACAGTTAGTTTTTTAGTTGGATACAATTGCCTTGCGGCTAATACCGCAGCTTGCACCTCTAATGGATGATGGGCATAGTCATCGATAAAAACGGTCTTCTCGTTTTGCAATACAAACTCAAATCTTCTTTTAATTCCTTTGAAAGAGGTTATTCCTTTTTTAATGTCTTTTGGCGTCACGCCTTTACTTAATGCCATAGTAATAGCAGCCAATGCATTTTCTACATTGTGCATACCTGGTAAAGAAAGTGCTAAATCGTTGATATGTTGTGTGTCGCTGATGTAATCAAAGATATATTTACCATCTTGAATTCTAAGATTGTCGGTGTAGATTTCACTTCCATTTATGCTGTAGCATACCGAGTGGACGTGTGCATTTTGAAAGTCTAATGCTGTCTTTACTTCTTTAGAAGCCACCACTTCACCACTTTCTTGTACCTGTGTAGCAAATAGCTGAAACGACTCAATGAGCGACTCGTGTGTGTCGTAAATATCTAAATGATCTGGGTCAATGGATGTAATAATAGCATCGGTAGGAAACAGTTTTAAGAAGGATCGATCGAATTCATCGGCTTCCACTACAGCGATGGCAGTGTCTAAACTTCCTTTATTGGCAATAAAATTAGATTGGTAGTTGGCAGGAATTCCTCCTAAAAATGCGGTGCAGTTTTTTCCTCCTTCTAATAATAAGTGTGCTAATAACGAGGAGGTAGTTGTTTTTCCATGTGTTCCTGCAACGGCTATGGTTTCTATGTCTTTGGTGATTAGTCCCAATACTTCAGAACGTTTGAGTACGGTGAAATTATTTTTCTTAAAGTAACATAGTTCCTTGTGTTGCAATGGAATGGCAGGAGTGTAAACAATTAGCGTGTCGTTTGCGTCTTTGAATTCAGGAGTGATATTTTTCTCACTGTCTTCAAAGTGTACATTGATCCCATCGGCTATCAGTTGTTCAATTAGTGGCGTTCTTCCACGGTCATATCCACCTACGGTGTAGTTGTTGTGAGTAAACCATTTGGCTAATGCACTCATACCGATTCCGCCGATCCCAATAAAATAAACGCTATGGAAGTCTGTTAATTTCACCCTCTTTTTTCTACAATTAGTTGTTCTATTACATCGACTATCTCTGCTGCTGCTTTTGGCTTGGCGATAGATAAAATGTTGTTACTTAATACCGTTTTTTCTTGTTCGTTTTTCACCAAGTCCATCGCTAATGGAATTAAACGCTCCATTGCCATACTGTCTTTTACTAGTAGCGCAGCATGTATGTCTACCAATGCTTGTGCGTTTTTAGTCTGGTGATCTTCTGCTACATTGGGAGAAGGCACTAATACGGCTGCTTTTCCTGCTACGGCTAATTCTGAAATAGAGAGTGCGCCTGCTCTGGAGATCACGACATCCGCCGCTTGATATGCTAAATCCATTTCGTAAATGAATTCTGATACATAGATGTCTGAAAAACGGCTACATACATTTTTTTCTATTTCTTTGAAATAGGTTTTTCCTGTTTGCCAAATCAATTGTATTCTTCCTTGATGGATAGTGTCTACATGGTTCTTTACCGCTTCGTTAATTGTTTTAGCCCCTAAACTTCCACCTATTACGAGGATGGTAGGTAGGTCTGATTTCATTCCGAAATGAGCTAATGCTTCTTCTTTCGTTTTGGAAGGATTGGTAATATCTGTCCGTACAGGATTTCCTGTAATGACTATCTTTTCTTTAGGGAAGAAATCTTCCATCTTTTCGTGTGCCACGCATACTTTGTCTACTTTACCCGCTACCCATTGATTGGTCATTCCTGCAAAAGCATTTTGTTCTTGAATAATGCTCACTTTATTACGGCGGGCCATCTTCACTAAAGGAGCACTTGCATAGCCTCCGAAACCAGCTACTGCATCAGGTCTGAATTTTGTAATAATTAATTTTCCTTTTATTAAACTAAAAATCAGTTTAATAGGAAACAGGATATTCTTAACAGAAAGAATCTTACGCTGTAAACCACTGATCCATAAGCCAATAATGTGATAACCTGCTTTTGGAACTTTTTCCATTTCCATGCGTCCTTTGGCACCAACAAAAAGCACTTCGTTTTTAGGGTTACGAGCCTTTACTTCGTTAGCTACGGCAATGGCTGGATAAATGTGCCCGCCAGTACCTCCGCCACTAATAATAATACGATATGGTTTATTTAATTGCTCCATTATTAGATACTTAATTCTATGGTTGAATTGTCAATCATATCATCTTGTTCATTCTTTATTAATTCCATTGGTTCTTCTTCTCTTTTTATCACGCTGTTTCTACCCATTCCTCTAATCTCTTCTCGTAAATCGCCTCTACTTACACTTAGAATAATTCCTAGAGACACACCTGTAAATAAGAGAGAAGTTCCTCCCATACTTAGTATGGGTAAGGATAAACCTGTTACTGGCGCTAACCCTACTACCACCATCATATTTATCATGGCTTGGATTACTAGACTAAAGGTTAGCCCTACAGATAATAATCCGCCAAATGCTTTCTCTGAGGTGGTAGCTACTTTCATTCCTCTGTACAACAGAACTAGGAATAATAGAATAACGATGACGCCCATAATAACCCCGTACTCTTCGTTGATGATAGCGAAAATATAATCGGCGTAAGCAACAGGTAAATGATACGACTGACTACTATGTCCCCAACCAACGCCAAAGAAACCTCCTTTTGCTATGGCAATGAATGACTGCTGTACCTGATACGGAAGTTGCTCAGGAGGAGTGCTTCCTGTTGCCATTCCCCACCAACTAATTATCCTGCTTACAGCGGTGTTTCCACGTTGACCTACTATGAGGGCTAGTCCTAAGAATACAATACCGATCCCTATTAATTTTAATAAAGAATTGATAGGAACTCTACCGACAAACATGATGACCATACAGGTAGCAAATAACATCATAGCGGTAGATAAATCGGAGAGTGCAATCAACCCACAGATGGTTCCACACCACAATAAAATAGGTAATAACGAAGTTTTGAAGTCTTCAATATTTTTTTGTCTTTTGGCTAACATACTCGCCAGGTTAGTAATTAGCGCTAGTTTGGCTAAGTCGGATGTTTGGAATGTTTGATTGATTATTGGGATCATTAACCAACGGCTGGCATCGTTTTCAGTCACTCCATTGAAATAGGTTAAAATCAATAAAGGAACAGATAGGAGTAGGGCTATTCTAGAGATTTTAGAATAGTACACATAGTTGATATTGTGCGCCACCCACGTAGCACCCAACCCTAATAAAAGCAATAAACTATGCTTTATTAAGTAGTGCTCGGTGTTTCCTCCCATATATCTGAATGCAGGAGCACTAGCGGCACTGTACACCACTAACGTACTCAGCATAGACAGTAAAATAACTACTGTCCAGATAACTGGGTCACCTTTTAAATTGTTCCGTATCCAATCTTGTACTTTTATCATAAAAAGCTGTAGAGATTAAATCTTCTTTGTTTACGTTCTAAAGCACTTACGGCTTTCTTAAATTGATTTCCTCTGTCTTCGTAATTCTCGAATAGATCGAAACTTGCGCAAGCAGGCGACAACAATACGATGTCTCCTTTTTCTGCTAATTCATTAGCGAGTGTTACTGCTTCAGAGATATTATCCGTTTCAATAATGGTGTTTACTTTTCCTTCAAATGATTTTCTAAGCTTGGTATTGTCTTTCCCTAAGCAAACCATTGCTTTTACTTTTTCATATGCAATCTCTTCGATTTCTGAATAGTCATTTCCTTTGTCTACGCCGCCAGCAATCCAAATTAACGGTTTGTCGAAACTGTCTAAGGCATATTTGCTAGCATCTACATTTGTTGCTTTGGAATCATTAATAAAACGTACACTGTTGATCATTCCCGTATCTTCCAATCGGTGAGGAACATTCTTGAATGAAGAGATTGTTGCCTGAATTTGTTCTTCCGTAACACCTACTGCCATAGCCGCTAATACGGCAGACATCATGTTTACCGCATTATGCTTACCGTGTAACGGAAGCGTTACATTGTCCAAATGGAGCATCGTACTGAAATGGTTGTTTACACTAAATTGTAGGTTGTCATTTTTTAAGTGAGCACCATTCAACATGTTTTCAGTAATAGAAACGGCTAATGGAAACGGTACTAAAGATTGTTTGGTGATTTCATTTTTAATGACTTCATCATCTGAGAAGAAAACGAAATAACCGCTTTTCTTCACATTTTGAAGAATTTTCATTTTAGCATCTGTGTATTTTTGAAAATCATTGTCATAACGATCCAAATGATCTGGTGTGATATTTAATAATACCGCCACATCCGCTCTAAATTTAGAGACCCCATCTAACTGGAAGCTACTTAGTTCTAATACATAGTAGTCGAATTTATCTTCGATTACTTGTTTGGCAAAGCTATCTCCAATGTTTCCTGCTACGCTTACTTTGTATCCTGCTCCTTTTAATAAGTGATGGATTAATAGGGTGGTAGTTGTTTTACCATTACTCCCAGTTACGCCAATAATTTTAGCTTCTGTGTAGCGAGAAGCAAATTCGATTTCAGAAATAATAGCAATTCCCTTTTCTTTTGCTTGTATTACAATATTTGCTTCTTCAGGAATACCAGGGCTTTTTACAATTTCTTCTGTTTCTAATACCTTACTTTCTGTATGGGTGTTTTCTTCATAAGAAATAGACCCTTTGTCTAGCTGTTTTTTGTAGTCTTCTCCAATGCTTCCATTGTCTGATACAAAAACGTCATATCCTTTTGCTTTGGCTAATAATGCGGCTCCTACTCCGCTCTCACCTGCACCTAATATGGTTATCTTTTTCATTGCTTTTTAAATTTAGTATCAAGTAGTAAGTATCTAGTATCAAGACTTTAGCTCGTTGGCTACCCCTCTGTTTAGGGTAAATGAAAAACTAATTCCTCAATATTACGTACTCATTACTCTTTACATAAATACTCTGTTTACTTTTAATTATTCTCTCTTTTGCTAGTGGTTAATAGCCAGAAGCTAAAAGCTTTATTTACCTTAATTTCAATGTTGCTAAGGTTACTACCGCTAACAGTATTCCTACAATCCAAAACCGTGTTACTATTTTTGATTCATGCATACCAATTTTCTGGTAATGA
The DNA here is from genome assembly GCA_045106295.1 of Cyclobacteriaceae bacterium. Classification (GTDB taxonomy): domain Bacteria; phylum Bacteroidota; class Bacteroidia; order Cytophagales; family JAAEPT01; genus WTJX01. Next base: position 14,484 of record JBGCEI010000127.1, read on the forward strand.
TGATGTAAAGGAGACATCTTTAAGATGCGTCGCCCTTCTCCGTATTTTTTCTTAGTGTATTTAAAGTATCCTACTTGAGCAATCACTGATAAATTTTCTATTAGAAAGATTCCGCATAGAATAGGGATCAATAATTCTTTTCGAATGGAAAGTGCTATTACTGCTATGATAGCACCAATACATAAACTACCAGTGTCTCCCATAAAAATTTTAGCAGGAAATGAGTTGAACCATAAAAACCCGATACAAGCACCTACAAACGCAAAACTGAAAATCACAATCTCGCCTGTGTTTGGTAAATACATAATGTCTAAGTAATCCGCAAAAATGGTGTTACCAGATACATAGGCTAAAATTCCTAAAGTAGTCCCGATAATAGCGGATGTACCAGCGGCTAACCCATCTATTCCATCAGTGATATTTGCTCCATTCGAAACGGCGGTTACCACTAGTAAGACAATTAATACATACACTACCCATGTGTATTCTTTTGGTAAGAAAGGGAGTAGTGAATTGTAGTTTAATTCATTATTCT
>JBGCEI010000128.1:0-12072 GCA_045106295.1 Cyclobacteriaceae bacterium
ATTTCGGGTCCCTACCAAATGGGGAAAGTAGACCAAGGTGTCGTCGTCTTATGGATGGCTAGACACTTTTGGAAGAAAGACTTAGGCTATTTTGGGTATGGTGGAGAAGGAAAGCAAGTAAGGGATATCTTGCATGTACAAGATTTATTTGAACTGGTAGACTGGCAAATGCATCATATGGATCAAGTAAATGGAAAAACATTTAATGCTGGTGGTGGAGTAAAAAGTAGTGCCTCTTTACAAGAGTTGACTTCTATTTGTGAAGAGATTACAGGTAATAAAATCAATTTTCAGAAAGTACCAGAGACCAGAGCTGCCGACTTACGAATTTACATTACTGATAATACAAGAATAACTAAAGAACTGGATTGGAAACCCAAAATAGGGGTTAAACAAACCATGACAGAAATCTACGAGTGGATAAAAGCGAACGAAAAAGAATTGAAGCCAATTCTTTACTAAGCCAACAGCTCAGCAATATCTTCTGTACTTAAGCTCTTTACAAAACTCTCCTCTACAGAGATTAGATCAGAGGCTAACTGCCTCTTGTTTTGTTGTAGTTGTAGTATTTTTTCTTCTACCGTGTTTTTAGTGATGAACTTATAGGTAAATACCTTGTTTTTTTGTCCCATACGGTAGGCTCTGTCGACTGCTTGTGCTTCTGCAGCAGGATTCCACCACGGATCAAGTATAAATACATAGTCTGCCTTCGTAAGGTTAAGACCTAGTCCACCCGCTTTTAATGAAATTAAGAAGAGACTAATCCCTTCATTCTTCTGAAAATGATCCACCTGTTTTTGCCTATCCTTAGTTCTACCATCAAGATAAGCGTATGGCACTTCCTCTTTATCTAATTCTTTTCTAATAATAGCTAAATGCTTCGTGAATTGACTGAAAATCAAGATTTTATGCCCGTGTTCAATAGCACTTCTGTACATCTCTAAAATGTCTTCCAGTTTACCAGAAGCTCCTTCATATTCGGCATCAGCCATAAAAGGATGATTTGCAATTTGTCGTAATTTGGTTAAGCCTTGAAGCAATACAATTGCATTATTAGACTTTCCTTCTTTCTTTTTTGTCTTGCTATCTATTAGCTGTTCTCTGTAATAGCTTTTTGTCTCTTCATAGACCTTTTCCTGCTCTGTAGTCATTTTACAGTACTGGATGTGTTCTATCTTCTCTGGTAGTTCAGTTAATACTTGAGACTTTTGTCGCCTCATAATGAACGGTTTCACTAAACTGTAAAGCTTCTTTGTTTTTTGCTCATTTTTCTTTTTCTCAATTAATAACTGATAGTTCTTTTTGAAAAATGATTCTGTTCCTAATAATCCAGGGTTAATGAAATTCATCTGAGACCATAAATCCAGTGTGCTGTTTTCTACTGGTGTACCCGTTAGTACCAACTTATGTTTAGATTTAAGGAACTGAACAGATTTAGCAATGGTGGAACTAGGATTTTTTATGGCCTGAGATTCATCTAGAATGATGTAATTAAAGAAATAAGCTTGTAATAATTCGATATCAATACGTACAATCCCATACGTAGTGATTACTAAATCATACTCACTGAATTTTGTGACGTCCTTTTCTCTGCTTGTACCCGTGTAAATGAGTATTTTTAAGTCGGGAGTGAATTTACGAGCTTCTACTTCCCAGTTGTAAACCAACGAAGTAGGTAGTATTAATAAATTAGCTAATCCTTTTTCCTTTTCTTTTTGATCTAATAAAAGGCAAAGTGTTTGAACCGTTTTACCAAGTCCCATGTCATCAGCTAAACAACCACCAAAATTGTATTCTTTCAGAAACTGCATCCAGTTGTAACCAGCTTTCTGGTAAGGGCGAAGTTCTCCTTTAAACCCTTTTGGTAAGTCATAATCTTCTATTTGTTCAAAATCACGTAAATTTTGAAGCTTTTCGTTGATAGTAACTTTAGCTAGGTTACTGTTTTTTAATTCTTCAACTACCGATAGATGATGTTTCTTTAAACGAAGTTCCCCGTCTTCTGTCTCATGACTAAAGTTTAATAGTTCAGAATACGTCTCAAACCAATGACTAGGTATTACCGCTATTTCACCGTTAGGTAAAGTAAATTCATTTTTATCTTTCTTAATCAGTGCTCGTATTTCATTAAAAGGGACTTTATATTCTCCAAACGTAATGATGGCATGCACATCGAACCAGTCTATTTTCTCTTCTACTCTAATGTCAATAGAAGATTGACCGAGAAAATATTTTTTATCACCCGCTACTTGTTGACTGATATGAAAACCACTTTCTTTTAGCTCACCTACATTCGTTGTAATCCAACTAAACGCTCTGCTTTTTTCGGCAACAAATTTTCCATGTTTTAATTCTAATCCTCTGTTTATTAAAGATTTCACTATCTTTTTTTCCCATAGTTCAGAACGTTGTATGCGATGAAAAATGTAATTTTCATCATTTTTCTCCATTTTTACAGTTACAGGAGTGTCTGTTATCATCTTCGTGAAAACGTAGTTCCCGTATTTGAAAGAAAGTTCAAATACGATTTTTGTTTCTATTGCCGCTTTGTTGTCTGCCTCATCAAAAAGGGATAAGTTATTAGCTGAAGAGGCTAGTTCTGAGATAGTTAGTGTTGGAACAGCTTCATATCGTTCAGTATTAATTTCAAATCCTTGTGAACGTACATTGTAGTGAGAAATAAGTGGTGCTACAAAATTCATGTAATACTGTTCTTCGACCTTCTTAGGAATTACAATGAATTTTTTATTCAAGAAAGGCTTTATCTTATTACCGTCAACCTCTTTTTCAAAATGATACATTTTTCCGTTAGCAATAAGGTAAGCAGGCTTATTGGATAAGATAATAGAGTTGCGGTATTGAAACTCTACCTTTTCTTGGTTGTGCCTAATAGTAGGGAAGTAATGTGTATTGTCTTCGTTTTTTACAAAATGAAAAAGCACAGAAGCAAATTCCTTTTCGGGTTCTACTTTTTGCCAAGTAGGTTCTCCATCATCTCCCATGATAAAGAAAGGCTTGTAAGTCATTAGAGACAAAATGGCCACCTTTTTCCTATCTACGTAGTCAGCAATAGCTTGTTGAACTAGTTTGTCACCTTTTTCTTTATGGTATGTTTTAAGAAAGAAATCAGCTGTAGCTACTTTTTTATTGTAAAATTTCTTAACAATAGTATCTTGTTGAATCTCATCGATGAGTGCTATTAATTTGTAATCAGTCTCGTCAATAGCATCCTTAAATTCTTTGGCATTCTTCGCAGAAATATTCTGGTGCCGTAGAGTAAGTCTTCCTGCTGAATCTTTTTGTACAGCGAAGGACTCCATCAAGTACCCTAAGTATTCATGTAGGTAAATAGAGTAAACAATTTCAAAAGGTTCAGAAGTAGAAACTTTCATTTGAAGTTTAAAGAATTAATGTGTGTCAAGTCTTTAAACTTACGGAAAAATGCTGATTTTTTCTAGTGAAAAAGTCTCTTTTTAAATTGAAAATTAAGGTTGACTCGCTACTGTTTAAAACCTTCTTTGGCGTTGTAGCATTCCGTTACCCTGCATTCTGTCACCTTGCATTCTTCTTCCTTGATTTCCTTGCTCGTGTCTATGTGTTATTTTGTCTCTGAGGACACTAAGAAATTCTTTTTCTGCTTTAAATAACTTTACCACTTGTTTCGGAGAAAGCACTTTTAAGAATTCATCTTTGTATTTATCTTCCAAATCAAGCTCCTGTCTACGCAGTTTACTTATTAGTTCTAGTTTTTGACTCCAATCTTTTTCTGTTTTTTCGTCACCTGCTTTTTTGACACCTTGTTGCATCATTGTTTTCTTCAGATCGAACCGTTTTTTGCTGTATTCGTTGTAAACAGGCCAGAATACTTGCGCTTGTTCACTCGTTAAGTTTAGCTTAGATGTTAAGAACCCTATTTTCGCCGTCTCTATTTTTTCTCTAGATTCTTTAAGGTTTCTATGTTTAGGTCCTTGTGCCCACATCATAGTAGGAAGGATAGCTAATAGTAAGATAGTAGTAGTCTTTTTCATAATAGTTAGATTTTAAGATTTAAGATATTAGACATAAGACTTTAAATCTTATTTTTTAAGATTTAGCTTCTAAAGTCTATTGCCTGATGTCTAATTAATAAAGTTCATTTAATAATTCATTAGTAATACTTTCATCTAATTCGATGAAATCTTCTGCTTCAATCGTTACTTTAGAGTCGTATGCTAAAGAGTAGATAGTTGCTTCATTCTCTTCGTAAACAGATAAATAATCTAAAATAGCGTCTTCTTCAAGAGAAGCCCATTCTATTTCATTTATATTTTGTGTATTGGGTTGTGTAAAGTAAAACAAAGCACTTACAGCAATTAAAACTGCTGGGAAAGCATATTTTAAAGAATTCCAAGAAAATAGATAAGACCAATCAAACATTTTTTTGGTCGATAACCCACTCGTTTTTGATTGAATCATTTGAGGCAACTCATCAAAATACCTTTCTGGAACTGAGAAAGAAAGTGACTTCTTTTTTAGCTTTTTTAAATCGATATGGTTGTTATTTGTTTGCATTCTCTCATTTCCTTTTCGTTGTACTTGATACTTAATACCTTGTACTTTTTTAAATCTCTATTTCTTTGACTAACTCTATGACCAAAGGTTTAATTGTCAGTTAAATAAGTTTCTATTTTCTTCACTGCATGGTGATAAGACGCCTTTAATCCACCTACAGAAGTATCCAATACCTCACTGATCTCATTGTACTTCATGTCATCAAAATATTTCATATGAAACACCAAACGTTGTTTTTCTGGTAAAGTAGTTAATGCTTTCTGGAGTTTAATTTCTATTTCGTCGCCAGACAGTTCGTTGCTTGCTACTAAATTATCAACTAGTTCTTCATTTATTTCACTTCCAGCACTACTAAATAATTTTCTTTTCTTTTTATTTAAAAAAGTAAGACATTCATTAGTCGCTATTCTGTAAATCCATGTAAACAATGAAGCGTCTTGATTAAACTTATGCAAGTTCTTCCACACTTTTACAAAAACATCTTGTACTAGATCATCTGCATCTTCATGGACTAACACCATCTTACGAATGTGCCAATACACCCTTTCTTGATACTTTCTAACCAATAAGTTGAACGCATAATTCTTGGAATCTGCTTGCTGAAATTTTTCTAGTAACTCGTGGTCTTGCAATACTTTTTTCAGTTGAATTTATTAGATAGACGAAAAATTAAGATAAAGGTTTAAACAAGGTAACTAAATTTTTACATTTACATTCTCAAACGCGTAATCAGGAGGAGGAACGACGAACTAGAATGAATCGATGTAGTTTTTTTTCGCTTGCGCAATTAGGGTTTAAAAAATATATGATTCATTTCGATACCTTTCAATTAGCCAACGGTCTAAAAGTAGCCGTTCACGAAGATACTACTACTTCTTTAGCAGCTGTAAATATTATCTACAATGTAGGTTCTAGAGATGAAGTTGAAAGTAAAACAGGCTTTGCTCATTTATTCGAACACCTCATGTTTGGTGGTTCAAAGCATATTACTGACTTTGATGTAGAGTTGCAGAAAGCAGGGGGAGACAATAATGCTTTTACTTGCCCAGACTACACCAGTTACTACTGTACATTACCTGCAGCCAATTTAGAGACAGCTTTTTGGTTAGAGTCAGACCGAATGTTAAGCCTTTCCTTTGATCCTAAAGTGTTGGAAACACAGCGTAGCGTAGTGATTGAAGAATTCAAACAAATGTACTTGAATCAACCCTATGGCGATGCCATGCTTTTGTTAAGACCGCTAGCCTACAAAAAGCACCCTTATTTGTGGCCTACTATTGGGAAAGAGATTAGTCATATTGAAGAGGCTACTATGAACGATGTGCGTGCCTTCTTTGGGAAGCATTATCATCCAGCAAATGCGGTGATGGTAGTAGGAGGGAATGTGAAAACTGCTGAAGTACAACGGTTAGCAGAAAAATGGTTTGGAGGAATTGCAGCAAAAGAAGTCGCTCGCAAAAATATTCCCCAGGAAGAGATACAAACAGAGAATAGGCTGTTAGAAGTAGAGCGAGATGTGCCTACCTCGTCTATATACAAATCATATGCTATGCCTAGCAGGTTATCTCCTGATTATCATGCCGTAGATTTATTGTCGGATATTTTGGGTAGAGGAAGTTCTTCTCGTTTACATCAGCGGCTTATCAAAGAGAAACAAGCATTTGGTTCTTTAGGTAGTTACATCACAGGGTCATTAGATCCAGGGTTACTTATAGTGTCTGGAAAGGTGTCAGAAGGTGTATCTTTAGAAAAAGGGAATCAACTGATAGAAGAAGAGGTAAGTAATTTACTAAATGAGTCCATAACTGAACGGGAGCTGCAAAAAGTAAAGAATCAGGCTGAATCATCATTGGTTTTTTCTAAAATAGAACTAATGGATAAGGTAATGGAAATTGCATTTGGAATGTTGGTGGGGGAACCAGACCTTATCAATAAAGAAATGGATCGGATACAAGAAGTAAATGTAGATCAGGTTCAAAAAGTAGCAAAAGAAATATTTGAGTACAGTAGCACTTTGCTTTATCAAGCGAAAACCAAATAACAAAATACAAAGAATAAATTTCAAAAAAGTACAAGGTATTAGGTATCAAGTACAACGAATTGTTAAATAATAAGCTAATAGCTAATTGCTAGAGGCTGAAAGCTTAAAAAAAATGAAAGTAACAATACTAGGTGGTGGTAATATGGGAACGGCGTACGCTGTGTCTCTTACGAAGAATAATTTTTTAGCAAAAGATGAGATTATTATCATTGAAAAAAATGCAGAGCGGTTGGCGTTTTTGCAAGCAGAAGGATTTACTTCTGCACGGTCTGAAATAGATAAATCAATAGGGGAGAATGACTTTCTCATTTTAGCGGTGAAGCCACAAGGTTTTACCGACTTGGCTCAAGAGATTGGTGGTTTATTAAAACCAGGTCAAATAGTGATTTCCATTATGGCAGGAATTACCATAGGTGTTATTCAAAAGAATTTATCTAAAATACAACACGTAGTAAGAGCTATGCCTAATACGCCTTGTCAGTTGGGAATGGGGATTACAGGCTATGTGGTGACAAAAAGTATTACGAGAGATCAGTTGATTGTCATTGATAAAATTTTGAATAGTAACGGACGTACTGTGTTCATGAAAGAAGAAGGCTTATTGGATGCAGTAACAGCTGTCAGCGGTAGTGGACCGGCTTATTTCTACTATTTTTTAAAGAATATGATAGAGGCAGGAGTAAGTATGGGCTTAGAAGAAAAGAGTGCTATTCTGTTGGCTAAACAAACTATGTTTGGGAGCTATCATTTATTGAATCAATCTGGAAAGTCATTGGATGAACTAATTAATGCAGTGACTTCAAAAGGAGGAACTACGGAAGCGGCATTAAAAACATTTGAAAGTAATGATGTGGGAGCGTCTATTCAAAAAGGACTCAAAGCAGCTGAGCAAAGGGCTAAAGAACTAGCTAAGTAAGATATTGAGACTTTTAGACTGTAAGATGATTAGATTTTAAACATCATACATCAGATTTTAGTTCTATTCTGAATTTTACTGAAGCATTAAGTTTCTCTGTCATGAAAACTATTATTGCGGATTTTGCATTAGAATTCGTTATGAGAAGTTAACTAGCAAGAAATTAGGGGTTTAGCTCATTTCAGCCTAGCACCGCTAGGGTTAAATTGGCTAAACTAGTAAAGCGACTGATTTGCAGATAGTTAGATTCGGAATAGACTCTCTAATGCATATTTCGGGATTATGCTTATTGGAACTGTTTTATGGTTTGTTACAGTGCCTTTTTGGATGATTAGCTTACGGAATAAATAGAAGAATACTAAAGCGTATTTCTCGGTACTAGCGAAAAGTCATTGCGAACTTGTTTGTTCTCGTTAGACAAAATGAGTTCCGCCATAGTAACGCCCATTTTTTTGAAATTAGTAGAGACCACTGTGATACCATTTTCAAGTATCTCTTTCAAAGGCGTTTCGTTGTAGGATATAATTCCTATATCTTTTACATAGTTAAACTCCCTTTCTCTTACTTCTTTAATAACAGAAATTAAGTCATCGTCTCTCATGGTGATGAATAAGTCACCTTTTTCTAATGGGGTTTCTTCTGATGAATAGTATTCTAATAAGGTGAAATCAAATTTGTAATGTTCAGCAAAACTGCTGATCCCAATTCTTATTTCTCTAGGGTATGGATAGATATCATTTTTTGGAAAAATCAGAATAATACGTTTGTAGGGAGTTAAAAGCCCTATATTTCTTCGTAGTGTATCATAGATGTCATTTTTAAAATCTTGAAAAACAGTAGGGTATTCTTTATCCAAATAAAGATATCTATGATCTAAAAAGAATAGTTTACCTTCTGGTAATTCACTTAATAGCTTGTTTACCTGATCACTTGGTTTGAAGTGAGGCATGATCACTATATGAGTATACTTTTTATTATTCTCCGTTAATAGATTAAATAAGATCTCTTGGTCGTAGTAGAAGATAGCTAAGTTTACAATAGCTTTGTCCCCTAGTGTTTCTACTAGCGATTGGTAAATTGTTTTTTTATAATCACTTAACTTATTTAGTAATACTAACACCTTGATTTTAGCCCCAGAGAAATTATCAGAAAGAAAATATCCTTTTCCTCTTACTGAAATAATGACCTCTTTTTCTTTTAATGATTTATATGCCTTTTCTATGGTATCTCTAGATAAGTTGAAATAAGCACTAGCTTCATTAATAGAGAATAGCTGTTCACCTGGAACAAACTCTCCTTCGCCAAACAAATTCATCATTACTTTTTCAAGCTGAATGTATTTGGGCTCTTTTGAATATTGGTCAATTAATTCTTCGTAAGAAATACTCATACTGTCATTTAATTAGCTGAACAGAATCCCTTTTGATTTTCCTTCTCTAATTAGAAGAGCAGGATAGTGCAGGATAAAACTGTCGGTTGCAAGTTACATATTTGAATAACAATTAGAAACAAGTAAACTTTTTACATGGAAACTTTAGAGAAAAAAACATACAAGTACGTAGATTACTTATGGGATGATAAGAAGGCGGCGGAATTAGCAGGAGATGAGATAGCCCTATTTATTTATAGATCAAACATATTAGGTGCTGACCTAAGGATCACTAACTATGGTGGTGGTAATACAAGTTGTAAATTAATGATGAACGACCCTTTAACAAAAGAGGAAACTGAAATCATGTACGTAAAAGGTTCTGGTGGAGACATTGGTACATTAACTAAAGCGGGTTGTGCAGGATTGTATGTAGACAAACTAAGAGCATTAAAGAATGTATATAGAGGGTTAGAACATGAAGACGAAATGGTAGGTCTTTTTAATCACTGTATCTACGATTTAGATTCAAAAGCACCATCAATCGATACACCACTTCACGCATTGCTTCCTTATAAGCACATCGATCACTTGCACCCAGATGCAGCTATCGCTATTGCAGCTTCTAAAGAAGGGGAAGCGATTATGAAAGAAATTTATGGTGATGACTTTGCGTGGATTCCATGGCAAAAGCCAGGGTTCGATTTATCACTTCAGTTAGAAGAAGCAATCACTAAAAACCCTAACATGAAAGGTCTATACTTAGGTGGACACGGATTGTTTACATGGGGAGATACTTCTTACGAATGTTACATCAACAGTTTAGATGCAATTGAAAAAGCATCAGCTCATTTAGAAGCTAATTACGGTAAAAAAGCACCTGTTTTTGGTGGTCAAAGAGTTGAATCCTTACCAAAAGAAGAAAGAACGCAACAAGCATCTGCTATTGCACCTATTTTAAGAGGTTTATGTTCTTCTAATCAATTAATGGTTGGTCACTTCAATGATGACGAAAGAATCTTAGAATTCGCTAACAGTGTTGATATCGATAAATTAGCTCCATTAGGAACAAGTTGTCCAGATCACTTTTTAAGAACAAAGATTAGTCCTTTAGTACTTGATTTACCAAAAGATGCTGATGTATCTGATGCAGCTGCAGTAGTAGAAAAAGTAAGTCACCAATGGGATGCATACAGAAAAATGTATGATAAGTATTACGAAGATTGTAAAAGAGATAATTCTCCAGCAATCAGAGATAATAACCCCGTAATCATTATCTGGCCAGGAGTAGGGATGTTCTCTTTTGCTAAGAACAAGCAAACTGCTAGAGTGGCAAATGAATTTTACTTGAATGCAATCAATGTAATGAAAGGTGCTGAAGCAGTATCTGAATACGTAGCACTTCCAAAGCAAGAAGCATTTGATATTGAATACTGGTTATTAGAAGAAGCAAAGCTTCAGCGTATGCCAAAAGAACAGTCTCTTTCTCGTAAAGTAGCATTGATCACTGGTTCAGGTGGAGGTATTGGTTTAGAGATCGCAAAGAAATTCGTAGAGAATGGTGCTTGTGTAATTGTAACTGACATCAACGAAGACCGTGTAAAAGAAGCAAGAGAAGAATTCGGAAGAGACCAAGCAGAATGGGCTGTAATGGATGTAACGTCTATTGATTCAATAAAAGCAGCATTCAAGAAAGCTTCATTAGCATTTGGTGGGGTTGACATTATTGTAAACAACGCAGGTATTGCTACTTCTAAGTCATTAGAAGCTACAGAAGAAAAAGACTGGGATTTACTACACAATATCTTAGTGAAAGGTTCTTTCGCTACTGCTCAAGCAGGTGTTGAAATCATCAGAGCTCAGAACATTGGTGGTGGAGAGCTAGGTGGTGATATTGTAAATATCGTTTCTAAGAACTCAATTGTTTCTGGTCCTAATAACTTAGGTTACGGATCTGCTAAGGCTGCTCAAGCTCACATGACAAGATTGTTAGCTGCTGAACTAGGTAAAGACAAAATAAGAGTAAATACAGTAAATCCTGATGCTGTGATCAAAGGTAGTAATATCTGGTCTGGTGGCTGGGGTGAAGGTAGAGCGAAAGCCTACGGGATCACTGTAGAAGAACTTCCAGCATTCTACGCTAAGCGTACATTATTGAATGCAATCTTAGAAGGAGAAGACATGGCAAAAGCAGCATTGGCTTTCGTTGATGGAACACTTTCTAAGAGTACTGGAAACATAATTAACGTAGATGGTGGTGTAGCTGCTGCCTTTACTAGATAGTCTTTTCTAGCTCACTTAATTAGTGATAATTAAGTCATAACTCCACCAGCAGTAAGCTGGTGGTTTTTAACTCATTAGTGAGTTTTTGATTTATAATATTTTTATTAAAAAGAGTAGGTTTTAGGATAACTTATCTCAAGTTTTACTGTAACTAACTACGTCACATAAACACAAAAGAATTATGAGAATTTCAGCCAACCATATTCAGGATCATAACCAATCAAAATTAGATCAGCATAAAAAAGAATTAGCTTTTGTTGAAGACAAACTAGCAGCAGCTGGTGTAGATGTAAATACAACAATTGAAAAAATTAAAGCATTACAAATTGCTATTCCAAGTTGGGCTTTAGGTACTGGTGGTACTCGTTTTGGTCGTTTCCCCGGTGGAGGTGAGCCAGGTAGTTTAGAAGAGAAACTAGATGATATTGGTTTAATCAACGCTTTAAATCAAAGTAGTAATGCGGTTTCTTTACACATTCCTTGGGATGTTCCTTCTGATGTAAATGCATTAAAGGATTTAGCAAAAGAGCATGGTTTGTTATTTGATGCTGTAAACTCAAATACATTTCAAGATCAAGAAGATCAAAAAGAATCGTATAAGTTTGGTTCATTATCCAACATCGATAAAAAAGTAAGAGACCAAGCGATTCAGCATAATATTGATGTAATCAAATTAGGTGATCAATTGGGGTCAAAAGCATTGACCGTTTGGTTAGCAGATGGATCTTGTTTTCCAGGACAACACGATTTCAAAACGGCCTATTTGAATACATTAGACTCTTTAAAACAGATTTATAAGGAGTTACCAAACGACTGGAAACTATTAGTAGAATATAAGCCGTATGAGCCAAACTTCTACTCAACAGTTATTCAAGACTGGGGAGCTTCATTTAACCTAGCTAATAAATTAGG
>JBGCEI010000129.1:0-6382 GCA_045106295.1 Cyclobacteriaceae bacterium
AATGGTCTTGCAAGTAGTGGTAACAATCAAAACTTAAAACCAGCTAACACACTTGCTGCCGACTTAGGTCTTTATTATAAAAATGAAATTTACCTTGGAGGAAGAGTCTTTGACATGTCGTTAGGTGGTGTTATTTCTAACTTAGGAGGAAAAGTAACCTATTCTAGTGATGATAACAAAGCATTTATTCCTGCTAATCTTAAAATAGGAACTTTTTTCCAAACAGAAATAGACGCCTCCAACAAAATAGGTTTTGGATTCGATATCAACAAGCTTTTAGTTCCTACGCCAGATACAACTGATGCTAACAGACAAAACCAGAGCACCTTATCTGGTGTATTCAATTCTTTTGGCGATGCACCAGGTGGTTTTAGTGAAGAACTATCTGAATATACACTATCAATTGGTGCAGAATACTGGTACCAAAATACGTTTGCCGTAAGAGCAGGTTTTTTTAATGAAAGTAAAGACAAAGGAAACAGAAAATACTTTAGTATAGGAGCAGGCTTACAATACCAAGATTTTGGTCTTGATTTAGCTTACTTAATCCCTACGCAACAAAACAATCCACTAGGGAGAACCATTAGATTCACGTTAGCATACACTCCTGGCTTAGACAACTAATACAAAAAATTGCTAGAATCATTAGACAGAATGATAGCTCCAGTAAGTGGAGCTATACAGTCAACTTCCATACGAACGCCAGAATCAGTCAAAGTAAACAACCATTCTTTTTTACATATTCTCTCTGAACCTTGTCAAGGAGCGGTTAAATTTGAGTTATCATTCCCTAGGAATTACGATTCTCCTTTTGAATTAGTATACCTAGCTACACGTATGCTTCAAGAAGGTACGGATAAACTCTCTTCTAAAGAAATAGCTGATAGAATTGCTTACTATGGTGCTTTCTTAGAAATAAAACTAACCAATGACTTTGTTAACATAGAGCTGTATTGCTTGAAAAAGTTCTTTGGAGAACTTGCTCCTTTAGTGTTTGAGATTATTACAACTCCTAGCTTCCCTGAAAAGGAATTAACGACCTTAAAAAACAGGTATTTACAGCAATTATCTAATAACCTAGAAAAAACATCCTACCTAGCCTCATTGCATGCCAAAAAAGAGCTCTTAGGAATGGACCACCCTTATGCCTCCAATACACTTGATCCTATAGACACATTAGAGACTATTTCAATCCATCAAGTTATTTCTTATTACACCAACCATATAAAAGAAATAGCCCCTACTTTTTTCCTTACAGGTGATGTCGAACAGGAGGAAATAAACTTAATAATTAAATTAGCTTCTTCCTTAACTAACATAAAAGTTCCTTCTCAATTAACGAAATCAACACCTAAATCTGTTCAACAGTCAGTACAAATTCCAAAAGAAGGCACAGTACAACAAACTGTTGCCATGGGTAAAGTGGCGATAGCCAAACAGCACCCTGACTTTCATAAACTATCGATCACCAATAGTCTTTTAGGTGGTTTTTTTGGATCACGACTCATGAAGAATATCCGTGAAGACAAAGGGTACACTTATGGTATTTACTCACGTATCACTAGTTTTAAACACGCTTCTTTTTTTTACATTAGCACAGATTTAGCTCCTGAACATTCAATAAACTGTATTAATGAAATAAAAAAAGAGATTACTCTTTTACAAAATAAGTTAGTAGATACTGAAGAATTAATGGTGTTAAAAAACTATCTGCTCGGTCAATTCAGCTCTTCTGTCACTTCAGTATTTGACCATATGCGTTTGTTTAAGTCCGTAAACAATCAAGGTCTCACTTTAGATTATTACAAACAATACTTAGCCACGTTGGAATCTATTACATCTGAAGAAATACAGCAAATGGCTATTTCTTATTTGGACACAGAAAAATGGTTAGAACTCACAGTAGGCTAGCTCTTATTACCTAGTTTCTCATAAATTGCTACCGTTCCTAATACCTGAAGCATACCATAAAAATGGTCTTCTACTGGAATAGTCAATATTCTAATCCCTAAGTTTTCCGCATTATTATACCACACAACCTGTCCATCAATCCCTGTACCCGTTAGCACTCCATTTACTATGTAAAAGGGAATTAAAATAAAGAGAAAAGAAAAATAGAATTTTCCCATATAATCTACTTTCAATATAAAGTGTAGGTATACAATCAAAAGGGGTAAAAGAAACAAAGTAATAGCCGTATATGCTTTATCTAGGTTGAACAGCCCAAAAACAGGTAAGCACACAACCAAAACAACAGACACTATTTGCCCCGTTTTATGCAATGGTTTCTTATAATACAGATTAATTACTTCATAAATAAACACACACGCAAATGGTATGATTAAGAAATATAAGATCTCTTCAATAGGCAGTCCCAAAATTTTAAAGCCTGTAATATACCTAGAGTCAAAACCCCAATAACCTTTTGAGGTAAAAACAGCGTCCCAT
The DNA here is from genome assembly GCA_045106295.1 of Cyclobacteriaceae bacterium. Lineage (GTDB taxonomy): Bacteria > Bacteroidota > Bacteroidia > Cytophagales > JAAEPT01 > WTJX01. The sequence continues at coordinate 2,449 of JBGCEI010000129.1, forward strand.
ATTAAAAACGGAATGGCTACAACAACTATTGCGATCAGCAATCTTTTCCACTGTTTATAATAAGAGATTCTAGGCTCAAAGCTTCTCGCTAAAGGACCAAGGAAAGTAGCTAATAAAATATAGAAATATAAATACTTCATTTAGTCATTAGATTTTGAAAGTCAATCGTGTCGATTGCTATTTTAAACCAAGAGGTAAATTTGTTTGGTTGAGATTGAATTTCTTTTTTAATCAAATCTAGAGATTTGTACTCATACTCTGCTACTTCATCTTTATTAAAGGAAAAAACATCATTGTATAGACCAATCAACACATAGTCGTACTCATGTTCTGTCAGCCCATTATCAAATGGTGTTTTGTACACAAAACTACTTACTACTTCTAACTCACAGTCGAACCCCATTTCTTCTTTCAACCTTCTGTGAGCAGCATCTAATGTGCTTTCATTAGGTCGTTGATGGCTACAACATGTGTTTGTCCATAAACCTGGAGAGTGATATTTCTCTAAAGCTCTCCGCTGAAGTAGTAATTCTTTATTATTATTAAAAATAAAAACAGAAAACGCTCTATGAAGCAAGCCTTTTTGATGTGCTTCTAATTTAGGTATCATACCTACTGGAACATCTTGTTCGTTAACCAAGACAACTAGTTCTTCTTGCACACTCATATTAGAGTATATTAAAGCTATGTCGAAAATATGAACTCAAGAATAAGCTGTACTTTCTATAATTAGGTATACGTACTCTATTCTCTAACATGGCTTTAGGCGTAACAGACTGAATTTTTTTGAATAATTTATAATAGTACACATAAGTCATATAAACACCGAACCTAGCGTCTTTAGGCAAGCCTTTAATGCCTTGAAAACCTCTCTTGAAGTCTTCTTCTATTTCCTCTTCTAACTTCTTTTTATCTTCTAATGTAAAATTTGCTACATCAATCCCAGGAAAATAACTTCTATCTAATTCCTTGTAATCGGCTTGTAAGTCTCTTAAAAAATTTATTTTTTGATAAGCAGCCCCCAGCTTCATAGCATCAGTTTTTAATGAGTTATATAAGGGTTCTTCCCCCTTACAAAACACACTTAAACACATTAGTCCTACTACTTCTGCAGAACCTAATATGTATTTTTCATAGCCTTCTTTAGAGTAGAAATTTTTGGTAATATCCATCTCCATACTATCTAAAAAAGCATCGATTACTTCTCTTTCTATGTTGTAGGTGTTAACTACTTCTTGGTAACTATTTAATATCGGGTTAAGACTAATTTTTCGGCCTATTGCTTTATACGTTTCTTCTCTAAATTCATCCAGTAATTCCTTTTTATTAAACTCATGAAAAGTGTCTACGATCTCGTCAGCAAAGCGGACAAATCCATAGATATTATAAATAGGTTGGTGCAATCTCTTATTCAAAAATTTAATTCCTAAAGAAAAAGAGGTGCTATAAGACTTAGTAGTCAATTTACTACACTTATAAGATACGGTATCAAAAATTGCTTTCATTCGCTGGTTAGTTTAAATAGGATTGAACTTCCTTCGCTACAATTTCTCCCGATATTAAAGATGGGGGAACTCCCGGTCCTGGCACAGTAAGTTGACCTGTATAAAATAAATTTTTTACTTTTTTACTATTCATAGATGGTTTCAGAATAGCCGTCTGTAAGAGCGTATTTGCTAAACCATATGCATTTCCTTTAAACGAATTATAATCTTCTATAAAATCTTTATGTGCATAAGACCTTTTAACGACTACATGTTCTCTAATCTTTTCTCCTATTAATTTCTCTAAGCGATCCATAACCTTATGATAATACGCTTCTCTGATAGATTCTTCATCTTTCAAATCAGGTGCTACAGGAATCAATATGAAGACATTCTCCATCCCTTCTGGAGCAAGTCCTTCTTCAGTTTTAGATGGACAGCAAACATAAAACAAAGGGTTACTAGGCCACTTTGGTTCCTTATAAATTTCTATTGCATGCCCTTCAAACTCTTGATCAAAAAATAAATTATGATGTAATAAGTTTTTTACCTTTTTATTAATGCCTAAATAAAATATTAGAGATGAAGGCGCCATTACTCTTTTATCCCAATACTCTTTCGAATACTTCCGGTGCTTCTCTTCTAATAGATGTTGCTCTACATGATGATAATCAGCACCTGCTACAATAGCCTTAGGGTTAGAGTAGGTGTTTTTATTTGTGACTACTTTAGTTACTTTTTTATCTTTCACGTCAAGTTTCTCAACCGTCTCTTCTAATTGGAACTCTACTCCCAACGATTTGGCTAATTCATACATCCCATTAGCTACAGCATTCATTCCACCTTTTGGATACCACGTACCTAAGTTCATATCAGCATAATTCATTAAACTATACAAGGCAGGTGTGTCTTTAGGCATGGCGCCTAAAAAAAGAATAGGGAATTCTAATAACTGAATTAATTGTGGGTTTTTAAAGTAGGACCTCACATGTTTATGCATAGACTGAAAAACATCAAGGGAGAATAGTCCCTTTGCTAAATCTATATCAATAAACTCTGCTAAAGACTTCCCTGGTTTACGGACCAGTTTATTGATCCCTACTTCATATTTGTACTTTGCCTCAGAAAGAAATTTCTTCAATTTAGTGGCAGCACCTTTTTCTTTAGACTCGAATAGAGCATATAACTCTTTCATAGATGCAGGTATGCCCCATACATCGTCTTGACCATAAAAAACTTGATACGAAGGGTCAAGTCTCTCTAAATCATAAAAATCTGACGGTTTCTTATCAAAGTCAGCAAAAAACTTCTCGAATACATCTGGCATCCAGTACCAACTAGGTCCCATATCAAATGTAAAACCTTCTTGTTGAAAAGACCTAGCTCTACCTCCTACTGATGAGTTTTTCTCTATTACAATTACTTTCTCTCCATTTTTCGCTAAATAACAGGCTGTGGCAAGCCCTGAATAACCAGAACCTATTACATATATAGGGAGAGAGGACATATTGTAGTTCGGTTTATTTAAATAAAATCTCGAACAATTTACTAAAACTAGCTTACATAGTCACTAAGCTGTTCTGATAATTTTTGTCGAGCAAAAAATATTCTACTCTTAATAGTACCTATTGGTAATTCAAGCTTGTCCGCTATTTCTTTATACTTATACCCATGAAACATCATCTTAAAAGGTACTTTGTACGTATCTTCTAGTTTTTCTACTAATTCAGATACTTCTTTATAACCAGATAATGATTCTGTGGGAGAAGTTTCCTTTTGAGTAGCATTATTTAAAAAATATTGCTCTTCTGTTGTATCATGACTTATTTTGGATTTAACCGCTCGATTATACCCATTTATGTACGTATTTCTCATAATCGTATACAGCCATGCTTTTACGTTTGTATTTGGTTTGAACTTATCTCTATTCTTCAGTGCTTTGAATAGTGTATCCTGCAATAAGTCATTTGCGTCTTCTCTATTGGTCGCAAAACGCATCGTTAGGTTTTCTAATACACTTATTTGCTTAGATATTAATGTTTCGAATTGAATAGCTGTCATAACTTAAACATAAATTGTGTTTAACAAATATCGTAAATAAGTAAACAAAAGTCAATAGTTATAAATAAATAAAGAACAAATAACCAATAAAAAAAACTAAAATAACGCCCTAAAGTCTTTAAATAGTGTTTTTTAACTTGTTTATTTAAAATTAAAAAAAGTTAAACATCTTATGGATCAGTTAAAAAAAACAGACTTGTATAGTTTCATCTTTTAAGAAAAAGGTGAAACAAAGTTTTTTTTGATGAATAATTACTAATTATAAAAAGGGAAATATTAAACAATATCAGTACACAGCATGTTACTATCTATACTATGACCAACAGATTATCAGAAAATCTATTCATAATTCCATTAGGCTTTTTTGGAATTATGCATTTTGTATTCCC
>JBGCEI010000130.1:0-7303 GCA_045106295.1 Cyclobacteriaceae bacterium
TTGTGTCATAAATCCTACTGCAACCGATATCGATTGAGTGCTAGGACGTCAAATACAATAGCCTCTTCTTCAAGTAATATTGGGTTTAGAGTAACTACTAGAGTTTAGTTTTTTCGCTTACTTGTATCATTACTGGCTGAAAATTGATGATTTTATTCATCTGTATTATTGTCTTAACAATTAATAAGTCTATTTTCAGCAAGCCTTATTTATTCAGTGAAGATTCACGGTAATCAAGCCAAGACGAAGTTTGTTTTATCAGATACAACAGTTCAAGAGAATAATGTTAGCTTTCCTACGGATGCTAAACTAGCTAAGAAAGTCATTGACAAATGTAATCCATCATTGTAGCAAGTGAAGGTTTAGCTCAAAGACAAAGCTATGTTAGAGTAAGTAAACAACTGCTTAGAGACACTCATAATGCACATCATCTCAAAAGAAGAAAGAAAACGAAAAATTTTAGAAGAAGAGCCGCTATCGAGCCTGTAATCGGGCACCTAAAACCAGAGTTTAGAATGGCACAAAACTATCTTCATGGAGAGCAATCGCCTAAAATGAATGCATTATTAGCTGCAACAGCTTTGAATATGAAGAAAATGATGCAACAACTCAAAGTGAAAATGCTTTGGCTCTATATTGAAATTAAGTGTTTGAACATTTATTCTTCACCTCGGAAAATGAATGTGAGTTCGTAAGGAGGGATTATCTAAGGTGGGGAGATGTTTAAGCTTAACCGTTAGTAACTGTTAAGAACCTTAAATATAAGCTTGAAAACATGCATATTAACACTTTGAAAAATTAAATTAGACACTTAGGATTTATGAAACCTATTATATATTTAACCATTTTATTACTTATAAATTCATGTTCTAATAATAGATTAGAAAATAATCAAATAAAAACGTCAGCTCGAAAACCTAGTATTATTTATATACTTGCTGACGACTTAGGCTATGGAGATGTGAGCTACAATGGACAAAAAAAATTCCAAACACCTAATATCGATTTTTTAGCAAAAAATGGGTTGGTATTTACCCAACATTATTCTGGTTCTTCAGTTTGTGCACCCTCCAGATCAACTTTATTGACAGGAATGCATACTGGGCATACAGCAATAAGAGGAAATAAAGAGATTTTTCCTGAAGGGCAATACCCCTTACCTAATAGTACTTATACTTTAGCTGAATTATTAAAAGAGCAAGGATATTTAACCAGTGCTTATGGAAAATGGGGGCTAGGCTTTCCTGGCTCTGAAGGGGATCCAAACAGTCAAGGCTTTGATGAGTTTTATGGTTATAACTGCCAAAGGCTTGCTCATCATTATTACCCATATCATCTTTGGCATAACCAAGAAAAGGTTCTGTTAGAAGGAAATAAAGGCACTCAAACAGGACAATATGCTCCAAAACTCATTCATGAAGAAGCACTTTCCTTTTTAGAGAAAAATAAAGACACTTCCTTTTTTATGTATTATGCTTCAGCACTTCCACATGCAGAGCTACTCATTGATGATGATGAGGTACAAGCATTTAGAGGTAAATTTCTTCCAGAGAAGTCATTTGAAGGAGTGGATGAAGGTGACACATTTAGAAAAGGACCTTATGGCTCTCAAAAAGAAGGACATGCTGCATTTGCTGCCATGGTTACTATGCTAGACAGGCAAGTAGGTGAGCTTGTTGCAAAACTGGAAGAACTAAAAATACTAGACAATACCTTGATTATGTTTACGTCCGATAATGGACCTCATAGTGAAGGGGGAGCAGATCCGGTTCTTTTTAATAGTAATGGACCTTATAAAGGATTGAAAAGAGATTTATATGAAGGTGGAATACATGTTCCTATGGTCGCTTATTGGAAAGGAAAAATAAAAAAAGGGCAGACAGATCACATATCTGCTTTTTGGGATGTTTTACCCACTCTGGCTGATTTAACAGGAGCTCAGAGTCCTGAAAACATTGACGGCGTTTCATTTCTACCTACATTATTAAACAGAGAGGGACAAAAAGAACACGAATATTTATACTGGGAGTTTCATGAAAAAGGTGGCAGGCTAGCGATTAGAAAAGGAAAGTGGAAAGGAGTTAAATACAATATAACGACAGCGAAAGCTAAGTCTTTAGAATTATATGATTTGGAAAGTGATCCAGGAGAAGAGCACGATCTTGCCTTTGAATATCCAGAAGTAATAGAAGAACTCGACTCATTATTAACGCAGGGAAGAATAGAGTCTCCTGTTTTTAAATTTCAGTCAGCTACTTATTTAGATCACCAAATTATTAAATAATTATGAATAGCATGAAACAAAATATATTAATTCTGCTTGTAGTTAATTTGTGTTTTTTCTCTTGTGAAACTAAAAATGCAACTGGAGTTCAGGAACGTTCCCAAGAGAAGTTAGCCAACACTCCTCCACTGGGTTGGAATAGTTTTGATAGTTATGGCGTATACCTTCATGAAAAAGCTGCTTTTGATAATTTAATTGCTTTTTCTGAGAAATTGGGCCCTTATGGTTATGAGTATTTTGTTATAGATGCAGGATGGTTTGGAGAGTTTAAACTTAAAGAAGGAAGTTTATACCCCGCAGAAAAGCATGCTAAAAAGGTAAAAATAAATGAGTATGGGCTGTTACAACCTTCAGATACATATTTTCCAAACGGTTTCAAGGTATTAATTGACAAATGTCACGAATTTGGATTAAAGTTTGGACTACATCTTATGCGTGGAATTCCTCGTTTGGCTTATAAACACAATACCAAAGTGAAGGGAACTAACTATTTTGCTAAAGATATTGCTGATACATCCAGTATATGCATATGGAACCATCAAAACTATGGAGTAAATATGAGTAAACCGGGCTCACAAGCATTTTATAATAGCTTAGTTAACCAATTAGCAGAGTGGGGAGTTGACTTTATCAAATACGATGATTTGGTTCCCTTTCCAAAAGAAGTTGAAGCAGTTACTAAAGCAATAGCACAATGTGGTCGTCCTATTGTTTTAAGTTTAAGTCCTGGAGACGATGTGAAAGAGGAAGCATTAGATTTCTATAAGAAAGGAAACATGCTACGCGTTACGGGTGATATTTGGGACAACCAAGAGGGAATAGATAAGTGTTTTACTGCATGGAAAAAATGGGCAGGTAAAGAAGAACCTGGTTTCTGGATTGATATGGATATGATTCCTTTTGGTCAATTACAAATGATGTCTGTTAAACCAGATGAAGTAGATTCTAACATGTCAAAAAAAGAGATTCTGGAGCTGAAGAAAAAAGGTAAACTATTGAATGTAGAATTATTAGCTGGTAAAGGCTGGAATCGGAGAAGTGAATTTACCAAAGATCAAATGTATACATTTATTACTATGAGGGCATTAGCAGCATCCCCCTTGATGTTGGGAGGTGATTTACCTTCTTTAGATGACTTTTCATTACGATTAGTCACTGATGAAGAAATCTTAGCTTGCAATCAAAATGGTGTCATGGCTAATATGATACAAGATCAGGATCAAATAGAAATTTGGAAAACTAATCAAAAAGAGAAACCTAATAATGCATGGATAGGTTTATTTAATAGGTCAAATGTCCTAAAAAGCGTTCGTATTACTAAAGAATTGCTTGCTATTAGTGATTTTTCTAATTATCAGATATTTGATATATGGAATAATGCACCATTGAAAAAACATTCATTAATTGAAATCAATCCACATGGTGTTGTTTTTATTAAAATATTGAGAGAATAAATACTTATTATTGTCTCAATCGATTTTTTTAAATATTTGTATCAGGGGTAATTTTTCTTTAGGTAAAGACTTTACCCTTCTAATTTATTTTTTATATGTATAAGCTTATTATATTATTGATTTTTATAACTATTTCTATCCCTACTTTTTCTATAGAAAGTAATTATCCTGTGCCACCAAAAGAACACCCTCGTGTTTTTATTAGAGCAACAGATATACCTAATTTAAAAAGGAAGTTTAACTCTACTGATGTTAGGTTGTCAAATCTTAGGAGAAATATTATTGAGCAATCGAACATGAGTTATGGTTTAGAAAAACTAACAGAAAAAAGTAACCTTGATCATCAGTTTCATAGGGCAATTGAAGCAAATGCTTTTTTATATGTTGTAAACAACGATAAAAAAGCAGGTTTAAAAGCAAAGGAAATGACACTAACTTGCATGAGAAAGTTATATAAACAACAGTGTCTTGATCATAAAAGACTTCATCTTATGTCATCAAGGAATGTAACAAATCTAACATTGGCTGCTGGAATTGTTTACGATTGGTGTTATGATTTATTTAGTTTAGAAGAGAAAAAAGAATTAATAAATCATGTGATTCGTCTTGCAAAAATCTCAGAATTTGGTTGGCCTATTCACGTTAACAAGTTTCCATTGTTTAAATTCATTGCTCCACATTGGGCTGAAGAAAAACATCCATGTATGTTGGGTTTTGGTATTGCTTGTTACGATGAAGATCCTAGTATATATAATAGTATGGTGAAACACTTATATGATCGTTTTGTGCCTATTAGGAATTTATATTACGCATCACATAAACACTCTCAAGGGTCAGGCTATGGGCCTCCTAGGTTTTCAAGTGAAATCTTAGGGACAAATTTAATGATGTCTATGGGGTTCCCCAACCCACATATTGAAGATCAAGGGAAAATGCCTCATTACTTTACTTATTTGAGAAGGCCAGATAATAAATTGATGACTGAAGGCGATGACTTTAGTCCTGCCTATTATACTCAAACAAGTGTAGATTATGTTTCTTATATAGGGTTAATCAGAACTGCAACTTTATTTCAAGACCCGTTTTTACAGAGTGAAGTTAATAGGTTAGGAAAAAACTTTGATTCACTAGATAGGCACAATAATGCTGCTTTAGTAATGTTAGCGTATGATGATTTGCTAAAGGCTGTTTCATTTGATAAAATGCCATTGACTAAATATTTCCCTTCACCTTATGGAACTACGATAGCTAGAACTGGATGGGACTTAGATAAAGGAGTTAACTCTGGTGCTGCCATTGTTAAATTTGATATACAAGAATATGATTTATTTGGGCATACTCATGCAGACGCAGGAAATTTTTCTATTTATTATAAAGGTCCTCTGATAATAGATGCTGGAGCTTACGCTAAATCACCAGAAGGAAAAACCTTTAATGGTAGTCATTTTAAAAATTATTATAAAACAACATATGCACATAATACACTTTTAATATTTGACGAAGACGGGTCTAATGGTACTCAGAAATTTCCATATAGATATACAACAATCTCAGAATTAGAAAAAAATCATCAAGCTGAAATTATGGCTCATGAATTCGGTCCTGACTTAAAAAAACCAATATATAGTTATTCTAAAGGTGATATTGCAAATTCTTATGAAAGTGCCCCAGATAAAGCTGAAAGGTCATTTTTATTTTTAAATTTTGAGAATGAAAAATATCCTGGTTGTTTTATTACACTAGACCATATTATTACGTTACATGAAGGCACCAAAAGATGGATGATACACTCGGAGACAGAACCTCAAATTCAAACTAATAAATCGTTAATTCAAAATGCTAACGGAGGGCAATTAATTAATTATACTTTACACCCTATATATGAAGAAGTTAGTATCAAAAAAATAGGAGGTAAGGGCAAAGAATTTATAGGTGAGAAAGGGAAAAACTGGCCCTTGAAGTACGAAAAAGATATTATACTTCATGAAGCAGGTAGTTGGACAATCAATATTGAAAATAAAATAAAAACAGGTAAGCAGTATTTTCTAAATGTTATGCATATTAAAGATTCATCTGCGGTTGAATTTCCAACTAAAAAAATAGAAAATAAATACTTTATAGGAGCAGAGGTAGGAAATAATCTTGTTTTTTTTGGAAAAAAGAGTTCAAGAAAAATAAAAAATGCTCAATTCACTATTCCTAATAGTAATTATAAAAAGTACAATGTATTTATAGCAGATTTATTTCCTGGGAATTATAACTTATTGATCGATAATAAAATAAAAAAACAAATTTCAGTTAGCTCTACAGGAAAATGCTTTTATGCTGATGAGCTAAGTTGTGGTGAGTATAGCCTAGAGAGAATTAAATAAAAGGTAAAACTGGTATTATGGAAGTAGAAACAAGATTTAGAGTGATCTTTTAAAGAATGAGGTAGGGATACTATGGAAATAGCACCTTTTTCAATAATCAAAAAAATCAAAGGCAATTAAATTTCTCTAAAGAATACTTGTACGATTCAGACAAAAAGATAGACATATATATTCATCGATTTCCATAATAAAAAGAACTTTTATACTTTCTAACACTATCATCCGAAAGTTTTTGAGAATTGGACATAGAAGTCCCTTGAGATTCAATAATCGTACTTTTTGTTGTTATTAGCCTTGAAATAAGGCTGGTTGAGGCGGAGGTTTTTTGTCAGCCTTCAGCTTCTTTACTCCTGAAAACACCTGATTACACACATATTTTAGTGTGTAGTACACACAAAGTAAGTTCATAATAACCACTTGATTAAGACGTCAACTAGCAAATCAAATATTCTTTGGATTTAAACAGATGAATTACACCTCGATTCTTTAGTGGGGTTATGGTTCTAAATGGGCTAAAACCCTTAATATTGATCGATTAGCTAAGTAAGGAAGTGTATTCAAAGAGTCTTACGTCAGGTTTCCTTATTAACTACATCATGTGATAAAGAAAAAGACTGTTCTTGCATAACAAGGGTTAATGGAGATGTAGTAGCTAAAACTATCTATACGGTAAAGAAAAAATGTACCTATCTTGATTTTTCGTATGAAGACTCAGACGATGATGTTATTGATCGTGAATGTACTAATGATTAAACCCGGAATAGACTCTCTAATGCATATTTCGGGTTTAAATTAGAGCAGCCTGAAAAAGCACTACTCATAGAAGTCCATGAAATATTTCCCCATTGGCTAATATCTAAAATCTTTTCTTGATCCTTTTGAGGGTCTGAAGGACCTCTAAAAAAATATATTCGTGGAAAGTTGCCTTGTATTCTAATCGTATAAGTTCCTGCTGATCCAAAGTCGTGGGTTACATCACCTGTAATACCAAATTCATCAAAAACACCATCATTGTCCCAGTCTACATCATAATTGTAACTCTCACTACTAACAGTAGGTATGGTTATTTCTGTCGGTCCTGAAATCCCCGGATTATCCGTTTTCCAAGTAGTAATAAATGGTTGAGAAATTGAGAGATGCACACTAAAAAATAGTGTGATGGTTACTAATAAATGATTAATACGCATAAACAT
>JBGCEI010000131.1:0-3685 GCA_045106295.1 Cyclobacteriaceae bacterium
GCGCTCGGCTTCTCCTTGAGGATCGTTCTCACCTAAAATACGGTGAATATTTTCTGCTGGTACAGGCACTTTACTAAACAACCTTTCATCAGTCATTTTATAGTTACTGTCCTCATCTGTTGGAGGTACACAACGCTCATCTCCCCAGTAGAAATGTACTTTTGTCCAGTCAATTTTATCAGCATATTCATCTGCTAGTAAAGAAAAAAGTACTTTAGGTGTACTCCCTCCAGATACAGACCAATGAAATGCTCCTTCTGATTCATTAATTCTTTTTGTGATGTAGTCTGCAAATTGCTTGGCTACTTCTTCGTTTGTTTTGTAAATGTATTTTACCATTATATTTTATTTAAACTCTATTTTTTGTTGTGTCTATTTCTTAATTCTTTCAATTAATCTCCCAATTATAAAAACAAAAGAAGCAATGATTCCTGAAAAAATTAAACCCGTTATAAATGAAAAACTCCTTCCCGTATCACTTATCAAGTTTCTCATTGCTTTTTCTTGTTCGGGTGTTATTTCATTTCCTCCAAAAAAACCATCCTTGTCTAAATCAAATTGATTTAAATTCCATTGAGCATAAATATCAGAATAAGTTGCTCCGCCAACAATGAACAAGTAGAATAGAAAAAAAATAGTCACACTTACCCATAACCATTTCTTCGTTCTACTTTTAAATATTCTTTTTCTTTTAACAAATAATATTACTAAAACCAGAATTGAAATTACTGAAGGAATAATCAAATGATATGGTAAAGTTATTTCATCCATTAAATCTACAACTAACACATATTAAATCACCTCATTTATCTTCTCAGCAGGTCTTGCAACTACAGCTTTTCCATTTGCTATGATAATAGGGCGTTCCATTAGTTTAGGATGCTCTACCATGGCTTCTATCCATTCTAAATCACTTAGTTGCTTTCCTTTGTACTGTTCTTTGTAGATAGCCTCTCCTTTTCGTAATAAAGATTCTGGCTGTATGCCTAATTGACTAATCACTTCTGTTAGCTTTTCTACTGTTAATGGCTCTTTTTGGTAATCTATCACAGTGTGTTCTACATTTTTCTCTTCTAACAGTTGCAGTGCTTCTCTACTCTTTCTGCATCTGGGGTTATGTAATATTTCTACCATTGTTTTATAATTTGTGTGTACACTGCTCCTGCTATGATGGCTAATCCAAAGCTAAGTAATGTTCCTATTAAAATGTATTCCGTTAGTTTTCTGTCTTTTGCTTCTCTTAAATCTCCAAATCGAAATACGGACTTGGCAGCTAATAAGAAGCCAATTACTTCCCAATTAGCCGTAGCGGCAAATCCAAAAACCAATAAACGTTCTACAATGCCGATTAGTTTACCAGCTCCTTGTAAAGACTCTTGCTTACCTTCCTTTTTTTCAGGGATCCATTTAGAGATAACCACTTGAATGATAACAGATGCTCCGTATGTTATAAAAATCACACAGTTAATTAGTAGTAAACTATAGTTAACAATCTCTTTTGACAACCAGCCAGTAGGTAAAGGGAAATAGTAGGCGTAGACACCAAAAATAACAGCTAAGTGTAAGAACTGATCTAAAAAGAAGAGTCCTATTTTATTAGAAGAGTTGGTAGCACATACTTTTAAACTATCGATAGCAAAGTGTATCAGTAGAATCACCAGTGCGCCTATCCAACACATTGGAAAAGCGACTACAAACACAGCCAACAAAGCTGTATGAATCAATATATGGTAATACAGCCCTTTTGAAGAGAGTTTGTTTTCTTCTTTGTCAATCACCCAACTGTAGCGTTGTAGGCAGAAATCACCCAGTAAATGACATACTATGAGAGAAAGAAGTACGACCATTATACCTTAGCGCTGATTAGTTTACGGTAGTGACTTTCTAATTTCATAATTTCATCAAAACCAGCTCTTTTTTGTCGCTCACTTACTCTTCCTTGTGTAATGCCTAATTGGTCACCTAGTTCCTTTTGAGTTATTTTTTGGTTCTTCATGGATAACTTAAAAATCTCTGCTGAATTTTGGGACCAATTATCCATTGTTAATAAAGCTAGTTCTAAAGACAGGTTTAATTGCTCATCTACTTCTTTCCAAGGAGATTTTATAGCAAGAGTTACTTTCTTTAATTCATCGAACTGTTCTCCCGAATTAATAAAAGCCTCTCCATTTGATTCTGTTATGTTCTCGGAATCATACTCCTTCTCTCCTATTCCTATCGCTATGCGTACATCAAGAGGAAGAATATTTTTGGCAGTCGTCTTGAGTTGAATAGCTACATACAATGCATTTTCTGGCGCTACTTCTAGCTGAAAACTATCTCCTCTAAAGATTTCCCAGTTCTTAGGTTCATTACCCAATGAATTAAATGCTTCTTTGAATGGAACAATCCATTCATTTGAATCTTTCAGTTCTCTAGAATTAATAATATCTCCTGTTAGGATGGCTATCATGGAAAACCTGTTTTTTCGATTTTTTACACGTCATTGCAAACAAAGTGAAGCAATCTCACCGAACGAACCACCTATGTTCGGGATTCCTGCCTTCGCATGAATGACTATATACTATGCTAAATATAGAATAAACTCTTCTAAATAACAAAATATCTGTCTATAGGCAGATAAAATGAAATATCTGGCTATAGACAGATAAACATAATTATCTGGTCATAGCCAGATAATCTACAAACTTTCGATTACTAAATTATGGTTCGTATAAATACAGATATCAGCAGCAATATGCAGTCCTTCTTCTACCATTTCTTTAGCAGAAAGCTCAGTTGCGTGCTTTTTTAGAGCAGTAGCAGCAGATTGTGCGTACATACTTCCTGAACCAATGGCTGCAATACCATTGTCTGGTTCCAACACATCGCCCGTACCAGAAATGATTAACAACTCATCTTTACTCGCTGTGATCATCATTGCCTCCAATTTACGTAAGTAACGGTCTGTTCTCCAGTCTTTTGCTAATTCTACTGCCGCTCTACGCATATTCCCTTTGTAAGTAGCTAACTTCTCTTCTAAGCGCTCTAATAACGTAAAAGCATCAGCTGTAGAACCTGCAAAACCAACTAAGATTTTACCGCCTTCTAGCTTTCTGATTTTCTTTACATTACTTTTTGCTACGGTAGCTCCCATAGTGGCTTGACCATCTGCACCTAGAGATACTTCTCCGTTGTGCAATACACCTAATACTGTGGTAGATTTTATTTTAGACATCTTTTTTTATTTAAATATGTTCTTATCCATGTTTTCTAACTATGGTTTACCGTAATCCCCGAGAAATCGGAGATCTCAATCAATCTTGGCACAAGCCCTTCAACGGTACATTATCATGCTTAGAATCCCCTCCCTCGAGGGAATGACGAAGCCTAAAGTTGTTAAACACAAAAACCGACAAGAAGTCGGTTTTTGTGTCATTAGTTTGTACGCTTAGAAGGCTTAGATTAAGATTCTTACTGGATCTTCTAATAAACCTTTTAATGTTTGTAAGAATGCTGCACCAATAGCACCATCTACTGCTCTGTGATCACATGTTAGTGTAACCTTCATTACATTACCAGGAACAAGCTGACCGTCTTTTACAACTGGTACTTGTTTGATTCCTCCTATTGCCATAATACATGACGCTGGGGCGTTAATGATAGAAGTAAACGATTCGATACCGAACATTCCTAAGTTAGAAAT
>JBGCEI010000132.1:0-4839 GCA_045106295.1 Cyclobacteriaceae bacterium
GTCTGCAATTGACCAAATAAAATTAGCTCTATCTTTAAAATTTTTCATTAGAAGGCAAAAAGTGGTTTTTATTAATCTGAAAACTAAAGACTCAATTTAATGGTAATTTGGGATTAATGGTAGATAAAGCCTTTTAAAAATTTAGAATTTGTTTGAAGCTTTTATTCTACATGCTAGAAAAAAGTTGGAATTACAGGAAAGAATAAATGTGAATTTATTTGTTTTCAAGTCAAATGATACTCCTATTTTTACAGAATAAGCCAACAAGATTATGATGAAACAATCGGAAAACCCCTTTATATCTACTGAAAATAAGTTATTAATTACAGGACCCTTTAGTAGGGTTATTCTAAACTATACTACTCAGGTGTTAAAAAAAGAGTTCTTTCTAACGCTTCTTGAAACCTGTTATGATTGGAGTGGGAATGAAGTAGCCGAAAAGCACATATTGCTTCACTGGGGTGAAAGTACTCCTACTTCTTATGTTCCTACAGCATTCCAAGGTACAGACTATGCGACAGTTGTTCCCTTTATTGAGAGCTACATTTCTTCTTTGAGTGAATCTAGTTTACAAGCATGGTACTATACGGTTTTGAATAGTAACTATGAAAAAGAGATAGAACAACACACAGATAGTACTAGCCCAGAAGAAACGTATGAGAAAATATCCGAACAATTTGGAAGAGAAATGGCTTATCAGCTGTATGATCCCAAAGAAAGTGGACTAAATGACTCCCTAAAAAACTATTTACTCTCGTTGATTATTAGTTTTAGTCAAGAAGTAGATACTAGTCAGATAGATCATGATTTTATAGAAGAGTGTAAAGAGACAATAAATTCGTTAACAACGATTGTATAGCTGATTAGAATCGTTCCATAAAAAAGACAAAGCTAGTACAAAATAAAGCACTAAAAGCTTAAAATTAGGCTGGAATCGCACTTCAAGTGGTTCGACTTTCCTCCCGTACAGTGCACAAAAGTCTCAAAACAGCTTTTACAGCGTGTATTGAGACTTTTTTTATTCTATCTAAAATTTAGAAAATAGCTTACTGATTGATTATCAGCGATTTATAAGTCCGACTCCTGTTTGGTCATTTTCATATATTACTAATTTATCATTCGTCAAGATTAAGATAATATCGAGTACTTTTTCTTTCACCAGATTTGGTTAATGCATTTATTTCAACCAAATGTTGTAAATCCCTTGCAGTAGTAGCCCTAGTAGTATAAGTAATACTAATATAATTAGACGCACTTAACTCACGTTTACCCCATCAATACCTTCATTTCTTGGAACTATACCATTTCAACCTACGCACCAATTTCTACATCTTCTGCTTCATAGATTTAGATTAACAAAGTCCCAAATCAGCTTTTAAACCCGGATTAAGACCGTTAATTATTTGATAAATAAATAAAATAAATGCAAGGCAATTTTTAGACCCTAAAAGGAAGCTAAAAATGGAGATAAAAAGTCAATAAAAACAAGACGTTTTAAAGGCTGGCTACTTACTTAAAAATATTAACCTCCACTCTCCTATTCTTGGCATGTTCTTCTTCAGAGCAAGAATTACAGACACAGGAAGTAACTGGGTCAGAACTTCCTTTAAAGAGAATCTTACAGTTTTTAGATGGTACGCCTAATTTGACTAAATATTTTTTTACTTCTTGAGCCCTTTTCTTGGATAATCTTACGTTTGCTTTTTCTTTTCCTTGACAGTCAGCGTGTCCAGTAAATGTGAGTTTTACTTGCTCATAGTTAATCAATGAATTAAAAAACATATCTAACTTTACTTTTCCTGATTCTCTCAATTGGTGTTTTTTAAATTGAAAAAGTACACTAACAGGAACGGCTTTTTCATTTGTTTCTTGAGGAGGAAATAAAGGATCTACAATATAAACAATATGCTTAATAGGAAGCGTATTAGAACTTATTTCACAAGAAAAATCCGTTTTCTTTGCCACTACATAATATTCCCCACTATTACTCACATCTAGGTAAGCCTCTTTAGTCGTTTTTAATAATGTATTATCTTTGTACCATTCAAACACAGAAAACCCGCCTGCATAGATAGCTGACAAACGAATAGGGTCATACTCATTTATAGGGTATTTAGCTGACAGTACAATACCTTTAGCAAAACCACTTACAAAAGTAGCTGCTCCTAAATTATTAGAATGATAACAAACTCCTACATTTACAGTACCTGTAGAAAAAAGACGTATTCCTTGAATGGCTTTAGGTAATAGAAAAGAGTAAGTACACCATTTCTCAGTTCCTATAACATTAGATTCATTAACTAATCGTTGCAACAGCAGTTCTCCCGTTTGACTATCGTACAATTGAAATTTACTTCCTACACTAGATATGATCTTTACCGAAGCAGAATCGGCTATGACATTCATTTCTGAAAGACTTACAGTAGTGGCATGTGGGCATTCATTTAGTGGAGGGATCAGGTTAAATCCAGCTGTCATTGTCCCTTTTGCTCCTGCTAAATTTTGAAATACATAGATAGGCTTAGACGCTGAAATGAATAAATTCTTACTTTTTGAAAACTGATCCCCTTCCATAATGTGGTATTCACCTGATTTCAAATTAAAAGACAAGTTGTTATTTACTATAACCTTCGTATCATTTTGAGTAGCTACCACTACCACTCTTTCCATCTCATTTACGCCTTCTCCTTTAATTACTACATATTCTTTCCCTAGATTATTAACTGGAACGAGTTGATCTATGCCAATATCATAATTATTTAAAGTGTCAGATGCTTTTGCCAGCCAAGAACCTGAATTCAAAGCAATGGGTTTATTCGCTACTACATACAAGCCCATTAATAAATTCATCTCTTCGTATAAATCATCGGAATGTACGGCTATCACATAGGATTCACCCTTATTCAGGAGGATTTTAATGTCGTTACTCCCTTTTTCACCTGGTGCTCTTATGTTTCTCTTTTTTATACCTTTTATGGTAACGGTTGTATGGTCTTCCGTTGCCATAAACGAAATAAAGTTTGAACAAATAGAACAGTTGTTCTTTGAATCAGCTGTCAATAAGAAACCAGCTCTAAACGACCTTCCTAATGCTAAACTTCCTTTTGCAGCAAAAGAACCGGCTTGATTAATAGTTTTATGGTTAATAACAGCATAAAAAGGGTGTTTTGCTTTTACAAACAATCCTTCTCTGATTAAAGGAGTGTTGAGTTGTTTTTGCTTTACAACACCTATTGCAGCGTATGAATTACCTAAAAAATAAGTGTATGAGCGGTCTCTGGATATCGTCACTGAATCAATAAAAATACATCCTTCATAAATCTCCACTTGAAAGGACTGTTTTTCCTCAGTAGATAAGGTAAGGTAGTGATTACCACAAGCAGTGCTGTCTCCTACCCTTGCATACACCGGTGGAATATAATGCTCGGTATCCAATTGGGCAAACGAGCTGTTTCCCGTAAGGTCAAAAAAAAGAAAGGCTATTAAACAATAAAACTGTTTTTTCACAAACCTGCTATTTAATTGACCGAGATTAAGTGACCAGAAAGGCGCAGTAAATCAATCTCTTCTAATTTAATATTTAGTTTAGCTTCGTAAATCCTTCTTTTAGCTTCTAATAAATTGATTTGTGCCTCACGAAGCTGAATGGGCGTTGTTCGACCTAATTTGTACGCTTGCTCTGTTAATTCAAAATTCTTTTGAAAAGTAGCCAGATTTTGAGTTTCAAACTGATATTGTCTCAACCTTGTTTGATAGGCAGACTGTGAGTTCTTCGCATCTTTCACGATTCGCTGCGTTACATCTTCTAGTTGAATATCCTTGTTCAAAAGTTCTAATTTGCTTACTTGTTGCTGAATATTCGTTTTATTACCATTAAACACATTAAAAGAAGCGTTTAAATCCACTCCTGAATAATAACCTTTTGTCAAGGAATTAAAATTAAATGGGCTAACTGAATTAGAGTACCCTCCTCTAGCTGATAACGATATTACAGGCAAACGAGACCCTTTGTAGACTTGGTAGTCTAATTCTGAAATGGATTGTCCCATTTTAGCTTGCTTAATTAGTGTATTGCTTGCAGTAACTTGTTTTATTAAAGAATCTGGGCTTATCTCTGCCAAAACAATATCTTCATTAACCCTAATCAACTCATCCTGATTCATCGCCAGTAAATAGAGTAATTGACGCCTATTTTGAGTTAAATTATTCTCATTTGCTAATAACTGACTACTGTCTTTTGCAACATCTACTTTAGCGGTCAAAGCTTCCATTACTGTCGCAGCTCCTGCTTTTCTTCTAGAATCTGCAATTTCTAACCGTTGGGTAGATAGTTTAATGGCTTCTTTATTAATAGCGACTAATTGTTTACTTCGGCATACTGATAGATAAGTAGAAACAACAGAAGAGATCGTATTTTCTATTGTTTGCTTCTTTTTATACCCTTGTAAATCTTTTCCTAAACCTAATTTATCATACAGCCGAAACATATTCCCTCCATCAAATAAGGTTTGTTTTAAATTTAGGAAACCATTATAACTTCTTCCCTTTATCCAACCCGTGGGAACTTGATTAGTTCCTCTACCTATCTCTAAATTATTATAATTTCTAGAATAAGCCCCTGTAGCAGTTACTTGAGGAAGCATTCCCGCATTCCCTACCTGATGTTGTACATCAGACTTTTCGAAGTCGTTGTAAGCAATTCTGACATTATAATTTTTGGCTACGGCCAATTGTATCGCTTGCTCTAAGCTAATGGTCTGCTGTGAGAACAGAGGTGTTCCACTCACTAATAAAAAGAAAAATATAACTATTCTATTCATATTAAAGACTTAATGACCG
>JBGCEI010000133.1:0-3348 GCA_045106295.1 Cyclobacteriaceae bacterium
ACATCACGTACTTCGAAACCTGCACGCTCTCTAGATAAACCACCTGGTCCTAATGCTGAAAGACGACGCTTGTGCGTAATCTCTGCAAGAGGATTCGTTTGATCCATAAATTGCGATAACTGATTTGTACCAAAGAAAGAATTAATAACAGAAGATAAGGTCTTTGCATTAATTAAATCTATTGGAGTAAATACCTCGTTATCACGTACATTCATACGCTCACGAATAGTACGAGCCATACGAGCTAAACCAACACCAAACTGAGAAGATAACTGCTCACCTACTGTACGCACACGACGGTTAGATAAGTGATCAATATCATCAATCTCTGCTTTAGAGTTGATAAGCTCTATTAAATATTTTATAATAGTTATGATATCTAATTTGGTTAAGACTTGCTTGTCCATACCGATATCTAACTGAAGTTTCTTATTCATTCTATAACGACCTACTTCACCTAAAGAGTAACGTTGGTCAGAAAAGAATAATTTATCAATAATACCACGAGCAGTTTCCTCATCTGGCGGCTCAGCATTTCTTAATTGTCTATAGATATGCTCAACAGCTTCTTTTTCAGAATTTGTTGGATCTTTCTGTAATGTATTATGAATGATTGCGTAATCTCCTTGCTGCGCACTTTCTTTGTGTAAAAGAATCGTTTTTACTTCCGCCTCAAGAATTTCTTCAATATTGTCTTTATCTATAACTGTGTCACGATCTAATACAATTTCATTTCGCTCTATAGATACTACTTCACCAGTATCTTCATCAACGAAATCTTCATGCCATGTATTCAATACACGAGCAGCTAGTTTGCGACCGATAACTTTCTTTAAACCAGATTTAGAAACTTTTATTTCTTCTGCAAGATCAAAAATTTCTAAAATATCTTTATCACGTTCAAAACCAATAGCTCTGAACAAAGTTGTAACCGGTAATTTTTTCTTTCTAACAATGTAAGCATACATCACACTATTGATATCCGTAGCAAATTCTATCCAAGATCCTTTAAAAGGAATTACCCTTGCTGAATACAATTTAGTACCATTAGCATGAAACGACTGGCTAAAGAACACACCAGGTGATCTATGTAATTGTGAAACTACAACACGCTCAGCTCCGTTAATACAAAACGTACCACTCGGTGTCATATAAGGAATAGTACCTAAATATACATCTTGAACGATTGTTTCGAAATCCTCATGTTCTGGATCCGTACAATATAGTTTCAATCTTGCTTTTAAAGGCACACTATAAGTTAATCCTCTTTCGATACATTCTTCTATAGAATATCTAGGTGGATCAATGAAGTAATCTAAGAATTCTAATACGAATTGATTACGCGTGTCTGTGATTGGGAAGTTTTCCATGAAGGTGTTGTACAAACCTTCAGCACCTCTTTCTTCTGACTTTGTTTCTAATTGGAAAAAATCCTGGAAGGATTTTATTTGGATATCCAAAAAGTCTGGGTAATCTGTCCTATTTACAATAGAAGAGAAATTAATTCTTTCAGCCTTTTTTGCTAACATTGTTGAACGAGATTTTTATTAAAAAATACTAGTAAATGTATATAACGTTTATATACACAAAAGGGTTTAGGTCTTAGAGTACGACTCCAGACCTAAACCATATGTTGTTGATAAGGGAAACTTACTTAAGCTCAACCTCAGCTCCAGCTTCTTCTAAAGAAGTTTTTAAGCCTTCAGCTTCATCTTTAGAAACACCTTCTTTGATTGCACTTGGTGCATCATCAACTAAACCTTTAGCTTCTTTTAATCCTAAACCAGTTAATTCTTTAACTAATTTTACTACAGCTAACTTAGAACCACCTGCGGCTTTAAGGATTACATCAAATTCAGTTTGCTCTTCAGCAGCGTCTCCACCACCTGCAGCAGGTCCAGCCATAGCTACTGCAGCAGCTGCAGGCTCGATACCGTACTCATCTTTTAATATAGTTGCTAATTCGTTAACTTCTTTTACAGTTAAGTTAACTAATTGTTCTGCGAAATCTTTTAAATCTGCCATTTTTCTATTGTTTTAATAAATGTGTGTTATAATATAATTTTCTAATGTGTGTAATGTTTTGTAATAACTTTATCTTTCAGATAAAGTCTTAACGATGCCAGCAATTGTTCCTCCACTCGATTTAAGTGCAGAGATAACATTCTTAGCAGGTGATTGTAATAATCCAATAATTTCACCAATAAGCTCTTCTCTAGACTTAATATCTACTAAGGCATCTAATAAATCGTCTCCGATGTAAATAGACTCCTCGATAAAAGCACCTTTTAATAAAGGCTTTTCAGATTTTTTACGGAATTCTTTAATTACTTTGGCCGGACCATTTCCTGTTTCAGAATACATCACTGATGTATTTCCTTTTAAAGTCGTTGGTAAATCACCGAAATCTTTATCCGATGCTTCCATAGCCTTCTCAAGCAATGTGTTTTTTACTACAGCCAATTTGATATTAGCTTTAAAACACGCTCTTCTTAAGTTTGAAGTTGCTACTGCATTTAATCCAGAGATATCTGTTAAATAGATATTTGTATTATCTGCTAATTGAGCAGTCAACTCATCAATTACTTGGGATTTTTCTTCTCTTGTCATAATACTCTAAGTTTAACTACTATCCTATTTTTGTGTCAATTGAGATACTTGGACTCATGGTACTAGACATGTAAATACTCTTTACATACACCCCTTTTGACGATGTTGGCTTCAACTTCATAATCGTAGATAACAATTCTTGAGCATTCCCAATAATCTTATCAGTACTAAACGATGCTTTACCTATTGGTGCATGTACAATACCAGTTTTATCTACTTTAAAATCTATTTTACCAGCTTTTACTTCTGCAACTGCCTTAGCTACATCCATAGTCACTGTGCCAGTCTTGGGGTTTGGCATAAGACCTCTTGGCCCTAATACTCTACCTAACGGTCCTAACTTACCCATTATGCTTGGCATTGTAACGATAACGTCAACATCTGTCCAACCTTCTTTAATTTTCTGTAAGTATTCATCTAACCCAACATAATCAGCACCAGCTGCTTTAGCTTCGTCTTCTTTATCTGGAGTTACTAGCGCAAGCACCTTCATGTCTTTACCTGTACCGTGTGGTAATGAAACAACACCACGCACCATTTGATTGGCTTTTCGTGGATCTACACCCAATCTAATTGCTAAATCTATAGAAGCATCAAATTTTGTATATGTAATTTCTTTTAGTAAAGCTGAAGCTTCTTCTAAAGAATAGATTTTATTAGTATCTACCTTTGCTTGTGCCTCTTTTTGCTTCTTTGTTAATCTTGCCATGTCGTAAAAATTTAGTTTGGAGCTTCTCC
>JBGCEI010000134.1:0-4419 GCA_045106295.1 Cyclobacteriaceae bacterium
TCTAGAAATAGAAACCTATTTAATCTAAGTAATGAACATTGAATTTATAAACCCTCTTACTTGGGGAGTACCTTGTTTTGCAGCACTTGTATTATTAGAGCTTGCTTACAGCAAAAGTCATAACAACAAAGAATTATACGATACAAAAGATTTAGCAGCTAGTACTTCTATGGGCTTAGGTGCTGTGATACTTGCTCCATTGATTAAGATTGTTTCTGCAGCTACTATTTTTTATGTAGTCTATGAATTATTTAATCCTGAAGTAAATGGAGTACGAACAAATATAATGGGGTATGAATCTTTTGGTTGGGCTTGGTATCTGTGGATTATATGTCAATTCTTGGATGATTTTTGTTACTATTGGCTACACAGGTTTAATCATACAGTACGCTTTATGTGGGGCGCTCATAGTGTACATCACTCATCCGCTCATTATAATTTTGGTACAGGGCTGCGTAACGGTTGGTTTACTATTCTGTACAAGCCGTTATTTTATATGTGGCTTCCGGCTATTGGTTTCCACCCTGAAATGGTTTTGGTATGTTTGGGCATTGAAGCGCTTTGGCAATTTCAACTACATACTCAGTACGTTCCTCATTTAGGTTTTTTAGAGAAATTTTTAAATACACACAGACAACATCAAGTACATCATGCTAGGAATGTAGAGTATATGGACAAGAACCATGGAGGTTATTTAAATCTGTTCGATAAGGTGTTTGGGAGCTGGAAACAGTATGATGATGAAATTGAAATAGAATATGGAGTTACAGACGAACCTAATTCTCATAACCCTTTAATTATTGTATCTCATGAGTACAAGAATATATGGCGAGACGTAAAAGGAGCTAAGAATCTGTATGAAGTACTGATGTACGTTTTTGGTGAACCAGGCTGGAGCCCTGATGGATCTACATTTACAGTAAAGCAGTTACAACGAGAGTTGAAACAAACAAAACGATAGTCACAAATAAAAGATTGTTTTTTGTAATTTAGAATCTGCTTCCCTCAATAATACTTTGCTTATCTGTTTCTAAATTCAAATTAAATTGTTAATTTTGCGCTTCATTTTGGAGTAACCATGGAAAAAGAGTTAAGAAATTTTACTATTGAGATAGTTGGACTTAGCGATGAAGTACATGATTTTCAATATGAAATAAAGGATTCGTTCTTTAAGTTCTTTGAGAGTCAATTAGTAGAAAAAGGGCAGTTAAACGCCAATCTAGCACTAACAAAAACTGAACGTCACATTCAAATAGAATTTGATATTCAGGGAGAAGTAGAGTTAGAATGCGACAGAAGTGTCGAGAAGTTTAATTATCCTATTGCTACAAAAGACACTGTTATTTTTAGGTATGCAGAAACCTACGAAGAGATAGACGAAAATTTGGTTAATATTCCATTTGGTCAACAAGAAATAAATGTTGCTCAATATGTGTATGACCTTATTATGATTGCTATCCCTTTAAAGAAATTGCACCCTAGATACAAAGGAAAAGACGACGAGTTAACGATTTACACTACCTTTCAGGAAACTGATCGGGAAGACATAGAAGAGGAAGGTGATCCTCGATGGAATGACTTGAAAAAATTATTGAATAAAAAATTAATTTAGTATACAATGGCACATCCTAAACGAAAAATCTCGAAACAAAGAAGAGATAAAAGAAGAACTCATTACAAAACTACTGCGCCTAGTTTTGGTATTTGCCAAACTACAGGAGAGGCTCACTTACTACATAGAGCTCACTGGCACGAAGGGAAATTATACTACAAAGGAGAAGTAGTAGCGGAAAAAGCAGAAGCTTAAAAACACTAAAACCTTTAGACAATCTAGAGGTTTTTTCTTTTTTACTTTGAATATCAAGTTCAAAGTGCCACTTTTAGTATTCAATTTTTAACTCATCTACATGAATATTGCAGTTGATGCTATGGGGGGAGATCATGCACCTGATTGTGTATTGCTCGGAGCTCAAAAGCTAATAAGTGAAAATCTAATTTCCTCTACTATCACGTTAGTAGGGAATGAAAAAATATTACAAGACAGAGCAAAAGAACTAGGAGTAGACCTAGATGCTTTTCATGTCGTCCATGCCGAAGAAACAATTGGTATGGAAGAACACCCTACCAAAGCAATTACTCAAAAAAGAAATTCTAGTATCAATATAGGTTTCCATCTATTGAAAGAAAAGAAAGTAGATGCTTTCTGTGGAGCAGGTAATACTGGTGCTATGATGGTAGGAGCTATGTTTAGCATCAAAACCATAGAAGGGATTATTAGACCAGGAATAGCTGGATTCTTTCCCAAAGAAAGAGGAAATTATGGGATTTTATTAGACGCTGGTGCAAATGCTGATTGTAAGGCTGATGTACTAGATCAGTTTGCTACTGTAGGTTCTATTTATTACAAATACTTGTTCGAAGTAGATAAACCAAGAGTAGGGTTGATTAGCTTAGGGGAAGAGAAATCTAAAGGAACTCTACTTACCCAAGCAGCTCACCAGCTGATGGACCTGAATAAAAACATTGATTTTGTTGGTAATTTAGAGGGAAGTGATCTTTTCTTAGATACATCAGATGTAATTGTGTGTGATGGGTTTACAGGGAATGTACTCTTAAAAATGGGGGAATCTTTTTATGAGCTTCTTTCTAAAAGAGGTATACAAGATGACTTTTTAGATTTATTCAACTACCAAAATATGGGAGGGAGTCCAATTATTGGATTAAACGAAGATGTGATTATTGGTCACGGTAAATCTACTCCAGAGGCTATTAAAAATATGATTCTTCTTTCAGAGCGTATTGCTAAGTCAGGAGTAACTGAAAAAATGAAAAAAGAGTTGAAATAATCTCTTCCTTAAAAAGATAAATGTATGTCTAATAAAGTAACAGCAGCCATTACAGGGATTCACGGGTACGTTCCCGATTATGTATTGACCAACGAAGAATTAGCTAAAATAGTAGATACCAATGACGAGTGGATTGTTTCTCGTACAGGGATAAAAGAAAGACGTATTCTAAAAGGAGAAGGGAAAGGAACTTCTCATTTAGCCTATGGTGCAGTTCAACCCTTATTAGAAAAAACAGGTACGAATGCGGAAGATGTAGATCTTATCATAGTAGCTACTATTACACCTGATTTTGTATTCCCATCTACAGCTAATGTCTTAGGTGATATGATAGGTGCTAAAAATGCATTTGGGTTTGATATTTCAGCTGCTTGTTCAGGTTTTTTATATGCTTTAACTACTGGGGCTAAGTACATAGAGTCTGGGATGTACAAGAAAGTAATAGTAGTAGGAGCAGATAAAATGTCTGCTATCACAAATTATGAAGACAGAACTACATGTATTTTATTCGGTGATGGGGCAGGAGCTGTATTACTAGAGCCAAATACAGAAGGATTAGGCTTACAAGATAGTATTTTGAAGTCTGATGGAGCAGGTCTTCCATTCTTGCATCAAAAGGCTGGGGGAAGTAGAAAACCAGCTTCTCTTGAAACTATTGAGAATAGAGAGCACTTCTTATTTCAAGACGGGAAATCTGTTTTTAAATATGCCGTAACTAGTATGGCAGATGTTTCAGCAGAGATTATGGAGAAAAATAATCTTTCTGCAGACGATGTCGCTTGGTTAGTTCCTCATCAGGCAAACAAACGTATCATTGACGCAACAGCCAATAGAATGGGCGTTTCTATGGATAAAGTAATGATCAATATCCATAAATATGGAAACACCACAGCGGCTACCATTCCGTTAGCGATGTTTGATTATGTAGATCAGCTCAAAAAAGGAGATAATATTATTTTAGCAGCTTTTGGAGGTGGATTTACATGGGGATCTGCTTGGTTGAAGTGGGCTATTTAATTGAGGTTCTTAGACTGTAAGACTTTTAGATTCTAAGGTTTGAAATTTGCTTTTTGGAATTTGTAATTTAATCAAAGATGATCGATTCGAACGTAGCAAGTATTGACCACATTACCTTTCATAAAATTAGTGTAGAACCAGAACGATCTAGTCTCAATGAAAGTGATTACGACATTGATGCCGAAGAGGAAGAATTACTACTCAATATTTTTCTAAAGCCATTTGAATCTGTTTCAGAAACCTATGAGTTTAAGCATGATATCGATAAAGATATGAATGTGTTGTTTAAACTCTCTGAAAGTATTCATCAAGAGAGTAAGGACTTTATGTCTCTTTCTAACGATATTCATACGCACTTACAGTCTGTTTCTAAGCATCCCAATATAAAAGATGGAGATCTGTTTATTGTGAAATATACAGGCGTTACGATGAATAACGACCATTGTGAAGCTTTGGGTATCTACAAAGTAGAGAATAAACAAGCCTTTGTAGAAACAACAGGAGATGATCGATTGAATTTCAGAAAAGGAATCAGTACGAAAAAGCTGGATAAATC
>JBGCEI010000135.1:0-15876 GCA_045106295.1 Cyclobacteriaceae bacterium
AAGATAGTTTAGATTTCGAAAATGGCAAATATCTTTATCTAGACAATTACTATTCGGGGACAGCTTTTGTTAAAATTAATAACGAGATAATAAAAATTGATCTGGATGACAAAAGGCAATCTGATTTTGAAGTGGAAATAATATTTGAAACTGACGAGAGAACTTCAGGTGAAGTTTGGAAGAAAACAGGAAAAGTAAAAGTGATAATGCCCAATGGACAAATATTGATAGAACCCTTTGTTGGAGAATGTGGGTGTTAAGAAGAAAAAGTCTAACAGTATTCGTTTGTAATGACTGAAATACGGTAGTTTTGTAAATTACATCTTCCAGGTTGTTTTTAAGGACAATCTGGAAGCACAAATAAAATAGGGTTTTTAAACCGTTTATATTGTTTAATTATATGAAAGAACAACAAGCCCAAATTAATTCGATTAGAACAAAGCTTGAGAAAGCAGAAGAAAGTGGTTTTTCTACTGATAGTAAAGAACAAATTTTAGCTCAATCTAAATCTCTGTCGAAATGCTAGGAAGCACCGCTCCACTTGCTGAACGTTTACGTCCCTCTAATCTAGATGATTTTGTAGGTCAAAAACACCTTATAGGAAAAGATGGTATCCTTCGTAAAATGATTAAGTCCAAGCGTATTCCGTCTATTGTGTTATGGGGACCTCCAGGGGTAGGTAAAACTACTTTAGCCAATATCATTGCTAACCTGTTAGACGTTAAATTTTTTAAACTCAATGCCGTAAGCTCTGGGATCAAAGAAGTAAGAAACGTCTTTGAACAAGCTAGGCTGTACACCAATCCTATTCTTTTTATCGATGAGATTCATCGGTTTAATAAATCCCAACAAGATGCCTTATTACAAGCCGTTGAAAAAGGCTTGATTACACTCATAGGAGCAACGACAGAAAATCCTTCTTTTGAAGTGAATTCAGCTTTGCTTTCAAGATGTCAAGTATATGTCTTGCAAGCCTTTTCACAAGAAGAATTGATTTCATTAGTTCATCAAGCATTAGATCGAGATGAATTTCTAAAAGAGAGAACCATTACATTAGAAGAAACAGAGGCCTTACTTCGTTTGTCTGGAGGAGATGGAAGAAGAATATTGAATACAGTTGAACTCATCGTTCAAGGTACAGATCAGCAAGAAATTGCTATCACGAATGAATTGGTAGAATCTGTGGTGCAACATAAAGCAGCTTCTTACGATAAGAATGGAGACATGCACTACGATGTAATATCTGCATTCATAAAATCTATGAGGGGGAGCGATCCAAATGGAGCAGTTTATTGGTTAGCTCGAATGATAGAAGCAGGAGAAGATCCTAAATTTATTGCTAGACGGATGGTGATTTTTTCATCAGAAGACATAGGTAATGCGAACCCTACGGCATTAGTTATGGCAACAAACTGCTTTCAGGCAGTAAATGTAATTG
This sequence comes from Cyclobacteriaceae bacterium, assembly GCA_045106295.1. Lineage (GTDB taxonomy): Bacteria > Bacteroidota > Bacteroidia > Cytophagales > JAAEPT01 > WTJX01. Next base: position 1,439 of record JBGCEI010000135.1, read on the forward strand.
GATATCCAGAGGCTAGAATTATTCTTTCTCAGTCAGCTACTTATTTAGCTAGCTCACCAAAGAGTAACGCCTCTTACGAAGCTATTAATCAAGCACAGTCGTTAGTAAAAAAAACAGGAGATTTACAAGTTCCTTTACACCTTAGAGGAGGCTATACAAAATTGAATAAAGAGCTAGGTTATGGAAAAGGGTATAAATACAGCCATAGCTATGATAATAACTTTTCTGAGCAAGAGTATTTGCCAGACAGTATCACTGGATCGAAACTGTATGACCCAGGGAGAAATCCAAGAGAAGAAGAGCTAAGGAAGAGGTTAAGTTTCTTATGGAAAGAAAAATATAAATATTAAGGAGAGTCTAACAAAAAAGGGTTGAAAAAAAACTATTCAACCCTTTTGATGATTTTTTGTGGTGTAAAGTGTATTTATTTGAATAAACCACCAATTAAGCTACTTGCTATTCCGCCACCAGTGTTTCCACCGATTAAGTTTTTCACTACATCATTTCCTAAAAGGCTTGTGAGGTCATTTTGTTGTAAGCCAGAACTAGGAGTTGCATTGTTTACTTCACCTAATACTTTAGGGATAATAAAGCTTGCCACAACACCAGCCATGGATTCAGGCACACCTAATTTAGTGATTAGTTTACTAGCAAAATTGTTTACAATTCCTCCAGTTAAAGAACTAGAACCAATATCCTTTTTACCATTAAAAAGATTCATCACCGAAGCAAAGCCCATTTCGTTTCCTTCGTCATCATCCTCTTGTATAGAACCAGTGAATTTTTCTAAAATAGATTCCTTAGCTAACGCAAAAGCATCATTCATTTTATCTTGTGGAAGGTCGAACTGAGGCTCACTAGGATCAGCAATTTTCTGAGTGACTTGTTGTGTTAATGAACTTAAAATTGAATCTAACATAATTATATCTTTTTTATTTTCTATCTGTACAAGATACAAATCAGAAACTCAAAAAAACAGTTTCTTTCGATAAAATAGTTGATTTGTACGTTGTACGGTAGAATGTAGAGCCATGTATTCATTTTATTCTTTAAATAAGGCTTCTATCTTTTCAACTTTTGGACGTATAACATACGAACAGTAAGGGTTTTTGTCTTTATTCAGGTTGTAATAGTTTTGATGGTAGTCTTCTGCAGCATAGAAAACAGGAAGTTTACTAATTTCAGTAACTACCGGTGAATCGTAAACCCCGCTTTTATCTAACTTTTCTTTATATTTCTCAGCCAGACCTTTTTGTTCATCATTATGATAATAAATGACAGACCGGTACTGTGTGCCTATATCGTTTCCTTGTTTATTTAAAGTAGTAGGGTCGTGCATTTTCCAGAACAACTCTAAAAGTTGTTTATAGCTAATAATAGAAGAGTCAAACATTATTTGTATTACCTCTGCATGGTTTGTAGTCCCTGTACAAATGTCTTCGTAAGTAGGGTTCTCTTTATTTCCGCCAGTGTATCCTGAAACGATTTCTTGAACGCCTTTTATTCGTTGAAATACGGCTTCAGTACACCAAAAACATCCTGAACCAAAAGTAGCTGTTTCTTCCATTTCTAATTTTATTTGTTTTGTTTTTTGTGTAATAATATACTATATTTATTAAACATAAATAGTCTTTTAACCAGCTTTACGATACCATTTCATTGTTTTTATGGAATAAATGTGCTAAATTTTAGTTAAAAAAACTGCTATTTAAAACTGCCTAACTTATGCGAGTACGTATTGTATTTAATTTAAACAATAGAGGATCAAGTTTACCTTTTCATCACCAACTTCATATTTATAAATTTATTAAGAGTCTAACTAAAATTGATTCTGAAATTGATATTAATTTTTCTGGTCTAAAAGGTCAAACGAAAGTTGGGAGAAAAGGGTTACACTATTGTTCAAATAAAGTTACGTTAGTAGTCTCTTGCAAGGAAGAACAGATTATAAAAGAGATTGCAGAAAGACTATCTGAACAAAATAGGATAACTATAGGTGACCTTAATTTAACCCTAAACAGGATTGATATAGAGCAGATACCTAATTTTCAAAACAAAACAAAGTATCTCTGTATTTCACCCATCATAATAAATGAGACGCAAGAAATCCTCTCACCTACAAGTGATGAATTTTCAGATTGCTTGTACGAATTAATTATGGATAGAATGGAACGGTCTAATTTTTATTCTAGAGAACAGCTGAATCGTTTTTTTAACTTTCAATTTGTTCCTGATTATTCTTATATCAATAAGATGATTACAAATAATAAAAAGATTTCAAGAAAGTACGCTATTGATGAGGTTCAAGATAGAGTGGGGTATACATTACCATTTACTTTATACGCAGAACCAGAAGTACAAGATTTTGTGTACACGTGTGGACTAGGAGATTATTGCCATTTAGGCTTTGGGATGATAGATGTATCAACTAAAGAAACCATTCAAGTAACTGAATTTATTCCTTCAGGGAAAAAAGAAACAGCATAACATAAAAAAGGCTGCTTGATAATTCAAGCAGCCTTTTTTTATGACTTTACTAAATTTAAGTAAAGCTTATTTTTTCAATAAGTCTCTGATTTCTCCAAGAAGAACTTCTTCTTTAGAAGGTGCAGGAGGAGTAGTTGGAGCAGCTTCTTCTTTCTTTTTAGATTTTTCATATCCCTTTAATACTAAGAATACAAATAAACCAACAATTACGAAGTTTATGATAGCTTGTATTAAGTTACCATAAGTCATTACAGCAGCACCTGCTTCTTTTGCAGCAGCTAATGTTTTATATACATTGCCATCAAGAGCAATGAACTTTTGTGTGAAATCTGTTCCTCCTGTTATTACACCTACTATTGGCATAATAATATCCTTTACAGCAGAGCCTACTACTTTACTAAATGCACCACCAATTACTACAGCGGTAGCTAGACTGACAATATCTCCTTTCATTAGAAAGGATTTGAAATCTTTCATGAATCCCATAATTATTTTCCTGTTTAAGTTGAATTAAAAAATGAATATAGAAATAAATATTAATATATTTGTTCCCTTAAAATGAATTTAGATAAGTAGTAGAAAATTTCCGATTATCATGAAAAACCCAGAGTTAAAAATTTTTGCAGGTCCTGATTCCTTAGATGATTTCAATATTGATGAAGTCTATCAGATCGCAGAGATGAAAGCAAACGGAAAACAAGCAGTATTTGGTACACGAACTGTAGGTTTAAAATCTAGAACAAACTTCGATGGAGTAAACTCTGATGGTGGTTTCATGGGATACGATTTTGATGCTATCATGAAGAACTTTGATATCTTCGGTAACGGAGGTAATGCGGATGACTTGGTGCCATTGCCAACAGTTCAAATGGCTGAGAAAATATACAAAGACACAGGTTTAATGTGTTCTACAGAAATTATGCTTCCTGCTATTCAGTTAACATGTATTAAAAAATCATTTGCTGATAGTCCTTTTATGGTATGGAATTCTGCTGTTGATCAGTTAGGATGGCACTTACGCCAAATGGGTGGTTTTGCTCAAGAGCATGGCTGGTCAGTGGGGATTAAAAACGGTAAGTGGTTAGGTGAAGACTATACAACTGCTGAAAGCCCTAAATTTGAAGGTAAAACAAATATTGAAGTAGTATGGGATGGATTAGCTAACTATGCTTCTTTAGCTCCTGAAGTGAATATGATCCAACGTGGGTGTACATTACCATTGCCAGAAGGATTAGAAATGACTGGAGACTATCACAAGAGTAATGTGACTGATCTTCCATTATTTAGAAGTTTACCTGTTCATTATATGGCAAAAAGAACTAAAATTCGTCATGCAGGAGATGCTAAAGTAAATATGTACTTTGATCCAAGTCACTCAGTAGGACCTAAGCTTAGAGACAAGATAGTAGACCTTACGGTAGAGGCAATGAAAATGAAAGTAAGTGAAAATGAATATTTATACGATGGTGTACTAATAGAATCAGGTACAGCTAAGTGCGATACACATCAACACATTACAGTAGCAGAAACACAAGAACTAATTGACAGACTAGCAGAATTTAGAACGCTAGTTGGAGCAGGAGAAACAGTAGTAAAGCAAGTAGTATAAATGAATTAAACTATGGCACATTCAATCGTTGAATTACAACAACAGGCCATAGGCTTACTTAAAAAGTTAATACAAACACAATCTTTCAGTAAAGAAGAGCATGACACACATGCTCTTCTCACTGATTTCCTTACAGAGAAAGGGATCCCTTTTTCTTCGGTACAATATAATATCTGGGCAAAGAATCAATATTTTGATGATGCGAAGCCTACTATTTTACTTAACTCACATCACGATACAGTAAAGCCAAATAAAGGTTATACAAGAGATCCATTTTTACCTTCTATAGAAGACGGTAAACTGTATGGTTTAGGTAGTAACGATGCTGGTGGCTGTTTAGTCTCCTTATTAGTCGCTTTCGTTTTTTTTTATGATAAAAAAGACCTAGCCTATAATATCATTTTTGCAGCTTCCGCTGAAGAAGAGATATCTGGTAAAGGAGGAATAGAATTATTATATCCTGACTTACCTAAAATAGACTGTGCCATTGTTGGTGAACCTACTCTACTAGATGCTGCCATAGCCGAAAAAGGATTATTAGTAATAGATGCTACCGCTGAAGGAAAAGCAGGTCATGCAGCGAGAGATGAAGGTGTCAACGCATTATACAAAGCAGTAGACGATATTCAATGGATCAAAAATTATTCATTCGACAAAGTATCTCCTTATTTAGGGAATACTAAAATGACAGTTACTATTTTAAATGGTGGTTCACAGCATAACGTAGTACCAAAAGAATGTGTATTTACAATTGATATTCGATTAACGGAATGCTATTCTCACGAAGAAGTGATTGGTTTGTTAGAAGAAAAATTAACTTCAAAAGTAAAAGCTCGTTCTACCCGAATTAAACCATCATTTATTAAAGAATCGCATCCTTTGGTAAAAGCAGCTGTAAAGTATGGTGCCAAAACCTACGGTTCTCCTACCACTTCTGATCAGGCGTTAATCCCCGCTACTTCTTTAAAAATGGGGCCAGGAGATTCTGCTCGTTCTCATATGGCAGATGAATATATTTACCTAAAAGAAATAGAAGAAGGAGTGCAACGATACATTGACGTACTTTCTGAGCTAGTGTGATTTTTTTTGAAAGAGCCGTTTTCATTAACAACCTTCTAATTTCAGTCTAATAGCTTTCTGAATACCATTTTTTAATTTAAAACGATCGTCAATTCTCATACCTACTGTCCAACAGATTTCATTTCCTGAAAGAACTACCAACGTATTTTCTTTGTCTGCCATAGAGACTTTGTTATCAATTAAGAAATCACTGACTTTCTTAAACCCCTTCATTCCTAACGGTCTAAATCGATCTCCTTCTTTCCATTTTCTGATGACCAACGGAAGTTGAACCTTATCGGTATTCAGTAAGGCCTCGTCCGTTTCATTACTAAAGGTAGTATCATCTGTTTCATTAATGATAATACGTTTATCCCCTACCTGAATAGTAGTTGGCAATTCTCTTACTTCAATTTGATCAATTTCAACCTCTTTTTTCTCCGTTACAACTAAATATTCTCTATCAACCAATATTCTATGGGATGTTGAGTAGAAGCTAGCTCCAGGCTGGTTTGTCACTGAATCTACCACTTGTAGTAATGTATGGTAGGTAAAACCAAAACCTTTCAATAATTCGTTCACTACAAAAATGGGAGAAGGCATTGCTAATAGATTCTCTTTATGAATCAATTGCTGATCTCCTTTTGTTTGAATCAATGATCTTTTGGATGCTTCAACCAAGGTTTTAGCCATTTTTTCCGCTTCATAAAATCGCTCAGACGAATTAGCGATTCCTTTTATAGCATTAGTATTAATCTCTTCTAATAACGGAACTACTTTTTGGCGAATGAAATTGCGCTTGTAATGCGTATCTTCATTAGAAATATCTTCTCTCCAGTTCCACCCTTTTTCTTCAGCATAGGAACGAATTTTTTCTTTAGTAGTAAATAACAATGGCCGTAAAAGTGCTCCATTGATTGCCTTAATACCATGCACACCAGCAATACCTGTCTCTTTTGTTAAGTTGTACAATACTGTTTCGGCTACATCGTTCGCATGATGAGCCGTCACAATAAAATCATAGTCATTCTCATTTCGTATTTTTTCAAACCAAGTATAGCGTAGCTCTCGTGCTGCCATTTGGGTAGATAGTTTTCTTTCAGTAGCAAATTGCTTAGTATCAAAAGCAATAGAATGAAAAGGAACATCTAGTTCAGAAGCTAATTGCTTCACACTTTCTTGGTCTTTATTAGCTTCTTTTCCTCGCAATTGAAAATTGCAGTGAGCAATACCTATTTGTAAACCACTTTCGTGGAATAAACGCGCCAGTACAACAGAATCTACTCCACCACTTACAGTAAGTAAGTATTTCTTCTGCTGATAATTAGGAATTAATTTTGAGAGATATCTTGTGAATAGCTTGTTCATCGTTACAGAATTGAAGTTAGTGAAATGGAAGGCAACAAAAAAGATTAAACAAAGACTTCGCTTGAATCGAAGTCTTTGTTATAAATTTCCTACAAAATATCGCACCATTACACGAAAGTGAAAAACAAAAAAAAAGGAATTCCAACTGGTGGAATTCCTTTTTAAGCTTAAACATTCTTCTCGGTTACGTTTATAACGAAACGAGTGAGAATTTATTTTATTTTTCTTCGCTTACTTCTTCAAAGTCTACGTCTTCAGCGCTATCAGATGGTTCAGTATTTGCATCTCCAGCATCAGCAGTAGCACCTTCAGCACCACTTGCTGCTTGTTGAGCGGCATAGATTTCTTGAGAAGCGGCTTGCCAAGCGTTGTTCAGCTCTTCCATCTTAGTATCGATTCCTGCAAGGTCAGCATTTTTATGTGCTTCTTTTAGCCCATCTAAGGCACCTTGAACAGCTGTTTTGTTTGGCTCAGACAGTTTATCACCGTATTCACTCAGTTGCTTTTCAGTAGAAAAAATCAATGAATCAGCACCGTTTAGCTTTTCAACTCGCTCTTTCTCTTGCTTGTCTGCTTCTTCGTTTGCTTTTGCTTCTTGACGCATTTTCTCGATTTCTTCATCAGATAATCCAGAAGAAGCTTCAATTCTAATTTTCTGCTCTTTACCAGTTCCTTTATCTTTTGCAGATACATTTAAGATACCGTTAGCATCGATATCGAATGTTACTTCAATCTGAGGGACACCTCTTTGTGCTGGTGGAATGTCAGATAACTGGAATCTACCAATTGTCTTATTATCCTTAGCCATTGGTCTCTCTCCTTGACAAACATGAATTTCAACCGATGGTTGGTTATCTGCTGCGGTAGAGAATACTTCCGATTTCTTAGTAGGAATAGTGGTGTTAGACTCTATTAACTTAGTAAATACACCGTTCAATGTTTCGATACCTAAAGAAAGCGGTGTTACATCTAATAATAGTACGTCTTTAACTTCTCCAGTTAATACACCACCTTGGATAGCTGCTCCGATAGCTACTACTTCGTCAGGATTAACACCTTTAGAAGGTTTTTTACCAAAGAATTTTTCTACTTCTTCCTGAATTTTAGGAATACGAGTAGACCCACCAACTAGAATTACTTCATCAATTTCTGAAACAGAAATGCCAGCATCTTTCATCGCTGCCTCACATGGCTTCAATGATCTTTTTACTAAGTCATCAGCTAATTGCTCGAACTGTGCTCTTGTCAACGATCTTACCAAGTGTTTTGGAATACCATCAACTGGCATAATGTATGGTAAGTTGATTTCAGTAGTTGTAGAACTAGATAATTCTATTTTTGCTTTTTCAGCAGCTTCTTTTAAACGCTGAAGTGCCATAGGGTCTTTTCTAAGATCTATGTTTTCGTCTTTTAAGAATTCTTCTGCCAACCAGTTGATAATAATTTGATCAAAGTCATCACCACCTAAACGAGTATCTCCGTTTGTAGATTTTACTTCAAATACACCGTCTCCTAATTCAAGGATAGAGATATCGAATGTACCACCACCTAAATCGTAGACAGCAATTGTCATATCTTTATCTTTTTTGTCCATACCGTATGCTAAAGCGGCAGCGGTAGGCTCATTGATGATTCTCTTTACTTCTAATCCAGCAATTTGACCTGCTTCTTTGGTAGCTTGTCTTTCTGCATCGTTGAAGTAAGCAGGTACTGTAACTACTGCTTCTGTAACAGTTGTTCCTAAGTAGTCTTCTGCTGTAGCTTTCATCTTCTGCAAGATCATAGCAGAAATTTCTTGAGGAGTATATTGTCTATCTCCAATTTTTACTCTTGGCGTATCGTTACTTCCAGCTTCTACTTTATAAGAAACTGTTTCAGCATCACCTTTAGAATCGCTGAATTTTTTACCCATAAAACGCTTCACTGACATGATCGTATTTGTAGGGTTGGTGATTGCTTGTCTCTTTGCAGGGTCTCCTACTTTTCTCTCTCCTGCACCATCTTCCAAAAACGCTACTATTGAAGGCGTAGTTCTTCTACCTTCACTGTTAGGGATAACCACTGGTTCGTTACCTTCCATTACGGCAACACACGAGTTGGTTGTTCCTAAATCTATTCCTATTATTTTTCCCATAATTTTTTTGGTCTAAATCAATTTAAACACATTATTTTTTTATTCTACACCTACCTCATCAAGGCTTGTGCCAACACAATTTCAGGTGTTGAAAAATGTCATTTTGTCATTGTGTACTGACTAAGCTTGTTCGTTTCGACTAAAAAAACAGACTTTATATCGATTATAAGGGTACAATATGTCACTTATCATATTGAAAATTTGCATAAACCCAATTTTATAACATAATTTGTTACGTAATAACCTAATAAAAAAAGAACACTATGAAATCATTCATTTACTTAATCCTGTTCTTGCTGTTGTGCGTCTTTGGTGTTTTTTGGAACATTTGCATCAATAAAAAGCTAGGATGTTGGGGAGAAGCACCATCAGTAGCAACTAGTCAAACGGATGAAAAGTTACTTTACCCGCTTGAAATCTACAATGAAAACGGTTTAGCTCACTCATTTCCTGATGGATTACGTATCAAGCATACGAATACTACACCAATCATTCCTGAAGAAAATATGGGTATTATTGATGAACTAGCTTCTTATTTAAACAAGAATGATTTAGAGCTACTGACAATAACGGGGCTTTTTGAACAACAAGAAGGAGATGGTTCTAAATGGGCTGGTGCGTATGGAAAAGAGAGGGCTCAATACATTAAAGACCTTTTAGTAGCAAGAGGAATTCCTTCTTCTAGAATTACATTAGAGTCTCGTGAAGAAAACTTAGCCTTTGACAATGAAAACATTCATTATGGTGGTTTTGAATTTTTCTATCACAAAGCGCAGGCAAGTGCAGATCAACCTTTGGTAAAGTATTTATACTTTGCTACTGGACAATCGGATTTCGAGAACGATCCTAATTTAACTTCTTACACGGCAAACTTGAAAGAGTATGTGACTGAATATCCGGATAAAAAAATAACAGTGATTGGTCATACTGACAATACTGGTGATGCTACTTTGAATTACCAATTGGGTAAAAATAGAGCCTTAGCCGTAAAGAACTATTTATCTTCTAAAGGAGTGAAAAGAGCGTCTGTCTCTACAGACTCAAAAGGAGAACTTGCTCCAATAGCTTCTAACGATACAGAAGAAGGAAGAGCTAAAAATAGACGAATAGAAATTAAAATTTTTTAACAACCTAAATTTAAATAGCCATGTTTTCAAACATGAATCCATTAGACAGATCAACTACAGGATTAGAAATACTAATTATGTTGATTATAGCGTTCATCCTAGGGTTCCTAGTAGCTTGGGCGTATTACAGAAATAGATTAAAAGTACAAGAGCTTGACGGGAGCAGACTTTCTAGGAAACCAGAAAGCACTCCTGTGAAAGCAAGTACGCCTACTGTACCAAAAACTCCTTCTACTCCTGTCCCTAAAATTGTAGGGAAGAATGAAAAGGAGACTGCTGCCTTAAATAAGGTTGCTGCTAAAAGAGATACCATTAATTTTGGTAGAATAGGTAGTGCATCTGAAGCAGATAAGGATGATTTAAAAATCATATCTGGTGTTGGCCCATTCATCGAGAAGAAACTAAATGCATTAGGCATATATACATTTGCTCAAGTAAGTAAGTTTACCACTGAAGATGAGAAAAATGTAACTGATGCTATCGAATTCTTCCCTGGAAGAATCGCTAGAGATCAGTGGGTAAAACAAGCAAAGAAATTAGCTAAAAAATAAGCGTTAAAAAACGTACTTTTGTATCCCCTAGTTACATTGTAGCTAGGGGATTTTTTATTCATCCAATTATTATGTCGAGTCCAAATTTTATTGACTACGTTAAATTATTTTGCAAATCTGGAGATGGAGGGGCTGGTGCTGCACATTTCAGAAGGGAAAAACACGTCCCTAAAGGAGGTCCAGATGGTGGTGATGGTGGTAGAGGAGGCCATGTAATCTTACGAGGGAATAAACAAATGTGGACTCTTCTGCATTTGAGATACCGAAAACATATTAAAGCTGTACACGGTGAGAGCGGTGGTAGAATGCGAAGTAACGGAAAGCAAGGAGAAGATGTTATTCTAGAAGTTCCTCTAGGCACAAGTGCCAAACATGCTGAGACAGGAGAAAGGCTAGTAGAAATCACAGAAGAAGGACAAGAGGTGATTTTGGTAGAAGGAGGGATGGGAGGTCAAGGAAACGACCATTTCAAAACGGCTACGAACCAAGCGCCACAATATGCTCAGCCTGGAATGGAAGGTTCTGAAGACTGGTTTATTTTAGAATTGAAAGTATTAGCTGACGTTGGCTTAGTAGGTTTCCCAAATGCAGGAAAATCTACGTTGCTATCTACTGTTTCTGCGGCAAAACCAGAGATTGCAGACTATCCGTTCACTACGCTTACACCAAACTTAGGAGTAGTTTCTTATTACAACGATAAGTCATTTGTAATGGCTGATATTCCTGGGATTATTGAAGGGGCATCAGAAGGGAAAGGATTAGGTTTACGATTCTTACGACATATAGAACGAAATTCTGTTTTACTCTTTATGATTCCAGCCGATAGTGATGACATCATGAAAGAGTATGAGGTCTTATTAAATGAATTAAGGTCCCATAACCCAGAGTCAATGGATAAGAAACGTATCCTAAGTATCTCTAAATCTGATTTATTGGATGATGAGTTGATAGCAGAAATTAAACAAGAAATTCCAGAAGAGTTAAATCCTATTTTCTTTTCTTCCGCCGCTTCAATTGGTATTCAAGAGTTGAAAGACCGATTATGGAAAGAAATGAATGAAAGGGCTTAAAAAACACTTACTCTAAAGCTTCCAACCAGTCTTATGTACTTCTCTCATTATTAGAAAAAAAGGAACCCACCAGATTAAATCATTTGTAATTAACGTATAACCAAATTCCGCAGGGACTACTCCTTGAAAATAGTTAAATACAAAACCAATAGGGCCGAATATTTTACCTAAAAAACCAACTGCCACAATGGGCCAATGTTTGATTGGATTTGAACCTGCCCACCAGTAACCTAATCCATACACGCCAATCACCATTCCCATTCCTTGCCAGATCATAGGGTGAACGGGGTCAGCCATGCCTGTTAGCTTAAAAAATGCCAATGGAAACAATACTGCCCATGCTCCCCACAAAATATTGTATACAGCAGCCACTTTCATAGTGACTTTCATCCAGTTTTTAGCTTCCATAGTAAAATAGGTTTAGTAGTAATAGGATAGTCCATGCAACAGTCCTCATCCAGTTGGTTTTAACTAATTTCTTTCTAGTTTCTAACGAATCTGACGCCGCATCTATTTTTTGATGCAATGGGACGGATACTAAAAAAGTAGCCAGCCAACAGCCTACAATTAAGACCAATGAAATAATCTTGATACAAGACACCTGTAAATAACAGCCATATCCGTGAAGGACTAATTGAGCCAACATAAGAGGAAGTACAATAATGGTGATTCTACCCGTATAAATAGGGTGCCAACGCTTCATATCGGCTTCACTAGCAGAAACAAAACCCGGGTAAGTGACCAGTTGTACCATCCAGATGAGGGTAAACAACCCCATGTCTGGTAATAATTTTATGATAGAAATATCCATTCCTATTAAACCCTTAGTGAAGGGAAAATGTTTAAAAAAGTAACTCCTACTCTATCCCACTATTCAGAATAGGAAAACGGCACCACGTTCTTGGATCTACATTAAAATCATCTAAATGGAAAGAAGGTGCTAAACGCTCTCTTTTCCATTGATTTCTAGACCACAGTCGGAAAAATTTCTTTACATACTCCGCTATGTGCGGAATGGTTTTTAATTCTTCGATAATGTAATCTGGTGACTTTTTATCTTTTATTCCTAGACGCTCTATTTGTACCATCACATCGTATGGCATCAAGTCTTTTTCGTCCGTTTGTGTCATTTCTTGTGGACGAAGCTCAGCAGTAGGTTGCTGTGCATTGATGTAAGAAAGCTCAGGATAATTCAAGTTCTCCTCTGCCCAGAGCAACCATTGTCTTACAAAGTGTTTATCTACTCCCGCTATCGGTGCAATGCTTCCAGAGGTATCTCCATCCATGGTAGCGTAACCTACATCTCCTTCACTACGGTTTGATGTCGTGAGTAGCAAGGCATTATTTATATTAGCTAACATCCAGATAATAGGCGAACGAGAACGTGCTTGAATGTTCTGTAAGGTGATGTCGTCTGTTTCCCACGTAAGTGGTCTGCCAATGGCGCTTTCTATCGTAGACACATTATTCTCTACCTGACTGTCTATTTTCCATTCGTAGAACGTAGCTCCTATTCCATCGGCTAACTCTTTTGCTGCTGTATAGGTAACGTCAGACGAATTCTCTGTTCCTTGGTAGGCACAGGTAAGTAGTTTATGCGTCAACTCAGCGATTGAATTGTCCGCTTTCAGTGAATCTATTTTCAGTTTATTTACAAAACCTGCTGTACCCAATTCGTGTACGGCACGTTTCACCATTTCACTGACTAACACAGCACAGGTACCAGAATCTGCCCCGCCACTCAATGACAACACAAAGCCTCTACTCCTACTTTTTCTGAGATAATCGAACAATGCTAAGGCAGATGCATTTACAAACTCCTCCTCTTTTTCTGGAATAGGTAGACCTAATTTTGGTTGCTCTATCTGGTCACTTTTAGGATCAATGTCGACTACCACTAAATTCGTATCCTGAAAAGAAAGGCGTGGGTTGCGCTGAACTAACTTCCCTTTTTTAGCAAAAATAATATCTCCATCATACACCATTCGCCCTGCTTCGTTTCCTAATAAATTGGTGTAGAGATAGGTACAGTTAAATCGTTTGGAACTAGTAGTTACTAAATTCTCTCTAAAATTTCCTTTGTCAAACGCAAAATGACTAGCGCTTGGGTTTAAAATAATATCTACTCCTCTTTGCTGATGACTTATTCCTGGACGACGATCTTCGTGCCACGCATCTTCACATATTTCGAAAGATACTTTATTGCCTTTTCTTTCAAATACTGAATCACCAATAGAGTAGGTTTCTCCGTTTTTAGTAAACGTAGTTTCTTTACCTGACGGCCATGGTGTAAACCAGCGAGTTTCATAGTGTACGCCATCGTTTGCTAATATCTGTTTCGCATAAAAACCTTTAATTTCTGCGTTTTCGATGTAACAAGCCGTATTAAAGAGTGATTTCCCTAATCGTATAGGTAACCCCAGAACTACTGAAATCTCAGTGCAAAAAGGAACAACTTCTAATAATGTATCAAATGCTTTCTCTGGTAGCCAATCACTTAAAAACATATCTTCACAACCATAGCCCGTGATACACAATTCTGGAAGACAAAGTAAGTCTACTTCTTGCTTTTTAGCATTAGCAATAGCTTCCAAAATAGTTCTTTTGTTGTGGTTCCAGTCAAACGGAATTTGATTGACACTAGCACCACCAAGACGTAGGTTACTCATAAAATATGGTTTGTAGATATGAACCTAAAATTACACTTTCGGTTCATAAATAAGAAATCAAACAATATGTTAATGTAAACTAAATTCTAAATCGTAAATTCGTTTTTCATACACGACCCATGAATTGGAAATCTAACATCACAAAAATAGCGGCTTCAGCTATTATCTCTTCTGAGAAAAAATGGATTCAAAAGCCAGTTGCTACTCAGCAAAAGGTTTTCAAAAGCTTATTGAAAAAAGCAGCAAACACCAGTTTCGGAAAAGATCACAAGTTTAGCACGATCAAATCGTATAAAGAATTTAAGAAACTAGTTCCAATTCAAGATTATGAAGGGCTTCGCCCATATGTAGAGCGAGCAGTAGC
>JBGCEI010000136.1:0-4951 GCA_045106295.1 Cyclobacteriaceae bacterium
TTTGAGCCGTCACTTTCCCTATTCCAAAGAATTTTTTAATTTCTAATGTCTCTAAAAAAGGAATTACTTCATCGGGATTGATCGTTTTCTGTCCGTTCGGTTTGTTGATGTCTGAAGCTATTTTTGCAGTAAATTTATTGATCGATATTCCTGCTGATGCCGTTAAGCCTACTTCTTCTTCAATACGTTTCCGAATTTCTTCTGCAACTAATGTTGCCGATGGATTGTCTACTTTATTTTCAGTTACATCCAAGTAGGCTTCATCTAGTGATAATGGCTCTACTAAGTCTGTGTAGTCGTAAAAAATAGTTCTTATTTGATTTGATATTTCTTTGTAACGCTCAAAACGAGGTCTTACAAACAACAAATGAGGACACCTCCTTTTTGCAATAGAGCTAGCTAATGCAGAGTGTACACCAAACTTTCTAGCTTCATAACTAGCTGCAGCCACCACTCCCCTTTCAGCAGAACCACCAACAGCAATTGGTTTACCTTTTAATTCAGGGTTGTCCATTTGCTCCACAGATGCAAAAAAAGCATCCATATCTACATGAATAATTTTCCGTTGTATGTATTCCACCTCACTTGTAAACTCTATTGCACTAAAAATAGTTTATGTAACATAAAAACCAATGCCGTTTCTTACCTTTACATCCTTATATGAAAGAAATTAAAAACTATTTCATTACAGCTATCAGTACAGACAGTGGGAAAACGGTAGCTAGTGCTATTGTAACTCATGCTTTAAATGCTGATTATTGGAAACCCATTCAGTCTGGAGCTGAAACGGATAGCCAGGAAATCAAGCGTTTATTACCTCAAACGAAAATTCATAAAGAAGCATACCTACTAACCTCTCCAGAGTCTCCGAATTCTGCTGCTGAAAAAGATAATGTAAGTATTAAATTGGGTAGCATAAAATTACCTCATACAGATAATCATCTGATTATTGAAGGAGCAGGAGGTGTATTAGTCCCTTTAAATGAAAAAGATGTTGTCGGTGACATTGCCCATCATTTATCTTTAGAAACAATTGTTGTATCTAACTTTTACTTAGGAAGTATCAACCATACGTTATTGACAATTGAGGTATTAAAAGCAAAGGGGATTAAGATAAAGGGATTGATTTTTAATGGAGAAGACCCTAATCATTCGAAAGAAATTATTTTAAAGAAAACAGGTTTACAAGAGTTATTACATATTAGTACTGAATCAGTAATCGATACTGATATCATTAAAAAATACGCAAAAGAATTAAAAGAAAAACAGGTAGTATGAGCTGGTTAAAAGATGATAAAAAACTAATTTGGCATCCTTACACTTCTTTAGTAACTGAGCAAATTCCGTTAGCCATTAAAAAAGCGAAAGGGGTTTACTTACATACAGAAGATGGGCGTAAAATTATAGATGGGGTTTCTTCTTGGTGGGTAAATATTTTAGGGCATGCTAACCCTATTATTGCTAAAGCGATTGGTAAACAAGCTAAAACACTAGAGCATACTATTTTTGCGGGTTTTACTCATAAACCAGCAGTTGATTTAGCTAAAAACCTAAAGAAACACATTATCCCAAAGAGTCACTCAAAGGTTTTCTTTTCTGATAACGGAAGTACTGCTGTAGAAGTAGGAATTAAAATGGGGCTTCAATATTGGTTCAACAAAGAAAGAAAGAAAACAAAGATAATAGCCATAGAAGGCAGTTACCATGGTGATACCTTCGGGACTATGTCTGTAAGTAGTCCTTCTGTGTTTAATAAACCTTTTCAGGAAAAACTGTACGATGTAGCTTTTATTCCATTTCCTGAAAAAGGGAAGAAAAAAAAGACGATTGATGCATTCAAGAAATTAATTTCAAAGGGAGATGTGGCTTTATTTATTTTTGAGCCTTTAGTACAAGGTACTGCTGGAATGCGTATGTATTCTCCAGAAGTACTAGATAGTTTGATGACTATTGCAAAAGAAAACGAAGTGCTTTGCTTAGCAGATGAAGTAATGACGGGTTTTGGTAGAACGGGAAAGCTATTAGCTACAGATCATACTTCAAACGCCCCAGACATCATTTCACTATCAAAAGGAATTACTGGAGGATTTATGCCTTTGGGCATTACCACTTGCTCACAAGAGATAGAAAATGCTTTTCAAGACAAAAATATTCACAAAACATTTTACCATGGTCATTCCTATACAGGGAATCCACTAGCATGTGCCGCTTCTAATGCATCGATTAACTTATTGGTTTCAAAAAAGGTAACGGAAAAGATTAATTGGTTAACAAAGCAACAAGAGCAGTTTAAGAAGAAAGTGAAAAACCATCCTTCTCTACTTAATGCACGTGTAACTGGAACTATTTTTGCGGTAGAAATAAAGACGAAACAAGACAGTTCTTATTTTAGTAGTGTAAGAGATCGATTGTATGCTTTCTTCCTTGAAAAAAACATCTTATTACGTCCGTTAGGGAATATTATTTACATAATGCCTCCTTACACAATCACTAAAAAAGAGTTACATAAAATATATGACGCTTTTTTAGAATTATTATACGAGTTAGAGTGTAACAAATTCTAAAAAAAATCGTATTTTAAGAGGTGGATTGAATATTTTTTTCTCCGAATTAACTAAACTAATTGAAGAAACTTTTTTTTCATATTATCCTACTTCTCTTTACTAGCAGTTTTCCTGTATTAGTAAACGCTCAATTCTATATTGATAATACGGTTATTTCCATAGATTCTACTGAACTGAAAGTAGACAGTATGAATACTGAAATTGCTATTGGAGGTCAACTGACACTACATGGGAACGATAAAGCGCTATTCTATCATGCAGGCGATACATTAAGGAATCATGATACCATTGTTTCAAATGGAAAAATAATACTAGAAAGCGCATACATAGCTAGTAACACTAATGCTCTCATCTCTAATGCTGACAGCCTTATTTCAAAAGGAAATTGGGAAAATGCCTTGGGTGACTACTCTGGCGCTGGAGTTATATCGTTTGCCTCCATTGCAGATACTCAATTTATCTCCAACAAACCAGATGAAGAAGGTTTAGTTAGCGTACACATAGATGGTGGAAGTAGAAAAATGATTAGTGGAAACTTCTTTTCTATTAATCTACATTTAAAAAATGGAATTATTGAACCATTAACAGCTACTGATTCGATTGGAGTAGGGTTTAACCCCAACATTGTACAAGAAGACACCTTATCATTTGTAGAAGGTAAATTTCATAATCAAGACACAGGAAGTGTTTACTTCCCAATAGGTAGCGATGGCAAGTTTAGACCGGTAGAACTGCGAAATGTAGCTGAACCACCTGGTTGGACTTTCATGACTGGATTTGGACCTGTAGCAGAAGCCAATTGGGACTTATTACCTTTTGTATCCGCTGTAACGGGAGAGTATTTCTTGTCTGAACAGACATCAGACAACAACTATGTCACTTTTGCCAAAAGGTATTGGGAATTTGATACCCTACAAGGAAGCTTAGATGGAGCCGTTTCTCGTTTATACTACAATGGAGACCAAGACATGCCGAGCGGAGCCGTATTTACACCCTCCGAATTAATAGTAATGAATGCTGATGGAAATCTAACTTCTTCCACTTACGACACCTTAGGACTTAGTGATTCAGGAAGTATTGCTTCTTTTAATTTAGATTTCATAGAAAGTAATCCGTTTGTAGGTGGTGCATACAATCCGTTTTTCTACATCGGTTTAAAAACAGGTACTTGTCCTGGTTTGGTCGCTGCGATAAAATTTAGTGTTAGCTCAGACTCAGCTCATTTATGTCCAGGAGAGATAACAAATCTTTTTGTAGACACTACAGGTACAAGCGATCCTTCTATTGTATTAAATAATGCACTATGGCAAGACAGTACAGAAAACACCACACTTACATACAGTGTTTCTGGAGCTGGTGTTTACCGATCTATTGTCACTTACAATAGTGTCTGTAAAGACACCGCAGACAATCTCTTTGTATCATACAATCGAACTCCTTCTTTAGATTTTGTTGACAACACTTTTGTAACCAATACAAGAATAGTAGATACTCTTTATAGCAATTCGGCAGCTACTTATTCACTGTTTGACATAGCAGAAACACGCAACGGAGACATCTATATGACCGATACCGTTAATAATCAATTAGTTAAATTAACTAAATTAGACTCTTCCTTAACAGAAACGACCATTCCTAGTGTTATTCTTCCTCTAAATAGCCCTATGGGAATCGCTTCTTATAAAAACAAAGTATTTGTTGCCGACAGAGACAACAAAAGAATACGCATGACACGTCCTTTATTACCTAATATATTAGGCGTTTATGCTGGATCAGGTGGTACAGCAGATACTACTAGGCAAGGTACAGATCGAAAAAGCTCGATATTTGAATCACCTATCGACATTGCCATAGATTCATCCGCTATTATGTATGTGGCAGATAACACCTTAAATGCCATACGAGTAATCTCACCTTTTTCTGGTTACACAACTATTGGAAAATTACCTACTGACACAGTAACTGATGGAAACACGTTTGAAAACCATGCTTTTACAAACCTAAAAGCCTTAACTGTTACAAACGATAATAAACTCATCATAATTGATGGGCTAACGATAAAAGAAGCTGATTTAACTACCGATTCAATCAAAATCATAAACGGAGGGGCGCCTAGTTTCATAGCTCCTCTAGCAAGCGTCGATTTAAGCAGTGTCAATAACATTTATTCTTTTGATAATGGAGCTATTTCTTTTTCAAGTTCTGCTACTCATGAAATTATTCTCTACAATACGAGCACAAATGAATACTCATTAGGTGCAGGTGTAAATGGACCAGGTGGATTTAAAAATGGCGCTACAGATACTGCCCTGTTCAACTTACCACAAGGTTCTATTGTGAGTAATTTTGGAGGAAGAGGGTTTCTAACAGTGGATCAAGGAAATAAA
>JBGCEI010000137.1:0-19343 GCA_045106295.1 Cyclobacteriaceae bacterium
ATCATTATGGTATTGGGTGGCTCTACTAATGCCGTACTGCACATGATTGCCATGGCAAAATCGGTAGACGTAAACATCACCATCGATGACTTCCAACGACTAAGTGACAACACACCTTTCTTAGCTGACCTGAAACCAAGCGGTAAATACCTCATGGAAGATTTGCATGCCGTTGGTGGTATACCTGCCGTTATGAAAATGATGCTGGCAGAAGGTTACCTCCACGGTGACTGCCTCACGGTAACCGGCGAAACGGTAGCAGAGAATTTAGCAAAAGTAGCAGGGTTTACAGCCGGTCAGGACGTAATCAAGCCATTCAGTGAACCGATTAAGAAAACAGGGCACTTACAAATTTTAAAAGGAAACCTTGCTCCAGAAGGATCGGTAGCGAAAATCACGGGTAAAGAAGGAGAATACTTTGAAGGTCCTGCACGTGTCTACGAAGATGAGTTTGCTGCCATCAAAGGAATTAGTAACGAAGTAAAGGCAGGCGAAGTCATTGTAATCCGTTATTCGGGACCAAAAGGCGCTCCCGGAATGCCTGAGATGTTGAAACCCACAGGTGCTGTAATAGGTGCCGGTTTAGGAAAAAATGTAGCGCTAATTACTGACGGTCGTTTCTCTGGTGGGTCTCATGGTTTTGTAGTAGGTCATATTACCCCAGAAGCCCAAGAAGGTGGCGCCATCGGTTTAGTAGAAAATGGCGACATCATTACCATTGACGCCGTAAACAACCGAATGGATATTAAAATCTCTGACGAAGAACTGGAAGCCAGAAGAAAAGCATGGAATAGACCTGCTTACAAAGCAACAAGAGGAGTATTAGGGAAATACATCAAATCAGTCGCTTCTGCTTCTGAAGGTTGTATTACCGACTAAATTAGCTCAGGAACGGTCGAAGACCTTCCTGATCGATATTTTAACGCTTTATTAAATTTATCAGAGCATCACCCTAGCCATGCCTGCCGGACAGGCACGGTGTTGTATCTTTTGTTTCCTACGGACACAAAAGAATGCCGCTTCTATCCCATGCCTACTAAAACACATTAACAATTAAATACGAATACCATGTCACTACAAGAATACCTAGAGAATAACAACATTGCAGCTGAAGAAACAAATTCAGGCTTAAAATACGTAAAGTCAGTAAGTACTGACGGTGCCAAGGCACAGAAAAAAAATATGGTTTCTGTTCACTACACAGGTAAACTACTAGACGGAAGCGTATTCGACTCATCCGTTCAGAGAGGAACGCCACTAGACTTTACATTAGGTGTAGGTCAAGTAATTGCTGGTTGGGACGAAGGAATAGCTCTATTAAACAAAGGAGAAAAAGCAACACTTTACATCCCAAGTGATTTAGCCTACGGAGCAAGAGGAGCAGGTGGTGTTATTCCTCCACATGCAGATCTTATCTTTGAAGTAGAGTTAGTTGACTTTAAATAACCTGAATAACAAATCGTCGGGGACGCTTAGAGCGTCCCCGACGATTTGTTAAATGTAAATCTGTAACCAAACCATGTCTCAACGAACTAAAATTGACACTATTTTAAGTACCGTGTCTGCCGGCAGGCAGGAAGAGAAAACGGAAGATCAACTAACCGTAAAAGGGTGGGTGCGTACCAAAAGAGGAAGTAAAAACGTCACCTTTATTGCGTTAAACGATGGTTCTACCATTAATAACCTACAAATAGTAGCCGACCCTACTCAATTTACCGAAGAGCTACTTTCAGATATTGCCACAGGTGCGGCAATCAGCGTGACTGGAAAACTAGAAAACTCACAAGGAAGCGGTCAGTCAGTTGAATTGATTGCTGAACATATCGAGTTATTAGGAAAAGCAGACCCAGATCATTATCCCTTACAACCTAAAAAACATTCCTTAGAGTTTCTTCGTGAAATAGGTCATCTCAGAATGCGAACCAGCACATTTTCCGCTATTATGAGAATCCGAAACACTGCAGCATTTGCCGTAAACGAATTTTTTCATAATAAAGGATTTGTCTATTTGCACACCCCTATTATTACGGGTTCAGATGCCGAAGGAGCAGGTGAAATGTTTCAGGTAACAGCATTAGATTTAGCCAACCCGCCTAAAGATGAAAGTGGAGCAATAGATTTTACACAAGATTTCTTTGGAAAAGCCACCAATCTAACCGTTTCTGGTCAATTAGAAGGGGAACTAGGCGCCATGGCGTTAGGTCAAGTCTACACCTTTGGTCCTACTTTTAGAGCTGAGAATTCCAATACGACGAGACACTTAGCTGAATTCTGGATGATAGAACCAGAAGTAGCTTTCTGCGAGTTGGAAGAGGACATGGATTTGGCAGAAGAATTTCTGAAATACCTCATCAATAAAGTAATCAGTGATTGTAAAGACGATTTAGACTTTTTATCGAACAGATTAGTACAAGAAGAAAAGTCGAAGCCTCAAAATGAACGAAGTGAGCTCAATTTATTAGAAAAATTACAGTTTGTTTTGGAAAACGACTTTGAGCGAATTACCTACACCGAAGCCATTGATATTTTACTTCAATCGAAACCACATAAAAAAGGAAAGTTTCAATTTCCCATCTCTTGGGGAGTAGATATGCAGTCGGAGCACGAGCGCTTTTTAGTAGAAAAGCACTTCAAAAAACCAGTAATCATAACAGATTATCCAAAAGACATTAAAGCATTTTACATGAAACAAAATGCAGATGGAAAAACAGTAGCAGCCATGGATGTACTGTTTCCTGGCATAGGAGAAATTATTGGTGGCTCACAACGAGAAGAAAATCTAGAAAAATTAGTGGCCAGAATGAAAGAAGTAGACATCGAAGAGGAAGAGTTGAACTGGTACCTAGATACTCGTCGATTTGGAACAGCACCACATAGTGGGTTTGGCTTAGGCTTTGAACGCTTTGTCTTGTTTGTAACAGGAATGTCGAATATCAGAGATGTAATTCCATTTCCAAGAGCGCCGAAAAGTGCAGATTTTTAGAACACATCGACACTTTAACCCAAAATCTTGTTTGAGTTCTTTGATTCTGTGATAAACTAGTCAACGAAATCAACTTTTCGCACTTATGACTTGAATGCAGGCTATTATTTCTCGATGAAATTTTCAAAAAAACGAGTATTTTTACAGAAAAGAAACTAACTTACGAGTTAGTACATTATTTCAATAAAAAATTAAAATGGGTCTTTTCGATTTTTTAACCAACGACATTGCTATTGACTTAGGAACAGCGAATACTCTGATCATCAATAAAGATAAAGTAGTAGTGGACGAACCTTCTATTATTGCAATCGATAGAATAACGGGTGAAGTACTAGCAGTTGGTAGACAAGCCATGCAAATGCATGAAAAGACACACGACAACATCAAGACTATTCGTCCTTTGAAAGATGGTGTGATTGCAGATTTTAATGCTGCAGAGCAGATGATTAGAGGAATGATCAAGATGATTGATCAGAAGAAAAAATTATTTAACCCTTCTCACAGAATGGTAATCTGTATTCCATCTGGTATTACAGAAGTAGAAAAAAGAGCAGTAAGAGATTCAGCGCAACACGCTCATGCAAAAGAGGTCTATATGATTTACGAACCAATAGCTGCAGCTATAGGTCTTGGAATTGATATTGAACGACCAATTGGATCAATGATCGTAGATATAGGTGGTGGTACAACAGAGATTGCTGTTATTGCACTATCTGGTATTGTTTGTGAGCAGTCTATTCGTGTAGCGGGTGATGCATTCAATAAAGATATTCTTGATTACATGAGAAGACAGCATAACCTATTGATAGGTGAAAGAACGGCTGAAAAAGTAAAAATAGAAGTTGGAGCAGCTACTACTGATTTAGCTAATCCTCCTGAAGAGTATGAAATAAGAGGACGTGACTTAATGACGGGTATTCCAAAAGTAGTTAAGCTATCTCATGCTGAAATTGCATTTGCTCTAGATAAGTCTATTTCAAAAATAGAAGAAGCAGTTCTTAAAGCGTTGGAGATTTCTCCTCCAGAACTTTCTGCGGATATTTACGATAATGGTATTCACTTAACAGGTGGTGGAGCTTTGCTAAGAGGGTTTGACAAAAGATTGTCTCTAAAGACTAAGTTACCAATTCATGTAGCTGAAGATCCGTTACGTGCAGTAGTAAGAGGTACTGGACAAGCACTTAAAAACATACAAGGATACAAGGCCGTATTGATGAGCTGATATGCAGCAACTACTAGAAGTATTTTCTAAGTATAAGTATTTCTTTCTTTTTCTTTTACTAGAGTTAGTGAGTTTAGGATTGATCTTTCGGTTCAATACGTATCAAAATATCTTTTTCTTTAATTCAACCAATGCACTATCTGCTAGTGTACTGAATACGTCGTCATCTATTTCTTCTTACTTTGGGTTACAGTCACGGAATACGGTGTTAAGTCATGAGAATGCCCTACTTAGGAAAAAATTAGCTGCATTTATTGAAAAGGAAGACAGGCTATTGGTAAACGATATACAGTACTTCCTTCCAGATTCATTGTCTACGCAATACCTATTTTATCCCGCTACTATTATCAATAATTCGTTATTTAGTACTAATAATTACATTACGTTAGATAAGGGAGAAAAAGATGGGCTAAAAGAAGATATGGGTATTATTTCTTCAACTGGAATTGTAGGGAAAGTAAGTTATGTATCGGCTAACTATGCTATTGTAATGTCTGTATTAAACACAGACAACAGTGTTTCTGCTGAGGTTAGAAGTAAGAAAATATTAGGTTCCATTGAATGGGAAGGAAACAGCTTCAAAGAGGCAAAACTAAAATACATACCAAGGCATTTAAAAGTAGAAGTTGGAGATACGGTAATTACCTCTGGATATAATGCCATCTATCCAGCTGACATACATATTGGAATTATATCAGAGATCTACTTAAACGAAGGTCAAAGTTTTTATGACATTGATATTCAATTATCTACTAATTTTAATACGGTAAGAAATGTCTACGCTGTAGAAAACGTATTAAATAAGGAGCAAAAAGAATTAGAGAAACAAGTAGCTGACGAATAGATGGGTATTGCCAAATATATAATTCGATTTATCCTCTTGGTTTTATTACAAGTTGTAGTATTTAAGGAGTTAGTACTCTTTAATACGGCAATGTGTTTTATTTATATTGCTTTTCTTATAACAATTCCACTGAATATAGGTAGAGGGTATACTTTGTTGCTTGGGTTCTTTTTGGGCATTACAATAGACATGTTTTACAATACAGGAGGAGTTCATGCGTTTGCTTGCGTGTTTGTTGCATATATGCGCCCGTTTATTTTATTTAAAGTGGCTGGTGAAGAAGTATTAGAAAAAGGAGTAATTATTCCTATGGATACATTAAACTGGAGAGATACCGTTCTGTACAGTTTATTAATGATTAGCCTTCACCATGTTGTACTACTGTTTACAGCTTCCTTTTCATTCAACTTATTCTTTTTTACACTACTTAAAATTATAGTAAGCACTGTTTTTACAAGCTTTATTTTCTTGTCGAGCTATTACATTCTTAAACAATCTGTTAAGCGATGAAAAGTAAAAAACAGTTTGTTATATCGGTTTTAGTACTTTTTATAGCTATTGTTTTTACGGTTAAGCTTTTTCACCTTCAAGTTATTTCGAGTGACTACAAGCTAGCAGCCAGAGACAATACAGTTAAACAGCATTATATAGAACCTTACCGAGGTCAGATAGTAGACCGAAATGGGAAGATGTTGGCTAATAACGTTCCTGTATTTGACTTGTACATGGTTTACCGAAAAGTAAATATGGAAGATAGTAGTAGGGTCTGCCAACTGCTTAATCTCACTCATACGGAGTTTATTGAGGCAATTCAAAAAATGAAAAAAGATAGAGGGTATTCGTCGTATAAGCCCTCTCTCTTTATTCGGAATTTTTCTGCGGAAGATTATGCTCACATACAGGATAAATTTCATTTTATAGGATACTCATTTGAAGTGCGTACAGAACGAAATTATGCTCACCCTAGCTTTGCACATGGCCTTGGCTATACAGCAGAAATTAGCAAGAGAGAATTAGATAGATATGGAGAATCTAATTACATAAATGGAGATAACATAGGGAAGACTGGAATCGAAAATTACTACGAAAAAGAGCTAAAAGGGAAAAAGGGAATAGAATATAAAATTGTCAATGTAAAAGGGTTAGAGAAAGGGCGTTTTAAAGGAGGCGCTTACGATTCAACAGCCATAGCAGGTTACCCTTTAGTGAGCAGTGTTGATTTAGATATTCAGCAATATGCAGAAGAATTGATGCAAGGTAAAAAAGGGTCTGTTGTGGCAATAGAACCATCTACTGGTGAAATACTATGTTTTGTAAGTAGCCCAAACTATGATCCGAGGTATTTAACAGGCAGAAAATATTCTAAACATATGAGTTTACTACAGTTAAACTCCAATAAACCATTGTACAATAGAGCTATTAAAGCTCCTTATCCACCAGGGTCTACCTTTAAACCAGTAGCTGCACTTATTGCTTTACAAGAGAAAGTAATCAAACCAAGCGAACGAATAGCCTGTTTTGGTAAATTAAAAACACTCCACGTGAAAGATCACGTAAGTGGTTACATAGGAATAGAAGAAGCTATTCAAAAGTCATCTAACATCTTTTTTGGGAAACTGTTTATGAAAACAGTGCAACAAGGTGTAAAAGAAGATTGGAGAAAAGATAGTCAATACGGTTTAGATCGATGGAAAAAGATGGTTAATTCATTTGGACTAGGAACAGATCTAAACACAGATATTTCAGGAGAAAAAAAAGGCTTTGTTCCTAACAGTGCCTATTATAATAAAAAATTTGGTCGTTGGAGTGCTGAAACTATCTTTTCTCTTGGAATAGGGCAAGGAGAACTAGGAGCTACTCCCCTTCAATTGGCTAATATAGCCGCCATTATTGCGAATAAAGGTTTTTATTATATTCCTCATATTATTAAAAAAATTGGTGTTGGGAATAAACAAATCCCAATAGATGAGCGGTTTACAAAAAAACACTATACCATGGTAGAGAAACAGCATTTCCCTATTGTGATAGAAGGAATGGAAAGAGTAGTAAGTCCAGGAGGAACAGCTCGTTTGGCGATTATACCAGACATCACTGTTTGTGGTAAAACAGGAACTGCACAAAACCCTCATGGTGATGATCATTCGGTGTTTATTGCGTTTGCTCCTAAGCATAATCCCGTAATTGCTATTTGTACTTTTGTGGAAAATATTGGTGCTGGAGGTGAAGCGGCAGCTCCCATATCTAGCTTAGTGATGGAAAAGTACATAAGAGGCTCTATCATTGATTCTAGAAAATGGATTGAGACTTACGTAAAAAATAAAAAAACGATAATTGACGAATAGGCAAAACATAGTACAAAGTGTAGACTGGATTACCATAGGCATCTTCTTTTTAATGATTCTTTTGGGGTGGCTAAATATCTATGCGGCAGATTATAACCCAGAGGAGGTCACTTCTATTTTTGACCCTTCCAGTAAGGCAGGAAAGCAATTTATTTGGATCATTGGAGCGGTAGTAATTATGATGCTCCTGTATTACGTAGATTATAAACTCTTGGATACATTAGCCTATGCATTATTTGGCTTTACTGTATTCTTGTTGTTGGCAGTATTAATCGTGGGAACAGAGAAAAATGGTGCTCGTTCTTGGTTTGACCTTGGTTTTATTAGTTTACAACCTTCTGAGTTTGCGAAAATAGCGACTTGTATGGCTCTTTGTCGCTTTTTGAGTGACAAAAACCCAAAAAATCAATCGAATAAATTTTTAATATACGGAGCAGGCTTTTTGCTAGTTCCTATCACACTTATATTAATGCAACCAGATACAGGTTCAGTACTCGTGTTCTTTAGTTTAATAGTAGTACTCTATATCAATGGAATTAGTAATGGTCTTTTTTTTTCAGCATTAGCTTTGTTAGGTGTTTTTATTCTTTCATTAGTATTCAATGAGGTTAAACTGATTGTATCCTTTAGTGTATTAGCAGGCATTGCGATATACTTTTTTAGAAAGAGAAAAAAAATAGTAATAGCTATCTTCATTCTGACGGGAGCCATTATTCTACAAATATTGGGGACACAGTTTTTTGTTCATAAAGTATTACAACCACACCAAAGAAAACGAATAGAAGTGATCTTGGACCCTAGTTCAGACCCGAAGGGGGCAGGGTGGAACACTATACAATCTAAAATTGCCATTGGTTCTGGAGGGTTTACAGGTAAAGGGTTTTTGGATGGAAACATTACAAAAGGAGACTTTGTACCAGAACAGTTTACAGACTTTATCTTTTGTACAGTAGGGGAAGAGCATGGATTCATAGGCAGCTTCTTTATAGTGGCTCTTTTTGTTATCCTTTTACTGCGGCTAATCAAGTTGGCTGAACGGCAAAAATCACACTTTGCGCACCTTTATGGCTATTCCGTTGTGGCGATCTTCTTATTTCACTTCCTTATTAATATTGGAATGGCATTAGGGATTTTACCTGTAATTGGAATCCCCCTTCCTTTCTTTAGTTACGGAGGGTCTTCTTTATGGTCCTTTACTATTCTACTTTTCATCTTCATTAAACTAGATGCCCATAGAGGAGATGTGCTAGCAAGAAGGTAAGTAAACAGTGTCGGTTTAATCAATAAAAACTAGAACAAATGTATAAAGATATTATTAGCTATGAATTAGCAGAAAACATTTCTCAAGAGCACTTGTTGAGTGTAGCCAAACAGATTGTGAACGATTGGATGAAAAAACAAGCAGGATTTATCAAATGGGAAATCCATACGAACAACGATGGAAGCTTTACCGATATTGTATATTGGGAATCGAAAGAAGCAGCAAAAAATGCTGAAAAAGAGATGGGAAGTATTCCTAATGCCGCTGATTGGTTTGCTTGTTACAAAGAAGGAAGCATATCAAGCAAAAACCTGACTATGGTTGGAGCGTTTTAAAGAATAGCCTTCTCAAAACCACTATTCAGAAAAGAGATAAAAAAAGCCCAAATCTAAGACTTGGGCTTTCAAATTACTTAAAAAGGATTTGCTTATGCTTTTACTAAATTCTTTTCAGAAGGCTTGAATTTAGTTAATACAATTCCATCGACTGCTGCTTCGTATTCTGCCATAGTAGGAGTTCTACCTAACACAGAAGACAATACAACCACTGGTGTAGATGATAATAAAGACTCACCTTTTTTCTCTCCAGAATCTTTTACCACTCTTCCTTGGAAAAGCCTTGTAGAAGTTGCCATTACGGTATCTCCTGGTTCAGCCTTTTCTTGGTTACCCATACATAGGTTACAACCAGGGCGTTCTAGGTAAAGTAAGTTTTCGTATTTGGTACGAGCTAATCCTTTTGGAGCACTATCGTCAAATTCAAAACCAGAGTATTTTTGCAATACTTCCCAGTCACCTTCTTCTTTTAACTCATCCACAATGTTGTACGTTGGTGGAGCTACAACTAGTGGAGCGTTGAATTCTACCTTTCCTTGCTGTGACTCGATGTTTTTTAGCATTTGCGCTAAAATTTTCATGTCTCCTTTGTGAACCATACAAGACCCAACAAATCCTAAGTCTACTTTCTTAGTTCCACCGTAGAAAGATAGAGGGCGAATGGTATCGTGAGTGTAACGCTTAGAAACGTCATCGTTATGTACATCAGGATCGGCTATCATTGGCTCTGCTATCTGATTTAAATCAATCTCTACTTCAGCATAGTATTTTGCAGTAGCATCAGGTCGTATAGCTGGCTTTTCGCCAGATTTCATTTCCTTTATTCTTTTGTTTGCCTTGTCAATTAAGCCTTGAAGATCCTGCTTTTTGTTGTCCATCCCCTTATCAATCATGATTTGGATACGACCCTTTGCAATTTCTAATGACTCTATTAAGGTTTCATCTTCTGATATACAGATAGAAGCTTTTGCTTTCATCTCTGCCGTCCAGTCTGTAAATGTAAATGCTTGGTCAGAAGTTAGTGTACCGATATGTACTTCAATTACTCTTCCTTGGAATACATTTTCACCACCAAACTGCTTTAACATTTGTTGTTGCGTAGCGTGTACTACATCACGGAAATCCATGTAGCTTTTCATATCACCTTTAAAGGTAACCTTTACTGACTCTGGAATTGGCATGGTAGCCTCACCTGTAGCTAATGCTAGAGCAACTGTTCCTGAATCTGCACCAAAAGCAATTCCTTTTGACATTCTTGTATGAGAGTCACCACCGATAATGATATCCCAGTCACCAACAGTTAAGTCATTCAATACCTTGTGGATAACATCGGTCATGGCATGGTACTTCCCTTCTGGATCACGTGCAGTAACTAAACCGAAGTCATTCATAAACTGCATTAATCTTGGAATGTTTGCTTTTGATCGATCATCCCAAACAGAAGCCGTATGGCAACCAGATTGGTAACCAGCATCCACGATTGGAGAAATCACGGTAGCAGCCATCATCTCTAATTCCTGAGAAGTCATTAAACCTGTCGTATCCTGAGACCCTACAATGTTAACCTCTACTCTTGAATTTGAACCAGCATGTAATATTTTTCCTGGTGTGTTTCCTACAGCGTTTTTGTTGAAGATTTTTTCAACTGCTGTTAAGCCTTGCCCTTCAATAGACACTTCTTTTGACGGAGCATACACTTGAGGGATGTTGTCTACGCCTAGTGTTTTAGCAGCAAACGTTTGCAGCTTTTTACCAAATACAACCGCATAAGAACCACCTGCTTTCATGAATTCGACTTTCTGAGGAGTAAATGCAGTAGAAATATCTTTTAACGCTTTATCGCCATTGTATAATTTCTTTTCTTTTGTGTTGATTGTTAAAACAGTTCCAGTTTTCACGGAATACTCTTCTTTTAGAATAGCATCGCCATTTTCATCAACAATGGTATTCCCGTCTGCGTCTTTTTGTTTAACCCAGTTTTTTAAATCGATACCAATACCACCAGTTACACCAACAGTAGTTAGGAAGATTGGTGCAATACCATTTGTTCCTGCAATTACAGGCGCAATATTAATAAACGGTACATAAGGACTTGCTTTTACACCTGTCCATAGCGCTACGTTATTCACACCAGACATCCTAGATGAACCAACACCCATTGTTCCTTTTTCTGCTATTAACATCACACGCTTGTCAGGGTGTTGCTCTTTTAAAGCCAACAATTCCTTTTGCATGTCTTTGTTGTGCTCAAACATACATTGCCCATGTAATTCACGGTCAGACCTCGAATGTGCATCAGCTCCTGGTGACAATAAGTCTGTAGAGATATCTCCCACACCTGCTATGTAGGTTACGATGTCTATTTTTTCTTCTATCTCTGGAAGCTTTGTAAAGAACTCAGCTTTCGCATAGCTTTCTAATAATTCTTTAGCTACAGCACTCCCTGCTTTAAACGCTTTTTCTAAACGTTCTGTATCCGCTTCGTAAAGGAAAACTTGAGTTTTTAAAACTTTTGTAGCTTCTTCTGCAATAGATGCATCATCACCTAAAGCCAAATCAAGCAATACATCAACAGAAGGGCCACCTTTCATGTGCGACAATTGCTCAAAAGCAAAAGCAGGAGAAATTTCTTTTAAAACCTCTTCACCTAAAATGATTTCTTTTAAAAATTTAGCTTTTACTCCAGCAGCACTTGTTGTACCAGGTAATAC
Source organism: Cyclobacteriaceae bacterium (assembly GCA_045106295.1). Taxonomy (GTDB): domain Bacteria; phylum Bacteroidota; class Bacteroidia; order Cytophagales; family JAAEPT01; genus WTJX01. The sequence goes on from JBGCEI010000137.1 coordinate 11,699, forward strand.
ATTATAAATAAAAAAGTTAAGAGAATCATCTCTGTAAGCGTTACCTGAATCTTTAATTTGCGCAATGATTTCGCTTAGTAATTCAGCACCATCAATTGGTTTCGGGTGAAGTCCTTGACCTTTTCTTTCTTCGATCTCCTTGAGGTAATCTTTGTACGTATTCATAAAATTTTCAATGTTAAACGGCAGGGTTAGCTAAGAACGAGCGTTCAAATACCCATTACCAAATTTATGTACGGAGCAGTTAAGAAACAATCTTCATAGAGGGAAAATAATGAACAAAAGCAGCATTTTGTTATGTATTTGTATATAGGTCAGGTTTAATACGTACTTTTGTAGTTCAATTAGTAAACATACAGTTTTGGATAACTTCGAAGATATAGGCATACGCAAAAAATTGGTACAAGGGTTAAACGATCTCAACATCACCAAACCTTCTGAAATACAAAAACACGTGATTCCTCTTTTGGTGCAGTCCAATACAGACTTGGTAGCTCAAGCACAAACAGGAACAGGAAAAACTGCTGCTTTTGGATTACCTCTTTTACAAAAGATAGAAGCGAACACCAAACAAGTACAAGGACTTATTTTATGCCCTACCAGAGAGTTAGGTCAGCAGGTAGCTAAGCAGTTATTTAAGTTTACGAAGTACACCGAAAAGATTTTTGTAGAAGCAGTTTATGGTGGGGAGAAGATAGATATTCAGATTGGAAGATTAAGAAGGCCTACTCATATTATTGTAGCCACGCCAGGGAGATTGATTGATCTGTTAAAGCGAAAAGCAGTTGATTTGAGTTACGTTAAAACAGTTGTTTTAGACGAGGCAGATGAAATGCTGAGTATGGGTTTTAAAATTCAGCTAAACAAGATATTAGATTCTCTTCCAAACGTACAAAATAAGTGGTTGTTCTCCGCTACTATTCCTGAAGGCATTGCTCAGATAGTAAATAAACACATGAGCAAAGATGCGGTGAGAATTAATACCAGCCGTAAAGTGGTAAACAAGAACATTACTCACCAATTTCTGATTTGTGATGAGATGGATAAGGTAAATATCCTGCATCAATTCTTGAAATCGCAGAAACAGAACAGAGGGATGATTTTCTGTAAAACCAAATCAGCTACACAAGAGCTAGTAAAGCAATTGAAAGCGAAGAATGTTCCTGCTGATGCTATTCATGGTGACCTACTTCAAAAAGAAAGAGACGAAGTAATGCGTGCATTCAAAAACGAGAGCTTACGTATTCTAATTGCTACCGACATTGCCGCTAGAGGAATAGATGTAGAAGCATTGACTTATGTAGTCCATTTCCAATTGCCAGACAAAGACGAATACTACACTCACCGTAGTGGGCGTACCGCCCGTGCAGGAAGAGAAGGGCTTTCACTGTCATTGGTTACTTCAGCTGAATTAAAAAGTATCCGCTTTTTTGAAAAAAAACTAGGAATTGCTTTTAAGCAAGTAAGACAAGTGAAATAAGGTTTCCTCTAAAACCCTAATTTCTCCCTCACCTGCTGTAACCTAGCATTAGCAATAGCTTTAGCTTTTTCAGCTCCTTTTTGTAGTTCGTTATCTAGCCTGGATTTATCATTCATAAGCTCGGTAAACAGCGCTCGCTGTTTGCCATATTGCTCACAAATCAATTCAAACAAAGCTTGTTTAGCATGTCCATAACCATAATTTCCTCCTTCATAATTTTTGCGCATTTCAGCCTGTTGATCTGCATTGGCCAGCAAACTGAAAATTTTGAATACATTACACGTATCTGGGTTTTTAGGGTCTTCTAACGGCGTGCTATCCGTCTCTATAGCCATTACATTTTTACGTAGTTTTTTATCTGGTAAAAAAATATCAATAAAATTATTATAAGATTTACTCATCTTATTTCCATCCGTTCCCGGAATCACCATCACATCTTCTTTAATCTGCGGTTCAGGGATTACAAACGTATCTCCTAATTGATGGTTAAATGCACGAGCAATGTCTCTGGTAATTTCAAGGTGTTGCTTCTGGTCTTTTCCAGTAGGCACTACTTCTGCATCGTACAACAAAATATCTGCTGCCATTAATACAGGGTAAGTAAACAAGCCTGTATTCACCTTACTTTTTTGGCTTTCGCCTAATTTCTCGACCTTATCCTTGTACGAGTGTGCGTTTTCCAACATAGGTAAAGGAGTAAAGCAATTCAAATACCACGCTAACTCACATACTTGTGGGATATCCGATTGACGGTAAAAAATGTTTTTGTCCGTATCAAATCCAAAAGCCAACCATGCTGCCGCTACTGCATAGGTGTTTTCCTTCAATACATCCGCATCTTTAATTGCTGTGATAGAATGCATATCAGCAATAAAAAACAAAGACTCATTCTTAGGGTCTTTAGACAATTCAATAGCCGGAATTATCGCCCCTAATAAATTCCCTAAATGCGGTACTCCCGTTGCTTGTATTCCTGTCAGTATTCGAGACATGCTTAAAATTCTTTATTTAATTCGTCAATGTAATTTAGTACTTCATCTTTTCCCATTCCCTTTTCAGAAGAGGTCACTAGATAAGGAGGAATATCTTCCCACGTTTCTTTCAATTTGGCAGTGTATTTTTTTACGTATTTATCAATAACTGTAGGTTTCAGTTTATCTGCTTTCGTAAAAACAATTGTAAAAGGGAGTTGGTTTTCACCCATCCACTCAATAAAAGTAAGGTCATTTTTTTGAGGTTCGTGCCGTATGTCTATTAAAACAAACGTGCAGATTAAATTTTCTCTTTCTTTCAAATAATTACGTAAGCTTACATTCCACTCTTCTTTTATGGTTTTACTCACTCGTGCCCAGCCATAACCTGGTAAATCAACTAAATACCAAATACCATCGATATCAAAATGATTGATGTGCTGTGTCTTGCCCGGTGTTCCAGAAGTCTTGGCTAAGCTCTTTCTGTCCGTTAACATATTAATTAAAGAAGACTTCCCTACGTTTGATCTCCCAATAAACGCATATTCGGGTCTGTTTGCCGGAGGGCATATATCCAAAGTGGGACTACTTTTTATAAACTTAGCTTCTTTTATTACCACTTGTCTTAGATTTCAGGTTTACACTGATTAAATAAACGACGTTTAGTCTAGGGGTTATCGTCATCCCTGCGAAGGCAGGAATCCCAAACAGCTAACCACTGAGATTCCCGATTACTCGGGAATGACGATAATGCTAAACTACATCACCGATTAAAGGACAAATTTATTATTATCTACTCACATAAACTAAATAGACGTACAATAGTTATATAAGTAGGGCATAATTTGGAATTTGAAGTTTGGAATTTGAAATTGCACCACCAAGTCGTTTAAAACAGGTAAAAGGCAGAGCATGAGCGAAACAGTAGTCCCATACAAAGACAAAAACAGTTCAAAAAAAGAACAAGTAGCAGAAATGTTCGACAACATTTCACCTAAATATGATTTACTGAATCATGTATTAAGCGCTGGAATTGATATCCAATGGCGAAAAAAAGCCATTAAAATCTTAAAGAAAGAAAACCCTAAAACAGTATTAGATATTGCCACGGGAACAGCAGACTTTGCCATTGCAGCTACTAAAGTAGGTCCTGAAAAAATAGTAGGGATAGACATTTCCCAAGGAATGTTGGACGTAGGTCAGGTGAAAATCGAACAGAAGAAACTGGATCATATCATTGAGTTACGATTAGGCGACTCCGAAAATTTACCTTTTGAAGACAATAAATTTGATGCTGCCATCGTTGCTTTTGGTGTACGAAACTTCGAAAACTTATCGAAAGGACTTGAAGAAATCAACAGAGTACTGAAAGAAAATGGAAAATTAATTGTGCTAGAGTTCTCTAAACCAAAGAGTTTCCCATTCAAACAATTGTATAATTTTTATTTTAAATATATATTGCCAGTCGTTGGAAAGTTAATTTCTAAAGACAATGCAGCCTATACCTACCTTCCAGAATCTGTAAATGCCTTCCCAGAAGGAAAACAGTTTCTAGAAATCTTAGGAAATGCAGGCTTTAAAACTACTGAATGGAAACCGCTCACTTTTGGAATAAGTTCTATTTATACGGGAAGAAAATAAGCGTAATAAGCCTATTACTACTCAGTACTATTGCTATTGCCCAACAATCTCAAAGCATTAATTATCCAGAGTACGACGAGAAGAAATTAAACTATGGATTTACATTAGGTGGTCATTACGATAATTTTATTCTAAAACACAGTAATTCTTATGATCCAACAGGAAGCATTCGTGAATTACGTGGTTCCGGAGGAAGTGGCTACACCTTGGGGTTTATCATTAATTACCATTTCAATGATATTGTAGACATTAGGGTATTACCTACTGTTGGTTTCTACGAACGAAATATTCAGTATGTTAATACTAGCTTTCCGCTCGCTGCAGATCAAGAAGTAACAGAGCTATTTGAAGGTACATTCATCGAATTTCCAATACTAGCTAAATTTAAATCTATTCGTAGAAAAAACCATAGAGCCTATTTTGTGGCTGGTTTAAAACCATCTATAGGAGTTGGTGGTAAAAAAGTAAAAAAAGCTGCTACAGAAGTACAAACACTAACTAGGGATTTATCTTTGGAATTAGGGGTTGGAACAGACCTATACATGCCGTTTTTTAAATTCTCTCCTGAACTACGGTTTTCATTAGGGCTTTTAAACATGTTTGATAATGATAATAGCGCTGTTTCTAATAATTTAGAAAGAATTTCTAGTTATTCTGTAGGCTTATATTTCTTATTTGAATAATTAAAGCGCTTATTTAAAATGTAACCTTTTCCCTTTCGATTACGTTTCACAAAATCCTACTAACTACAAATTAGTTATGTCTCTTAAAAAAACATTCATCATTGGTTTTCTTACCGTTTTGGTAATTCCTGTAATAGGAAAAGATGATCCAAAGCAAAAAGCTTATTTATCAAAAGCAGACGACTATTATAAGTATAAAAACTTTAGTAAATCAGCAGAGTATTATAAAAAGTATCTCAAAAAATCACCTGACAATGCGCAGGCTAACTACAATTTAGGAGTGAGTTACATTCAATTAAAATACTATGAAAAAGCAATTCCTTATTTCCAAAAAGCGTATGAAATAAACCCTAAAGTAGAAAAAGATTTGCCTCTTCGTTTAGGGCAGTCCTTAGCAACTAGTATGAAATACAAGGAAGCTATCAAAGTGTTGACAGATTATAAAGATGGTCCGTACATGGACTCAAAAAAAGAAAAACAAGTACTTAGAGCAATCTACGAATGCAATAATGCAATCGAATTCATGAAAAACCCCGTCAAAATAGAAATTACAAACCTTGGGGAAAGCATTAATTCTAGGGAACACGATTTTTCTCCTTTAATCTCCTCTGATGAAAAACAACTTATTTTTTCATCGGTAAGAAAAGGAGCTTCTGGTGGGAATAAAAACCCTTTTACAGGACAATTATATGCAGACTTGTACAGAAGCACTAGAGTGAGTAGAGATGAGTGGACTTGGGCGAAACCCATTAAAGCAATTAACTCTTCTAGAGAAGAAGCCAGTGTATCACTTAGTAGAGATAGTAAAACACTAATTGTGTATGATGGGACCTTAGGAAATGGGGATCTCTACATGAGTGTGCTAGATAAAGAAGGTAATTGGGGTTCACTGCATAATTTGCCTGGTTCTATTAACTCTTCAAAATCAAAGGAAGCATCTGCTACTTTATCGAAAGACGAGTTGACCTTATTTTTCTCTAGTAATAGAAAAGGAACTATTGGAGAATTAGATATTTTTATGAGTACTAGAAAATCTGTTCGTGACAGTTGGGGTGAACCAACTAACATAGGAGATGTCATTAATACAGAATATAATGAAGATGCTCCTTTTTTAGACATCGATGGTAAAACACTCTTCTTCTGTTCAGAAGGACATAAAGGGATGGGGTACTATGATATTTTTAAAACAGTTTACGACTCCTTAACTAATACGTGGTCTGAACCAACCAATCTAGGTTACCCAATCAATTCGTCTGGGTCTGACCTCTTTTTCACATTATCTTCTAGTGGTAGACATGCTTATTTCAGTTCTGCAAAAGCTGGTGGTTTTGGTGGACAAGATATCTACAGAATGACGATGCCTAGAGAACTATTAAATAGAGAAGTAGAAGAAGATCCATTCAAAGAAGACAGACCTCTAATGGTTGTTGAATCTGATCCAATAGGAGATGAGCTTCTTGAAATCAAAAGAAAAGAAAAAATTGAGCCTATAGTTTCCATTTCAGAAACACCGCCTGTAGTTATCCATACACCAAAGGGAAAGAAAATAACCTCTCGCCAACTCTATTTTAGTTTTAATTCCGATAAGATAGATCCATCTTCTTATTCTGCACTAGACGCAATTATTACAATAATTAAGAGAAGCCCTAATGCTTCGATCAAAATTGAAGGACATACTGATAACGTCGGTAGTGAAGAAAATAATCAGTTAGTCTCTACACTACGGTGCAAGGCGGTTAAGAAATACCTTGTCAAAAAAGGGATCGGAGAAAATAGAATCCTTGCAAAAGGGTATGGTGAATCAAAACCACTTGTTTCAAACGATGATGAAGTAGGCGGTAGAGAAATCAATAGAAGAATAGAGTTTATTATCAATAAAGACAATTCTATCGCTGGTCAATAAATTAAAGGTTGAGGTTTAAACGATCCTTCCTATTGAGCCTGACTCACTTGGAATTTACTCAAATACGGAAGTCGTATTCACTTAACCCGGTTAGAGAGAATTATACCAAGTCGAGCGTGTTCGATCATGTATCTAAATTACTCTAACAAGATACTAGTAATATGGTTTAAAACGAATGGTGTGCGCTTAGCTGCAGTTGATTTTTACTGATGTCTGCCGTAGTTTGATTCATGACGCCTACTCGTAGTTGTAAGGCATCATTTATTTTATACCCCAAAGCGGCATAGGTTCTATTTCTATCATATTTTTCTACCAACAAGCCATTACCTACTTGCTCTTGACCGTTAATGAAAATTTCGTTGTAGAGTGCGAGGTAAAATGTATTTTCTTCTAACACACTCTTGTTCAACGGTATTCTAAATGACAAATTATACCGGTAACGTGTTCTCATATCCTGATTTTCAATAAAACGCTGTTCATACCTAAACCGATGAGAGATAAGCACCCTTCCTCCGACCTTACTTGGAAAAATAACTTCTTGATAAACCCTGTTCTCACCCACACTTGATGTGCTTTCTCCATAAGCATAAGATGTTATGTTACCATAACCCACTGTAACCGTTACCCCTACCTTTTTAGGTTTATAAGACAAGCCTCCTCTTAATAATAGCTGTTGCACATCATTACCCAGATCCCAGTTTCTCAATTGAAAATCCCCTTTTACACCAAACTGGCTAGTGTTTATTTTTTTGTTCCATACATAAATATACCATGCCCCTAGTTTATCCTCATTGACTTGGGCAATAAGACAGGGTGAAAAAGCGTAAAAAAAGAGAACAAAAAGAAGAACGTTTTTTTTCATGTCGCGATACTATTAAAGTTTATGGGAGTTTGCAAACTTGTGTTGCTTAAAAACGGGTTAAAGCATACCTTTTCTTCTTCTTTAGATTTTGGGCATCACCCTCCG
>JBGCEI010000138.1:0-8531 GCA_045106295.1 Cyclobacteriaceae bacterium
GTACCGAGTTTTGTAGTCTCGCTTCCTTCAGTCCTAACCTCACGGTTAGCAACCTTGCGACTTACTAATGGTTCACGGAGTCACCCCTGCCCATAAGGGACTTGCACCCTCTAAATGAATTAATTACTTTGCAGTAATTAAAAGATGCCCATGCTGGGCACACACAATGTATATAAAAAATAGGCGAAATAGTAATGAGTTCAATTGTTTAGTCTCGATTCGAACTTGGTGCTTCACCGAAAGTTTGGTGCTTCGAAATCGCCTACTTTTCATATACTAAACGTTGTGCTTCATGCGAAAAAGAGAAAACTGAACTTTGAATGAGAACCGAATTGACATAAGAATAAATAAAGTTAACAGACCATATAATCTGAATAGCCTACCCTCGCATTTTTTTAAATTTCCCTGCCAACCCACATTTGGCACATTTGTAAAGCCACACAAGGCAACGCTCCACCCAAGCTTTACAAAAGAGCCAAATCTCCCACGCTTTACCCATAATAATTATCGTTTTATATCTTATATTTTGAGATATAATTGTAATTTAGGGCTTCATAAATTGACAGTAATGAATCGTATTAAAGAAGTACTGGCTGAAAAAGGAATCAAGCAAACCTGGTTAGCTGAAAAACTGGGTAAGAGTTACAATATGGTGAATTCGTATGTTCAGAATAGGCAACAACCCAGGCTCGAAGTATTGATGGAAATAGCTGAAATACTGGATATTGATGTAAAAGAATTAATCATCTCAAATAAAGAGGATAAAAGAAATTAAATGAATAATAAATCACACAATCAAATAGTAAGTTTCATCTGGAGTATAGCAGATGACGTTTTAAGAGATGTTTTTGTTAGAGGTAAATATCGTGACATCATTCTGCCTTTTACAGTGTTGAGAAGATTGGATGCTCTGCTAGTACCTTCTAAAGACAAAGTATTGGAAGCAGTTGAGTTCATGAAAAAGGAAACGATTGACGATAAATCTGCATTGAAATCAGTAACTGGATTTCCTTTTTTTTTTTTTTTTAAATTCACGTTTGAAAGTTTGTTTAACGACTCTGATAATATAGACAGCAACCTTGAATCCTATTTGGATGGATTCAGCCCTAATGTGCAACAAATCATTAGCAAGTTCAAACTGAGAAATCAGTTGGAGACCATGGAAGAAAATGAAATCACCTACCTGTTGATTGAGAAGTTTGCTTCCAAAGAGGTAAACCTAAGTCCAGAAGAAGCTCTGAATGGCAAAGGCGAAAAAATGCCTCCATTGACCAACCTTGGAATGGGTTACGTTTTTGAGGAATTGATTAGAAAGTTTAACGAAGAAAATAACGAAGAAGCAGGAGAACACTTTACGCCAAGAGAGATCATCAAATTGATGACGCATATATTGTTCACTCCTGTTAAAGACCAAATCAATAAAGGAACGCATTTGATTTATGACCCTGCTTGTGGTAGTGGTGGTATGTTAACGGAAGCAGAGCATTATGCTCTTGACTTAACAGAAAATAAAGCCAACTTCTTGCTCTACGGACAAGAAGTAAACCCAGAAACTTTTGCTATTTGTACTTCAGATATGCTAATTAAAGGTGAAAAGCCTGAAAACATTGCCTTTGGCTCTACCCTTTCTAAAGATGGTCATTCCAGTTTGGCTTTTGACTTTATGCTTTCCAATCCTCCTTATGGTAAAACATGGAAGTTAGATGAGAACGCCATTGTTGATGACCGTGGCAAAAAAGGAAAAGAAAATATAAAAGACGCTCGTTTTGAGGTAGGCTTACCAACCATTTCTGATGGACAATTATTGTTCTTAATGAATATGGTAAGTAAAATGAAGCACAATACTGATTTGGGAAGCCGTATTGCTACTGTTCACAATGGCTCTGCCCTATTTACCGGTGATGCTGGTGGTGGAGAAAGTGAAATCAGAAAACACATCATTGAAAATGATTGGTTGGAATGTATTATCGCTCTGCCCAAAAACATCTTTTACAATACGGGAATTCCAACTTATGTATGGATTGTGAGTAATAGAAAACCCGCTCATAGAAAAGGAAAAGTTCAATTGATCAATGCATTGGAGTTGTATGTAAAACTTCGCAAGAATTTGGGAGATAAGAACTGTGAGCTAACAGGAGAACATATTGACCAACTTACCAAATTGTATATGGATTTTGAAGAAAGTGATATTTCTAAAATATATCCAAATACACATTTTGGTTACAACAAAATTACTGTAGAACGTCCATTACGTTTGTCTGCCCAGTTTACTGCTGAAAACATTGCGCAATTACGTTTTGACAAAGGTTTACAAGGTGAAATGGCTTGGGCTTATGAGAAATTTGGCGAAGATATTTACAGCAAATTAGACGAATTAAAACCTCAAATTGAAGCCTACTTAAAGAAGAATGAAATAAAACTTAAAGCAACTGCTAAAAAGAATTTGTTGAGCCAAAAATTCTGGAATGAGCAATTGGTATTACTAAACACTACAGAACAGCTAGTGACCAAAATTGGCTCAGAACAACATGACGACTTCAACATCTTTAAAAAGTTAGTGACGGACACAATTAAGCAAGAGAAATTAAGTCTAGACGTCAAGGCACAGAAACGCATTTTGGATGTGGTCTCTTGGAAAAATGAAGAAGCCAAACGCGTCATTAAGAAAACGGAAAAAGACGGTACGATTATTTATGAAGCAGACTCTGATTTGCGAGATACAGAAAACGTGCCTTTAGATGAAGAAATACAAACTTATTTTGAGCGTGAAGTATTACAACACGTTCCTGACGCGTGGATAGATCATAGTAAAACAAAAAAAGGCTATGAAATTTCCTTTACTCGTTATTTCTACAATTATGTACCTCCAAGGAGCATAGAAGAAATTACAGCTGAGATACTACAATTGGAAAAAGAAACAGATGGTATTTTAAACGAAATAGTGAATGCTTGATATGAAAAAATTAACCCCATACAACAAGTATCAGCCTGTAGAATACGATTATATCTCTGAAGTACCTGAGGGATGGCAGTTACTCCCGAATATTGCAGTATTTGAAGAACGAATTGAAAGAGGCTTTGTGGATGAAGAGTTATTATCTGTAACCATAGGAAGAGGTGTAATACGTCAAACGGATGTTGATATAAAAAAGGACAGTAGTAACGAAGATAAAAGCAAATACAAGCTAATTAAAGTTGGTGATATTGCCTACAACCGTATGCGAATGTGGCAAGGTGCGCTAGGTTATAGTGATTACAGAGGAATTACTAGCCCTGCATATGTTATACTTAAACCTAAAATGAAAATTAACCAACGGTTTTTTCATTATATGTTCCGGGCCAGATTTTATACCAATTATAGCAAACGATTTTCTTATGGTATTGTAGATGATCAATTAAGCCTACGCTATGTAGATTTCAAACGTATGTACAGCATTATTCCACCTCTAGATTCACAGAATGATATTGTCGCTTATCTAGACCTTAAAACAAAAAAAACAAGAGAGTTCATTCAAAAGAAAGAAAACTTGATTGAGTTATTGGAAGAAGAGAAAAAGACATTTATTAGTAACGCTGTAAAAAATGATGGCATTACTACACCAAAAGATTGGAGGTTAACTAAACTGAAATATGTAATTACTAAACTTGGTGATGGTTTACATTCCACACCAGAGTATGTTGATAGCTCAGACTACTATTTCATTAATGGAAATAATCTAGTAGATGGTGACATAGTAATAACAGATTCTACAAGGTGTATCTCTGAACCTGTTTTTAAAAAGCATAAAAAAGAGCTCTCTGATCGTACAGTGCTTTATTCAATTAATGGCACTATCGGGAATATTGCTTTTTATAATGAAGAAAAAGTTGCTCTTGGTAAAAGTGCTGCTTATATAAATTGTGGGAAGCATTTATCTCCTAAATTTCTTTTCTACGTACTTCAATCTAAAATAGTCAAAGATTTCTATGGACAAGAAGTTACTGGTACAACCATATTTAATTTAGGCTTACAATCATTAAAGAATACGCCTATTGCTATTTCATCTCTTGAAGAGCAAAATACCGTTGTTCTGTTTATAGAAACAGGCTTGAAAAAACTAGATGAAGCTATTTCCAAGGCTAAATTAGAAATAGAAAAAGCGAAAGAGTACAAAGAAAGTTTAATTACTCAATTGGTAACTGGGCAATTAAAAGTACCAACCTTAACCGCGGAAAAAGTATTGAATTAAGTTTATGGCATTTACAGATACATCAGAAAGAGGTTTTCAGAAACACATTGTTAAAGAATTGGTGGAGAACAACAAATTTGTAGAAAGTGTTTCTACAGATTTCGATAAAGAGTTTTGCATCAACCCTGCTCAACTGTGGGCGTTTATTAAAGCCACCCAACCAGAGGTCTATGAAACAATACAACGCAAAGGCGAGCGAGCTTTTCTAGTTCGTCTAGATGAAAAACTACGCAAGTGGGGTGTCATTGAAGTCATGCGTAAAGGAGTAAAAGACGCTAAGTACTCCAGCAAAGCAATTGATTTATTTTACCGCCAACCATCTTCGTCTTACAATGCCAAAGACCTTAAAAAGTACCAATCCAATATATTTTCAGTTACCCAAGAGTTGGTGTACAGTAAAGAAAATGCCAATCGTTTAGACCTTACCATTTTTGTAAATGGTTTGCCTGTTATTACTTGTGAGCTTAAAAACACATTAAGTGGTCAAACGGTTTACAACGGTATTCGTCAATACCAAAATGACCGAGACCCAAAAGAAAAAATATTCTCATTTGCTCGCTGCATGGTTCATTTTGCAGCAGATACCGAGTTGGTATTTATGACTACTCAACTCAACAAAAAGAAAACCTTCTTTTTACCATTTAACAAAGGATTGAATGAAGGCAAACCAACAGGAAATTTTGGTGCAGGAAATTCTGTAAATCCAAAGGGGCTAAAAACACATTATTTGTGGGAAGAAATCTTAACTAAAGATTCTCTTTCAAATATCATAGACAAGTTTGCTCAAGTAGTTGAGGAAAAAGACGAGGAAACCAAGAAGACCAAGCGTATAATGATCTTCCCAAGGTATCATCAACTTACTGCAGTTCGTCAGGTCTTAAGTCATGCTAAGAAAAATGGCGTTGGTAATAAATACCTAATTCAACACTCAGCAGGTTCTGGGAAATCAAAATCAATAGCTTGGTTGGCTCATCAATTACATGGTTTATTTGATACCTCAGGCGAAAATCATTTGTTCGATTCTGTTATTGTAATTACTGACAGAGTAGTATTAGACAGACAATTGAGTGAAGACATCAAACAGTTTTCACCTAAACGTGGTATTGTAGAACACATTACAAGTGATGGTGGTAGCAAGACAAGTAACTTAAAAGAAGCACTTGCGAATCGTAAGAAAGTTATTATTTGTACTGTTCAAACTTTCCCTTTCCTATTGGATGAAATGGCAGACATTCCTGCTATGAGTTTCGGAATTGTAATAGATGAAGCACACTCAGGCCAAAGTGGACAAACGTCTTCTAAAATGAATGCTGCACTTGCTGACAAACACGAAGATGAAGAAGAAGGCGAACCGCAAGAAAAAACACTAGAAGACAAAATAAATGAGCTAATTGAAAGTCGTAAGATGATTACCAATGGTTCATACTTTGCTTTCACAGCTACTCCTAAAAACAAAACCTTAGAGACCTTTGGTGTAAAGTCTGAGGAAACATATACAGACGAAAACGGAGAAGAGAAATCTAAATTCTATGCATTCCATGTTTACAGCATGAAACAAGCCATAGAGGAAGAGTTTATTTTAGATGTATTAAAAAACTACACAACTTATAACTCTTTCTACAAACTGATAAAAGCTGTAGAAGACAACCCTGAGTTTGACACCAAACAAGCACAAAAGAAACTTCGCGCCTATGTTGAAGGACATGAATTTGCAATTGCTGAAAAAGCGAAAATAATGCTTGACCATTTTCACAGAGATGTAAAACAACTCATCAACGGTGAAGCAAAAGCAATGATTGTTACCAAGAGTATTATTTCAGCCATTAAGTATAAACAGGCTTTTGATGCTTACTTAGCTGAAATAAAATCTCCATATAAAGCAGTGGTCGCCTTTTCTGGAAAGAAAACCTATAAAGGGGTTGAATATGATGAAGTGAGCATGAACAACTTCACAGAAAAGAAGAATGACATACCAAAGAACTTTAACAAAAGTGAAAACCGTTTTTTAATCGTTGCAGACAAATACCAAACAGGTTTTGACCAACCACTATTGCATACAATGTATGTAGACAAGAAATTGTCAGACGTTCAGGCAGTTCAAACTTTATCAAGGTTGAACAGAGCAAAGAAACCATACAAGAAAGACACTTTTGTTTTAGACTTCTACAACAAAACAGAAGATATTCAAAAAGCCTTTGAGCCTTATTATACAGCAACAATATTAAGTGAAGAAACCAATCCAAATAAACTCAACGACTTAGTAGACAACCTTGAAGTCTTTGAAGTGTATAGCGAATACCAAGTAGATGATTTCTTTGAAAAATATGTGGATGGTGCAGAAAGAAACTTAATTGATCCCATCATTGACCGTTCAGCAGACTTTTTTAAAAATGAATTATCAAAAGACCAACAGATTGAATTCAAGAACAATGCTAAATCGTTCTTGAGAGTTTATAGTTACTTGGGTAAAATACTTGAATTCAAAAATCAAGAATGGGAAAAGTTATTTTGGTATTTGAAGTTTCTTGTTCCAAAATTATTTATTGAAAAAGCTGATGATTTAGCTGAAGGGGTTTTAGAAAGTATTGATATGGATAGCTATCGCCCATCAAGAGAAGGAACTGAAAATATTACTCTAGCAGCAGAACCTGGAGAAGTAAAAGGAATACCGGTTGAAGTTGGTGGTGGCCAATCAGAACCTGAATTAGATACACTTGAAAATATATTGGGTGCATTCAATCAACGTTTTGGTGATATCGACTGGACGGATACAGATAAGGTCAGACAGATTCTTACGGAACAACTTCCTGCTGAAATGAAAGCGAACAAGGAAATCATGGATGCCATTCAACATTCTGATAAGCAAAATGCTAAAATTTCATCAGACAAAAAGCTGGAAGAAATGATGCAACAGTACTTATTCAGTCAAACAGAAATCTTCAAAAAGTTCACAACCGATAAAGATTTCCAAAGACGATATAAGGAATTCATTTTTGATACTTTGATGGATGCCAATAAACAAAGTGGGATAAATCCGTAAGATATGATTAATAGCTATCAAAATAAGAGAGCCCTTTTAGTTGGCAATGGTGTTAATCTTCTTGATTCAAGTCAATCGTTTTCTTGGGGTGCTCTACTTCAAGAATTAAAGAACACTTATGGTATAGATGTGGATTTAGACAATGTGTTTAAACCATTTCCACTAGCTTTTGATGAAATGCTGCACCAGAAACCTGGTTCGAATGATTTTAACGATAAAATAAAAACCTTAAAACAAAGAATAAGTCGTAGTATTAAAAGACAACTTGATGGTAAACGTGGTTATAATGGTTTTCATGAAAAACTCACGTCATTATCATACAATGATATTCTTACAACAAACTATGACTACTCTTTACAAAAAAGCCTAAACCCAGAATTTCTAACTCTTAAAGATAAACTTGCCACAAACAGGCAAGAACGGAAGTACAGCTTAAAACGGGGTTATTCTGTTTTGGATAAAAACATCTGGCATTTACATGGAGAACTATTTGATTCACGATCACATTCAGAATCATCAAAGTATTACAATGAAGAATCTATAATGATTGGTTATGAACATTACACTTCATATTTAGAGAGAATTCAAGAGAATGTTAAAGGTAAGAGCGGTTCACAAAAAGTAGATTATCAAAGCTTAATGATTCGTTTACGAAATGGCGAACCTAGCCCTTACTGGACAGATATTTTCTTTACGCACAATATTGACATTGTTGGACAAGGATTTGATTTTAGTGAGAATCATTTATGGTGGTTAATTAACTATCGTGCTAATGCAATGCGGAATACAAAACCTAAATATGAGGTGAAGATTAATAATAAGATTCGATTTTTCTACCCTCGCATAAATGGTGCAGACCAAATAAACATAGATGAACTAAATAACTTGAATAAGCTGATAGAGAAAAAGAACAGTGTTCAAAAATCAAAAGCTATTGCTGAAGTTTTACAAGCATTTAAAGTAGAGCCTAGACCGATTCAAGCTGATTCTTACGAAGATTTCTATGACAAATTGACAAGTAGAGAATTAATTGCCAACGCACACTTTTAAGCACATTTGCAGGTCGCTCAATGCCAACTCACAGCCAAAACCTGCAAAAGAGCTTTCAAGTCCCTGCCCGAGAAAAGAGAAATTAAAAAAATGCCCCACCGCACTAGTGGACATTGAAAATGAGAATAAAACGAAAAGAAAATAAAGCACGAAAGCACAATCGAGTAGACGGCCGTGAGCTGTAATGCCCACGGTGCGCCTCTCACACCACC
>JBGCEI010000139.1:0-8146 GCA_045106295.1 Cyclobacteriaceae bacterium
TGCTGACAGAAGTGCTCAAAAAAAGCTCCATTTCGAAAATACATTTGCTTTTGAAAATTTCCAGCTTGTCACTAATCCCTATCAATACGAATATTCTAATATCGACAATAATATGAGAGAACGAGGATTAACTGAAAAGAATGATTTCTTTTCACTGTTTGAATCCTCAGCCAAATGGGACCCCGTCCCTACTATTTTAACACAAAACCATGAACGGATAATTAAAGGGTTTATGGGGCAAACTACCGCTTATAAAAAAAGGTTGGTAAAACCTGATGTAATTATACTAGGTGAGAATAATGAAATAGACGAGGCTCGATATATTCATGGAACATACGGCAAAGGGTTCTGGTCTTTTTATGGAGGACATGACCCAGAAGATTACCAGCATTTTGTAGGAGAAGAGCCTACAGATCTTAATTTGCACCCCAACTCTCCAGGATATCGATTAATTTTAAATAACATTTTATTCCCATCTGCTAAGAAGAAGAAAAAGAAGACATAAAAAAAGGCGATACTAAAAGTATCGCCTCGTAAATTCTTTAATCAAAAAATGATTAAGCGTTTTTCTTATCCTGAACTTCTTTTCGGATATCTTGTGCTAAGTTTTTTAATTCTTGCATCCCTTTTCTTACTCTTGTTCCTGCAGCGTTGTTGCTTTTGTCATAAAACTTGTCGAAATCTCCTTCTAATGATAGAATTAAGTCTCTTACTTCGTCGAATCTGTTCATTGTTGTGTATTAAATAAGTATTAACTGAATATTTTCTAATATCCCACTAAATTAAGGATATTATAAAAACTCACAAACAAATAATGCTTAATTTTCTAAGAAACAGGCATTATTTCTTCTTTTGTGTCGTATTCCCCCTTTTTTAGCTTGTCTGAGATGCTTTCAAAGCATTTTATTGTATAGTCTACATCTTCTAAACTATGCATCGCTGTAGGGATAAGTCGTAGCATTACTACACCTTTAGGCACTACAGGGTATAATACAATAGAACAGAAAAGGGCATAATTCTCTCTTAAATCCATCGTTAACCTAGCAGCCTCTTCGGGTGTTCCATTTAAGAACACAGGAGTCACAGGTGACTTAGTTGTTCCAATATTAAAGCCTTTTTCCTTTAATCCGTTTTGTAATGCATTTACAATAGTCCAAAGCTTATCTTTGTATTGCGTAGATGCCATAATCATTTTCAATCTTTTATGCATTCCTTTCACAAATGGCATTGGTAATGATTTGGCAAATATTTGTGACCTTGTATTGTATCGTAAGAAATCAATTACATACTTCTCAGAAGAAATAAAAGCACCAATTCCAGCCATTGATTTGGCAAACGTAGAAAAATAAATATCTATTTCGTCTTGTACGCCTTGCTCCTCTCCTGCTCCTGCTCCTGTTTTACCCAACGTTCCAAAACCATGAGCATCATCTACCATCAATCTAAAATTGAACCTCTCTTTTAGCTTCACAATACTTTTTAGGTCGCCTTGGTTTCCAGACATCCCAAAAACACCTTCTGTAATCACTAAAATAGAACCACCATTCTGATCCGCTATTTTAGTAGCCCTTCCTAATTGCTTTTCTAAATTCTCAATATCGTTGTGAGGAAACACAAAACGCTTCCCTTGGTGTAAACGTACTCCATCGATAATACAAGCATGAGATTCAGCATCGTATACGATTACATCTCTTCTGTCCACCAATGCGTCAATAGCAGACATAATCCCTTGATACCCAAAATTTAATAAGATGGTATCTTCTTTTTGAACAAATGTAGATAAGTCTTTTTCTAAGTCTTCGTGATGTGTAGAGTTACCAGACATCATTCTGGCTCCCATTGGGTAAGCTAATCCCCAATCCTTTGCTGCATCAGCATCAGCTTGTCTTACTTCAGGCTCATTGGCTAAACCGAGGTAATTATTTAAACTCCAAGTCAACACCTCTTTCCCTCTAAATTGCATTTTAGAGGCAATCTCACCTTCTAATCTAGGAAAAGTAAAATACCCATGAGCGTAATGAGAAAACTTACCTAAAGGTCCTAAATCAGCTTTGTATTTGTCGAATAAATCTTTTGACATAACGAAATAATAGTTTAATACTCTGTATCAGCATTTTTAATAGCGGCAAATTTACAATTATTTAAGGAGTAGTTCAAATAAAGCCCTATTTTTGAGAAAACTATTTTATCCACAATATGTATCCAATTCTTGATACTCACCGTTTTATTTTAGCCTCAGGCTCACCTAGAAGGCAGGAGTTAATTCACGCTATGGGAATCCCATACGAAGTACGGAAAGTAGAGGTAGAAGAAACTTACCCAAAAGAATTAGCTCACGACCATATTGCAGCATACTTAGCCAAAAAGAAAGCCCTTGCTTGTTCTATTAAAAAAAACGAGCTTGTTTTCACTGCTGATACTATTGTAACATTAGGAAATACCGTATTAGGGAAGCCATCCTCACTAAAAGAGGCAAAAGGAATCTTGAAAAAGTTATCAAACAGTGAACATCAGGTGTTTACAGGAGTTTGCTTACATTCTATAAAAAAGACTCTATGCTTTTCCGATGTGACAACCATAGAGTTTAACCAATTAACAGACACTGAAATTGACTACTATCTTAATGCCTGTTCCCCATTAGACAAAGCAGGAAGTTATGGCATACAAGAATGGATCGGTATGATTGCCATTAAACAAATGAATGGTAGTTTTTATAACGTCATGGGACTTCCTACTCATTTGTTACATCAAGAGTTACTTTCTTTCTAAAAATAAAAAGCCAGTCTCTTTAGTAAGAAACTGGCTTTCAATTACAATTTTTTATTTGAAAATTACTCTACTATTTTCAATTTAGCTTGGTTAGTCGCTATCTTTTCTTTTGCAGCCTTTAATTTAGCTTCAGCAGCAGTGATTTTAGCTGATTTCTCATCATAATCTGCTTGAGAAATTTCTTTATCAGCTAATTTCTTTGCTAATACCTTTTTTGCTTCTGCTAATCTCGCGTCCTGACCATCTAATTTATGAGCTCCTTCTTCAATGTTTCTTCTAGCAGTCTTAGCTTTATCTTTCATAAAAGACTTTCTCTCATTATCAGACATTCCTTTCACCTCAGGAAACTTATTTTCTAGTTTAGCTATTCTTTCGGCCTTCTTAGCTGCTTTAATCTCTTTGATTTTAGCTTCTTTTGCTTCACCAGACAAGCTTTTCAATTCAGGATACTTTTCCATCATCTTCGCTTCTCTTTCTGCTTTTTTAGCTTGCATTTTTGTTTTTGCCTCACTTTTTATTAACTCCACTTTAGCTTTTCTTTCTTCAGGAGACATACCCTTCAGTTCAGGATGTTTCTCTAACATTGCAGCTTTTTTAGCCTGTTTCATACTCTTCATCTGCTCCTTCATTTGCTCTGGAGACATGCCTTTCATTTCAGGGTGCTTTTCTAGCATTTTAGCTTTTCTTGCTTCTTTCTCTTCTTTAGAAAGCTTGTCAAACTTTCCTTCTTTCTCCTTCTTCATTTCTTCACCTTGTTTTTTCAAACCTTTTAACGAAGGTTGAGCCACTACCATTCCTGATAGGGTTACAAGAGCAAGTACTAAAATATTCTTTTTCATAATCATCTGTTTGTAAGTGTTTTGATAAAAATAAGAATTCTTTCTCAAAAAAAATCCCTCTTAGATTAAATATCCGTTATTTTCGATGAGCTAACCTTTATTAAAAACAAAGCCTCTTTCTTCATTTGTATTAATAAAGTCTACCTGATAATCAATAAGAAACATTACATGTCGTTTATCAATAATAATATCTAAATCATCTATTTGATAATGCTCATCATGTTCAGTAGGCTTATCGAACCCAATAATCGGTTCTGCTCCCCCGCAGCCTCCACCACCCTTTACAGCCACACGTAAACGGTAATCATCAGGAATCCCCTTACTATTAGCCGTTTTAATAGCTTCGCTTATAGCCTCTGGAGAAAAAGAAACAGGGATTGGTAATTTCATAGTAACACAAATATCAGTTAGTAAATCAATAATTAAAACAGAAATTAAAAATAGTATCACCTCAATTCCTAAATCACCATTTTATCCTATCTTTACAGCAACATAATAATAGCCCATGGAATTACTTTCTGATTTAGTTAAAATATTATTGCCCGCATCTCTCGTATTGTTAGGCATGTATTTAGTCGTTAAAAACTTAGTAACAAAAGACTTTGAAAAAAAATTAGTCGAATTGAAACAACAAAACACAGAAATTACTCTTCCATTGCGTTTACAAGCAGCCGAAAGACTTTGTCTATTTCTAGAAAGAATGTCTCTTAACAATTTAATTGTAAGAGTAAACGAGACAGGTATCACATCTGGTCAATTGCAACAAAAATTACACAGTGAATTAAGGAATGAATTCAACCATAACTTATCACAACAGGTGTATGTAAGTCAAAAAGGATGGAATAGTGTAAAAAAAGCAGTTCAAGACATTACTACCTTAATCAATAAGTCTTCAGAAAACATAGATCCAAATAGTAAATCCATAGAGTTAGCCAAACAAATTTTTGATAATGCTGTATCTTTATCTACAGACCCTACTACTCCTGCTATCCAACAAGTGAAAGGAGAGATACAACAATTATTTTAGCGTAATGGATAAAAAAAAAATTGGGATACAAGGTGGTATTGCCTCTTTTCATGATACGGTAGCTCATATCTACTTTGGTGAAGAGATAGAGGTGGTTGAATGTGCTACATTTGAACGCTTGTGTGAAGTGGTAAAACAAGGTGAAGTAGACTACGCTGTAATGGCGATAGAAAACTCCATAGCAGGCAGTATTATCCCTAATTATTCTCTTATTGAATCCTATGAACTAGGAATTATTGGTGAAGTAAAACTTCGAATCATGATGCACTTCATGGCTTTACCAGGACAAGAGATTCAAGATATTACAAAAGTAATGTCTCACTACATGGCATTACTTCAGTGTAATGAATTCCTAAACCAATACCCTGCTATTGAATCTAAAAAAACACATGATACGGCTGACAGTGCAAAAATGATTCGAGAGGGTGAACTAAAAGGAGTTGCCGCTATTGCAGGCTATCGAGCAGCCAAAACCTATGATCTTACTGTTTTAGCTAGTGAAATAGAAACGATAAAAGAGAATTTTACTCGTTTCTTTATTCTTTCAAAAGAAGAGAAAGTAGCTTCTAGTGAAATCAACAAAACAACACTTAGTTTTCAGCTACCCAATCAAGTAGGAAGTTTAGCTACTGTATTAAAGAGTATTGTAGATCACGAGATCAATCTAACAAAAATTCAATCTGTACCTATTATTGGTAAGCCAGATGAATATACATTTTATGTAGATTGTGAATACTCGAGTTATAAAAGATACAGAGAATGCATGGCTGTTTTACGTCAGCACGTCAACAACCCAAGAATATTAGGAGAATATAAAAAAGGAGAATTCGTTTTCGATGATTATCAAGGAGTCTAATAGAATAAGCGACATTAAAGAATACTACTTTGTAAAGAAGTTAGAACAGGTTCAAGAACTGCGTAACCAAGGTCATGATGTGATCAACTTTGGTATTGGAAGCCCAGACTTATCTCCTGATGAAACTGTACTAAATCAATTAGCTATTGCTTCTAAAAAAGGAATAGATGGTTATCAACCGTACAGAGGAAGGCAAGACATTAGAGAATCCATATCTAACTGGTATTCAACTACTTACAATATTACATTAGATTTTAAAAATGAAGTTTTACCCTTGATGGGGTCTAAGGAAGGTATTTTTCATATCTCCCAAGCTTTCCTAAATGAAGGAGATGAAGTTCTAATCCCGAATCCTGGTTACCCAGCCTATGCATCGGTTACTAAACTAACTGGAGCTGTCTCTAGACCGTATAATTTAAGTGAAGAAAACGGATGGTTCCCTGATTTAACATCCTTGGCAAAAGAAGATTTAAGCAAGGTAAAGATCATGTGGGTCAACTACCCTCACATGCCTACTGGCACTGCTCCTAAAGCTTCTTTTTTTAAGGAATTAATAGCCTTTGCAAAGGAAAAAGGAATACTCATTTGTCATGACAACCCCTATAGCTTGGTATTGAACCAACAGGACCCTATGAGCATTCTATCAGTAGATGGGGCTAAAGAGGTGGCTATTGAATTAAATTCGCTGAGTAAGTCACATAATATGGCTGGATGGCGTGTGGGAATGTTAGTTGGAAAATCAGATTACTTAGCATCCGTATTAAAAGTAAAAAGCAATATGGATTCGGGTATGTATTATGGAATCCAGCAGGCGACAATTGCGGCTTTAAAAATACCTTCTAGTTGGCATAATGAAAGAAATGCCGTCTATTCTGAACGTAAACAATTAATCTATCAACTATTAGACTTACTCAATTGTGAGTATGACAAAAATCAAGTTGGTCTGTTTGTTTGGGCTAAACCAAAAGAAAAACAGGCTATTGATGAGTTAGTTGATCGTTTATTGTTTGACCAACACATTTTTATTACCCCAGGTAAAATATTTGGCTCTCAAGGAGAAAGTTACATAAGACTTTCTTTATGTGTCGATAAAGAAACCATTCAAAAAGCGATCGACAGATTAACATAAAAAATGCGTGCGGGGATATTCACCTTGAGTGTGTAAAAAAATACCCTTTTGCACCACATAGAGAGTAGAGGAATAATGTATTTTTGAGCACATAAAATATTTATCTCTTGAAAAAAGCTATTCTATTTATTGCTTCTACCCTACTTTACGTTGTTCTGGGTGCTCAATCTGTACCAGATAAAATGATATTTGGCAACCTTAAAATCACTATTAAGCCTGGAGCTAAGGTGATTATGCAAGAAAACGTAGATGCACTTACTAAAAGTAAACCTTATTTCGAGTCTATTGTGGAACGAGCAAATACGTACTTTCCAATCGTAGAAAAACGATTAAAAGCAGTGGGTGTACCAGATGAAATCAAATACTTATGTCTGCAAGAAAGTTCGTTGATAGCGGATGCTGTTTCTTCATCAAATGCTGTTGGGTACTGGCAATTTAAAAAAGGAACTGCTGAAGAAGTAGGTTTAACGGTAAACAGAACGATAGACGAACGAAAAAACATTGTAGCAGCAAGTACAGGAGCAGCTAAATACATTAAAAAACACAATAAGAGCTTAAATAACTGGGGATATGCTCTTCTATCTTATTACACTGGTTTGGGTGGGGTTCAAAAATATGTAAAAAAGAAATATCTAGGAGCTAAGCATATGACGATAGACCAACATACGCATTGGTATCTACTTAAATTTCTCTCGCATAAAATAGCCTTTGAGCATGCCATCAAAAAAAGGAGTCCTAAAATAGCACTGATAGAGAATGATAAAGTAGGTGGCAAAACGATAGCTGATCTAGCTAAATTGTATGATGTAGACAAAGATGAGATAAAGCTTTACAACCGATGGATAGACTTTAACAAAACAATTCCAAAAGATAAAGTGTATGTCGCCATTCTGCCTGTTGCCTATGATAAAAAAGGGGTAACTCAAGCTAATGAAAACAATGTATTTGCAGGAGCAAACAAACTAATTGATGTCATATTTGGAGGTGAAAAGGTCAACTTAAAAGAGCTTCCCTCCACTTTTACAGTCAATGGAGTAAAAGCAATTATTCCTAAATCAACAGATACTTACACTGACCTAGCGCACCAAGGTGGAATTACTTTGGACGAATTATTTGCTTACAATGAAATGTCTTCTACTACGCCAGTTAACAAAAACACCTTTTACTTTTTAGAGCGAAAGAAGAAAAAAGCATTGGTAAACTTTCACCCTGCTAAAGAAGGAGAAACCGTACATAGCATTAGTCAGCTGTTTGGCGTAAGGTCTAGTGCTATCTTAAAAAAGAATAGAATGAAGGCTGCTTCTGAACTAAAGACAGGAAGGGTTTTATGGTTACGTAAAACAAGAAGCAAAAAAACACCTGTGAAATACGGAGAAGTAGTGATCCCTAAAGAGGAGAAGACGACATTACAACCAAAAGGACTAGAAATATTCCCTGTGGTCAATGGAAAATCCCCAGACATCAGGCAATTACCAAAACCTACGGCTCCCGAAGTTATCGTGCCAGTAATAAAAAAGTTACCTAAT
>JBGCEI010000140.1:0-20486 GCA_045106295.1 Cyclobacteriaceae bacterium
TCCCAATTACCTGTTAATTCTATATTCTCCCCTGGAGTAACGGTAGAAGAAGAGCTAATTTTAACATCTCCATCTACTACCCATGTAAATCAAGTTCCCACCCCACTTAACGTTTTTCTTCCCGAATTAGTAAAACTTAAGGTAGGATAGGTTTGTAACTCATCATTCTCATTCAATAAATCTTGATCTATATTTCCATTGAATTCAAGAAGTGAGTTAGCATCTGTTAGCAAAGAATCTCCATCTCTCAAATACCAATCTCTTGCTACATACAACGTATCTCCACTAATATCTAGTTTTACTTGAGTAGTATTATCAAAAACGACATTTATTCCTACTGTAACATTTGTATTGGTAATTACTTTACCTGAGTTACTGATAGTTAAACTACCAAATTCACTACTAGCCTGTTGATCAATTTCCTGATCTCCACCACCATTAAACACTACAGAACCAGTGGTTTGCATAAACGTACCATCCATCTCATTCCAGTTTCCTGTTAGATTAATTGTTCGTCCTGTACCATCAACTGTCACTCCATCGTCTATGGTTACATCCCCTGTTATAGTTTGTCCTCCTGCAATTGTTTTGGTCCCTGTTCCTTTGTACACTACATTTGGAAGGTATGAACCAAAAATTGATTGGTCATTTCCAGTAAACTTAATGGTACCACCATCTAACTGATTAGTAGATCCATTGTTTAATATCCAGTCTCCTTTTATTTCATGGCATACGTTTGGAAGAGGAGCACCTCCAGTAGTAGTACCGTACCTAAAAATAGGATTACCCTGATCCACTATGTCACCTAAAATCAATAAACTATCGGCTACATAACGCTGCCCACTACCTGTAAACTGAATAGACCCGTAGGTAGCCCTAGGTATGGTTTGATCCCCTGCTCTCTCAAAACGTACTACGCTTAATGAATCTAATAACGCCACATCATTTACATCTCCATAATTAGAAATAAAGCCATCTGTACTGGATGTATATAAATGAACATTCTCGTTTAAGAGGAACGTATCAGCAGCAGCTCCTTCTGCTACAATTTGATGAACATTCAGGTCAACAACAATATAATTAGATGTATCTCCTTGAGAGTTATCTACAGTAAATTTCCCTCCATCTCTGATGAGAATAGAATCATTAATAAATCGGGTTCTAATAGCAGTAGGATTCTCATTTACGATAGTAAACGATTTGAATTCAAATATAGAACTTAAATCTGCTGCATCACCCAATGAGGCATTGGCATCATCTACACTCCAGATTACTGATGCCGAGTCTCCTCCCAGTATGCTGGCACCGTCATCAACAATAATACTTCCTTTTATAGTATGTACTCCTGTTGATAAAACAAAATTAGACCCATTATCTACCTGTAAATAACTATTGGTATATAATGGTTCACCAGGTGCCATTTGCTTGGTACGTGCCGTTGCATTATCCGTCTCACTTGTGTATAATCGGTTGTATTTAATGGTATCCCCATCACTTGCTAACCCTCTGACTGTTTGATCCCAATCCCTATCGTATCTTACAAGCGTGTTATTTCCAAATGCATAATTATCGAATGATACAGGGAAGTTATCTACTCCACGTATGTAAAAGTTAGAGTTTTCTTCCATAGTCAATGTATGCGTACCACTAACATCCACCAACCCAGACTCTCTTACCCCTGTTGCTTCTCCATTTAAAACTAGATAATACCCTTCTTTGATCAGTACATTACTATCTACCAAAAGACTATCACCTGTTTGAATATTTGCAAATCCATCAATAATAAGCGCTGCTGTACCCAAAGAAACCGAAAGATCACCACCATCAAAATAAATAGTTCTTGCATTTGTTTGATCATCAAAAGTTACAGAACCTCCATTAAAGTCTAGTGCATCGGAAGCAGAATTGAATATTCTAAAATTACCACCATGAAACACATGATTTCTATTGGTAGAAGTTATAAATGCATCTGATAAAAATCGAAACTCACCATCGACTATTAAATCTCCATTGATTGTTTTTACATTTCCACTACCCCCATTATCAAAAAATAAAGCAGCAAACTCTACTGATCCAGAATCAAACGTTAATGTTTGGGCAGTTGTTCCCCTAAAATTAGCGTACCCAGAGTTAGCCAAGTAAGTAGCTCCACCTGATATGGTAAAATCTTGGTACGGTATAAACGAATTGGAAGTTGTTACACTAGTACCTGCTCCATCAGCTAAAAAGTCTCCCCTTATGTTCATTTCACCTGCCACAATTAGTGCTCCACCATGAGAAACATTAACCGAGTTAAATTCAGGCCAATTAGCATCAATAGTGGAAATTACTTTTGCAGCAGTACCAAAGTAAACAAGGTTTACTGCTGAAGTAGCTGAATTATAAAAATCTAAGCGATTACTTGCACCGCTAGATGCTATCGTAATATCTCCAGCAAGATTTAAGGTATGTACAAATGCCCCAGCATCTGTATTTAATAACCCCCTAGTTCCTGTAGCTCCTCCAACAGCGATACTTCCATTTACTGTAAGTGTATACGCTGCCGTACCATCACCAATAGTTAGCGTACCTGCACTGTCTACCGTTAAATCGTCAATATCTATATCCAGATTCACATCTACTGTATGCCCTTGCTGAATCACAAAGGAATTATCTCCGTCGGTTAAATCGGTCCCTATAGCCGTTGTACCACCACCACCTGGAACAGTCTGCCACGTAATAGCGTCAAAATTCCCTGTACCCTGAGAATAAAATGTATCCTGAGAAAACACATTCGTTAACGAACCAACTAGAATAATAAAAGATAAAAATAAATTTCTCATAAATATTTTCTTTAATCCTGAAGTTAAAAACAAACAGGGTATCACTTTGCATACGGAGTAACCCTAGTTAAGGTTACAACAGTGTACATCAACATCAAATATACTATTTTTTTTATTGCTAACAATCCTTTTTCGATGATTGAACCTTTATTTCAACCTCAAGGATACTGCTTGCTGATGAGCTATTAGCTGCTCATTCTCTGACATAACTTCAACAATCGGACCAAGGACAGATAAACCTGCTTTGGTGATCTCTTGAAAAGTCACTTTTTTGATGAATGAGTCTATTGACACGCCAGAATACGCCTTTGCATAGCCATTGGTTGGTAAGGTATGATTAGTCCCTGAAGCGTAATCACCTGCTGACTCAGGCGTATAAGGACCTATAAATACAGAGCCTGCATTTCTAATTTGAGTAGCCAACTTACGAGCCTCTACGTTGTGAATAACTAAATGCTCTGCTGCGTATTGATTCGTTAATTCAAGCAATGTTTCCATGTTACTAATCACAAATGCTTTGCTATTTCGCAAGGCTAATTGAGCAAATTCAGCTCTTGGTAGATTTTTGAGTTGTTCTTCGATCTGCTGCTGTACTTTTTCGACGAATTGTTCTGAGGTAGCTAATAGAATAACCTGACTGTCTTTCCCATGCTCTGCTTGTGACAATAGGTCTGAAGCCACAAATACAGGGTTTGACTGATCGTCTGCCATAACCGCTACCTCGGATGGACCTGCGGGCATATCAATGGCAACGCCCTCTCTTGTAATGAGTTGTTTGGCACAGGTAACGTATTGGTTACCGGGGCCAAAAATTTTGAATACACTGGGCACTGATTCTGTACCATAGGTCATAGCAGCGATGGCTTGTGCTCCCCCTACTTTTATGATTTTAGTTACTCCAATACTGTGTGCCGCATACAAGATAGCAGGATGAATGCTTCCCTCTTTTTGTGGTGGTGTGCACAATACTATTTCTTGGCACCCTGCTATTTTAGCAGGAATACCTAACATCAATACAGTAGAAAAAAGGGGCGCAGTTCCTCCTGGCACATACAGACCTACTTTGTCAATGGCTCTATTTTCTCGCCAACAGACAACACCAGGCATGGTTTCTACCTTTTTCACAGGTTCTACCTGAGCCTCATGAAAAAGCGTAATATTCTTAATAGCCAGATCAATGGCAGACTTTAACTCTGAATCTACCTGAGTATGTGCTGTGGCAATTTCTGCTTCTGAAACAATTAATGAATCTAAGGCTACCTGATCGAATGTTTTTGTGAATTCTTTTAGCGCAGCGTCTCCACCTTTCTTTACCGTCTTAAGAACTTGACTTACTTTGTCTTCTAACTCACCTTGGTCAAAAACGGGGCGTTTTAATAATTCTTCCCAATCTTCTTTAGGCGGATTTACATAAACGTTCATTCTGATGGTGAGTTAGGTGACTTGAAAAATTACTGAATTATCTTTTCGATTGGAAGTACTAAAATACCTTCTGCTCCTGCTTCCCTTACTTTTTCTATTACGGTCCAGAAGTCATCCTCTTTCACTACAGAGTGAATAGAACTCCAATCCCCTTGTGCTAAAGGAATGATAGAGGGACTTTTTACGCCTGGCAATAAACTAATAATTTTATCTATAGAATTGTTGGGAGCATTTAATGTAATGTATTTACTACTCTTCGCTCTTTGATAAGATTTAATTCTAAAGACTAAATCATCTAGTATTTGTTGTTTCTCCACACTCAATCCTGTACTAGCTACCAATACAGCTTGTGAAGTAAATATTTTTTCTACTTCTTTTAGTCCGTTGCTAATAAGTGTACTTCCAGTGCTTACAATGTCACAAACCCCGTCTGCTAAACCTATGCTTGGCGCTATCTCTACAGAACCACTAATTTCATGGATTTCCGCTTTTAGGTTATTTTCGTCTAAATACGTTTGTAATATCTTTGGGTACGAAGTAGCAATAGACATTCCGTCTATGTTTTGCTTCCCTTTGTAATCAAATGCATTAGGCACACCTATGGATAGTCTACATTTAGAAAAACCAAGTTTCATTACTTCCTGTACTTCGCCTCCTTTTTCAACCAATACGTTTTCTCCCACAATACCAATATCGGCTGTACCGTCTGCTACATAACCTGGGATGTCGTCATCTCTGAGGTAAAGGAATTCTAATGGAAAGTTATAAGCAGCTTCTTTTAGGGACGCTGGCTTTTTACTGAAATTAATTCCACACTCTCTGATTAAGTTCAATGAACTATCACTCAATCTACCTTTTTTTTGTACCGCTAATCGAAGCATCTATTCGTAATTTATATGTGACACTTAGAAATACAACACTAAATGTGGGGCAAATTTAGTGAAGTTAGCTTGTAAACAATAGCAGATAGTAAGAATATTTGTTTTGGTCTCTCGATTGAATCTCTGAATAACAAGAAAGGCTCCATATCGACAGACAGAGTTAACTCTCAGCTGGGCAGAGCATTTGGACTACAAAAAATAAGCGTAACCATATCTTGATACTAGTTACCTGATACCAACTACTAAAACTGATAACTCACTCCTAGATTCACATTAGTACCCACCTCGTTTGAGAAATACCTCAATCTATTCAAATAATCTCGGTAAGTGGTATTCAGTGCATTTTCTATTGAAAGAGAACATACCAACACTGATGACTGCAATTGAATAGAAGTTTTAGCACTAGCACCTAAAATAAAATACGCATCTGGTGTCTCAAAAAAGTCTTGCCCATCAGCTATACTGATTCTCTTTTGTTTGGCTACATACTTCCCATTAATAGCAAACTGTGTATTCTGAATCTTCTTTTTATTTTTCAATAAATACAGCAAATTCATACTTACATTATCTGCTGGCATATTGATAAGCGATTCATCTCTACTCAAATTCTCACCTCTCACAATTGCATATTTAGTCACTAATTTCAACTGTTCAGTAGGTTCATAGGTCACCTTAGCATCCAATCCATAAATAGCCACATTAGCTTGCTCGTAGTCAAAGAAGCGGAATGCCCCACGAATAGTTGTCGTATCCTCTAATGAAGGTTGTAAATAGATGAAATCGTTTACTCGCTGAGCATACGTCAACAATTGGATGTGTAATTCTTCGTGTAATAGCAGCCTATTAGACAACACTGCTTTTACTGACTTCTCAGGTTTCAAATTAATATTCCCTCTTTCAAAACTAGCTACTGCTTGGTGTACACCAAAACTGTACAGTTCATTTACTTCTGGTGAACGGTAAGCTACTCCTACACTGAATTTTGTTTCTAGCTTTTTATTCCATTTGTACTTTACTCCAGTATTAAACCCTAGGTTATGAAACTCGTTTGTAAAACGTTGCACTGTTCTAGGTGCCGTAGGTGTAATATCAGCCACATCTCTGTAGACAAAAGAATACCTTGCTCCTGCTTCCCAGAATAGCTTTTTTTCTTGTTTATGAAATATAAAAAAAGCTGCTGGATTGTACGATCGGTAATTAGGGATTAACGGTAAACGACCAGTTATCCCATTATCGTTAATATTTGTAATCGACGTAAGTTGAAGCCCTGTTTTAAATTCCGCTTTATTCCTTAGTTTTTTTGACAAAGTCAATTCTCCAAATTGCTGACTTTGTTGCATAAAGACAGCAGGAATATCGCTTCTCCCCGATCGTCTTACATCAAATTCTTTTCTGTTATTCCATTGTCCTCCATAAGTGAATTGTAAAGAAGTGCTATCATTGAAGTAGTACGTATTCTTTATTTTTAAAAGGTGATGATTCACCAATTGCCTCGGAGAATTAATCTCTCTTGAGAAATCGTTTTGTGTGCCAAAAGGTTCTTCCCTATCGAACGATGCCTCTAAATCAGACTGTGTAGAAATCAATGCCCCTCGTAGAACTCCTAGCTCTGCATTTACATAACTGTAATACACTTCCGCTAGCCAATTCTTAGAAATATCTTTTTGTAACTGTATCGCTACATCATTCTCTTTTCTTCCTGTATTGGTTAGGAAATAAGTAGGTGATTTCTGATCCCCTATTCGTTTTGCAGTAGCCGTTACTCTCCAGTTGACTAACTTATTTGCATTCTCTAATTGAATATTTCCTGTATGTCCTCTCCCGTTTGTTTGAAAAATATAATTAGCCTGTCCATGTACATGCGGATCTTTTGAAACAGGGTTTACATCTACTAAAATCACTCCTCCTAAAGAGCTTCCTGCATATTCTAAACTACTTGCTCCTTTTATGACTGATAAGTGATCTGCTACAAACAAATCGATCTCTGGTGCATGGTCATTCCCCCATCGCTGACCAGAATGCGGGACTCCATTATTCATAATGGCTATTCTATTACCAAACAATCCATGAATAATAGGTTTTGCTATTCCCGATCCATTTTTTAACGTACTTACTCCTTCTATAGAAGACAATGCGTCAGCGACATTCTTATTCCCTTCCTGAATTAATACATTCTTTTCAATGGAGCTGCTTACTTCTGTCGATTCTTCATCACCGTGAATCACTACTTCATTTAGTAATTCAGTATGGTGATGCATTTTTAGGGATAGGACTGTGTCTGATTTTAGACTTAATAGGATGGTTTTAGGTTCACATCCTAGGTGTGTAATTCGAAGATGGCAGTTTTCACAAGCACATACATTTTGTAGTACAAAATCACCTTCTGTGTCTGAAAAAACTGCTTTTTTTTGTTCTTCTAAATAAATAACTGCTGCTGGTAACTCTTCTCCAGTAGCCTCATCTATTAATTTTCCTTTTATTTCTAACGTACAGTTTTGTGAGAACGAAAAGACTCCCGCTAAAAAAAGAAGAACTAAAAAGGCTAATCGTTT
Source organism: Cyclobacteriaceae bacterium (assembly GCA_045106295.1). GTDB lineage: Bacteria > Bacteroidota > Bacteroidia > Cytophagales > JAAEPT01 > WTJX01. The sequence goes on from JBGCEI010000140.1 coordinate 7,678, forward strand.
ACTCACAATACTTTATTATAAATATGTTTTTATACTAGTAAACACTACACTTTTATCTGTTTCTCCACCTGCATCAGTAACTGTATTATTATTGGGTTTCTTAGGTTCGTGCTTTAGTACAATATTAATAATTCCAAGATTTACTATTGGCGAAGATTGAACTACTAATGTAGTTTTAAGACCTAACGGATTTCCATTACTATCTGTATCTGTTTTAGTAACAGTAGAGTTATTCATATTAAGTAGATCATAGAATATCTCATGCTCAGTACCTTCATCTTCTACTTCTGCCGTTATGGTATCTATAGCATTAGGGTTTGTTTCGTTTAGGAACTCTATGCTACCATTATACGTAGCCCCCGCTTTTAATGAATCAATTATAAATAATTCCCCTGCTATAGAAGCGCCTCCATCTCCATCAAGGTCTTTCAAAATAAAAATAGCTGTATCATTTACATCCGCATTATTTACCAACGTATATTTCAAAGTAGTAATCACTTCTTCTTCATTTGGAATATCAGGTTCTATTTTGTCATCTTCTTTACATGAAGAAAAGAATAATGTTGATCCTAAGATAAAAATAAAAAAAACTGATTGTAATACATTCGCTTTCATACTATTTAAATTTATTATTTGTTTAATTAATTACATAAATTGCAATACTGTTGCAAATATACCTGTTTACATTTTAAAAACGCAACACTGTTGCATTTATATTTATGTCTAAAGTAGAAACCACCATTTTAAAATTAATAGAAACAGAAAAAAATGCATTATCTCATCAGGAGATACAAAAAGAGTTAGGCGATCTATGTAACCGAGTTACTATATACCGTGCATTAGATCGGTTAATACAAAAAAGAGAAGTACATAAAGTAATTGATACAAATGGAGTTTCTAAATATGCTGGTTGCAATCATTCGTGTGAGCATGAACATAACCATGATCATATCCATTTCAGTTGCCAAGTATGCAAAAAAACAACCTGCCTAGAAAACGTATCACTACAGTTTAACCTCCCTGATAATTATACACTGAAAGAAACGAACTTCACCATGTCTGGAGTTTGCAATCAGTGTCATAATTTAAGTTAGTTATAAACCAAAAAATCCTAGCCATCAATAAAGACAACTAGGATTTAAATTTCTTTAAAAGAAACTTACTTTGTTTCTTCTGCTACTCCTGTAGCTAATACAGTTATTTTTTCAGGGAGAACTTCTACTACTCCACCTGTCACTACCACTTCTTTCGTATCACTACCTGTATCTATCTTAACTGTTCCTTGTGCTAAAGAACTAATTGCCGGAGCGTGATTTTTCAATACTTGAAAAGATCCTTTTGAACCTGGAAAAATAGCAGAAACTACTTCTCCTTCAAATACTTTATAATCTGGTGTTACTATTTCTAAAAACATATGATTCGCTTTTAATAATTTTCTAAATTCAAGTGATGCTTTTCTTCTTCTTCTTCTTTTTTTACTTCAACACCATCAAAATACAACTTACTAGGAGCCGAAGTACGGTACCATGTCCCCATTATTTTTTTCCATTTTGTTTTACTAATCCATTCCAATGGCTGTGAATCTGGAATTTGCCAGATTTCTTGAACAACTACGTACGCTTCTGTCTCAGATGTAAGCTCAACTCCTACGATATTCGAAACTAAATCAATGTACTGATCTCTATTATCGTACCAATGGTGGTAGTAGCCAAATGCAATGTCAATTGGATTCACGTTTGGATCAATAAAGGTAGAAAGGTAGTTTATTTCGTTTTCAGCATCTTCAGAAAAGTGCTCTAATTGATCATTGAAACGAGAAGCTCTAATCAATAAAAAACGTTCAGATAAAGTGGTAATAAATCTTTTCTCTTCTGCTTGCTCTGTTTCTACAACATCTTTTGTCTCATTAGAACAAGAACTAAAAACAAAAAAGAGGATTAATAACCCAAGAAACTGCACTTTCATATTTGTTGTGTTTTAATAAATAAAAAAAAGACGGTCTTTATGATTAACATAGAAACCGTCTCTTTTTTTGGAGTTACTTTTAAGCTACTTCAGCCAATAATTTTTCTCCTTTAGCAATGGCATCATCGATAGTTCCTACTAAGTTAAACGCTGCTTCAGGAAGGTGGTCTAACTCACCATCAAGAATCATATTGAATCCTTTGATGGTATCTTTGATATCAACCAATACTCCTTGAAGACCAGTAAACTGCTCTGCTACGTGGAATGGCTGAGATAAAAAACGTTGGATTCTTCTTGCTCTATGCACGGTTTGCTTATCTTCTTCAGAAAGCTCGTCCATACCTAGAATAGCAATGATATCTTGCAACTCTTTGTAACGCTGTAAAATTTCTTTTACTGCTTGAGTAGTATTGTAGTGCTCATCTCCTAAAATATCTGGCGTTAAGATTCTAGACGTAGAATCCAATGGATCTACTGCTGGATAGATACCTAGCTCAGCGATCTTACGAGACAATACAGTAGTTGCATCTAAGTGAGCAAATGTTGTTGCTGGTGCAGGGTCAGTTAAATCATCCGCTGGTACATAAACCGCTTGTACTGAAGTAATTGAACCGTTTTTAGTAGATGTAATACGCTCTTGCATTAATCCCATCTCTGTAGCTAATGTAGGCTGGTAACCTACTGCTGATGGCATACGACCTAACAATGCTGACACCTCAGATCCTGCTTGTGTAAATCTAAAGATGTTGTCTACGAAGAAAAGAATGTCTTTTCCTGCTCCATCACCTTCACCATCTCTGTAGTATTCTGCTAATGTTAAACCAGAAAGAGCTACTCTTGCTCTTGCACCTGGAGGCTCATTCATTTGACCGAATACGAATGTTGCTTTAGATTCTTTTAAGTCTTCTACTTTTACTTTAGAAAGGTCCCAACCACCTTCTTCTTCGATGGAGTCAATAAAGTCTTTACCGTAGTTTACGATACCTGCTTCAATCATCTCTCTTAGAAGGTCGTTTCCTTCTCTTGTTCTTTCACCCACTCCAGCAAATACAGAAAGACCTTCGTATGCTTTTGCGATGTTGTTAATTAATTCCTGAATAAGTACTGTTTTACCTACTCCTGCTCCTCCGAACAAACCAATTTTACCACCTTTTGCGTAAGGCTCAATTAGGTCAATTACTTTAATTCCTGTAAAAAGAACTTCTGTGTTTGTAGAAAGATCTTCGAATCTAGGTGCATCTCTGTGAATTGGTAACCCACCTTTCTTAGAAGGCTGAGGTAAACCATCGATAGCATCTCCTACTACGTTAAACAATCTTCCTTTAATATCTTCACCAATTGGCATGATGATAGGACTTCCGTTATCAATAACTTCAGCTCCTCTTGTAAGACCTTCAGTACCTTCCATAGCAACGGTACGAACTCTGTTCTCACCTAAGTGCATTTGTACTTCAAGTACTACTTTTTGCCCATTAGGCTTTAATACTTCTAATGAATCTAAAATATCTGGAACTTTAGACCCTTCAGCCTCAAAACTTACATCCACTACTGGACCAATTATTTGAGATATTTTTCCCTTGTTTGCCATATTAACTATGAATCAGGTTTGTTTAAGAATTAATTTGCTGCAAAAATAGAGGGAATAGCTACCATATCCAACAGTTGTCTAAACTTTTATCCACCATTTTTTACAATTTTTAAAATAATGATTCTTAATTCATTTACATGAACTAGTAAATACCTATTTTAGTGATGAAGACAACTAAACACACGTAATTTAAGAGTGTTAATTGAACATTTTATCACACCATCAGAACGGAATATGACTCTAGCCCTTCTCTCTTTACTTTTACTAATCGTAACTATTGTTCCCTTTAAAAGAAAAGAGAATCAGGTTATCGATTTTCTTACACTCATAAAACCACTTATTTTACTCTCACAGCTTGCTCTATTTACTCTATTCATATTTAAATGGAATACACTAGAGACAATAGAAAAACCCGTTTTCGCTTTACTACTAATCGCCATCATTTATCATATTATTATTTTAAGTCCCTACAATCGTTTGTACCCTAAAAGAAAGAAAAAGAAGAATGAAAGAGCCTCTTACCCTATTAGTTTACTGACTACTGCCGTGAAACGATCGAAGAAGGACAAAACTTCATTTACTAACGTAATAAAGGAACACAACCCTGATATTTTTCTTACATTAGGTTCTGATAAAAAATGGGAGGACTCATTCAATGAACTAGAAAAAATCTATCCTCATTCAGTTCGAGTACCTAAAGAAACACGCTATGGCATGCACCTCTATTCTAAGTACCGGCTAGACAATGTATCTATTAATTATTCTGTTTACGATGATATCCCTTCTATTTCGTGTACCGTTCAATTAGGAGATACGCTTTCATTAGACTTACATGGCATACGCTCTATTACTATGAACGAAAATAAAAGAAGAGAATCAAAAGAAGATGAGTTATTAAAATTAGGAAAAGAACTTAGAACAAGCACCTCTCCTACTTTAGTATTCAGCAGGTTGCACAAAGTCCCTTGGTCTAGAAAAGTAATAGATTTCAAGAAAGCAAGTAGATTGATCGACACAAAAATCGGAAGGAGTTCTGCCACTTTATTATCTCACACTCCTTTAAATTATTTGTTTCATTCCTCATCTATCTACATTACAGATGTAAAATCTGTTAAACGAAAAGGTTTGGCGAATAGCCCTCAATATGCTAAATTTATAATTGAAAAGACACTTAATACATCTCAATACAGAAAATCATAGTAATTTCAAAAATTAAAACAATAAACAAAAATGAACATAAAATCAACAAAACTTATAGTGTTAAGTATCATTACACTTTTAGTATCAGTAACCGCATGTAAAGATGATAACAGTGTATCCCTAGAAAGCATATCAAAACTTGATTCTCTCACTACTGTAAATTTATTAGCATCCACCTCATCTTCAAAGAAGTGGAGTACTCAATCATTCACTTTTGCAGGGGAGAATGATACTTGTAGACTTGATGACGAAATCACTATTTACCCTAATGGTACTTACACTTACGATGGAGGAGCGATTTTATGTGGAGGTCCTGATAGTTTAAAAACAAAAACTGGTACTTGGTCTTTTAATTTCGACGATCAAAGAGTCGTATTTACACCAGACATTGCTACAAACCCTGAAACCACTGTTGAAATAGTTTCACTAAATGACTCAATTGTAACATTAAAAAGCTCTTACCTATTAATACCTATCACAGGAACTTACAAGGTTAAGTAACTAGGTTAAAAAAGAAAGAAGAAATATTAAGCTACAAGACTAACCAACTATTTTACCGTCTTGTAGCTTAATATTTCTATGCGCTAGTTTCGCTAAGTCCTCATTATGAGTCACAACCACCACAGCACGCTCTTCGTTTGTTAATTCTAATAATAACTGGTGAAGCGTCTCTGCATTCTTGGAATCTAAATTCCCACTTGGTTCGTCAGCTAGCACTAGTTTAGGGTCATTAATCAATGCTCTAGCGATGGCTACACGCTGCTGCTCACCACCAGAAAGTTCAGAAGGCTTGTGCTCCGCTCTATGTACCACACCTAGCTTATCTAATAACTGTTTTCCTCTTTCTGTTAATTCTTTCTGATTTCGTTTAGCAAACATGCCTGGCATCATCACATTTTCTAGTGCAGTAAACTCCGGTAATAAGTTGTGAAACTGAAATACAAATCCCATCTGTTGGTTTCTGATCGTAGCCATCTCTTTTTCACCTAATGTATGAATAGCCACATCATTGATCTGAACCTCTCCTTTATCTGGCGTATCCAACGCTCCTAGGACATGTAAAAGCGTACTTTTACCTGCTCCTGAAGCTCCAGTGATACTCACCATCTGCCCCGTATCGATCTGAACATCTACTTCTTTTAAGATTTCTAGTTCCCCGTATGCCTTACAAATACCTGTTGCTGTTAATAACATTGAAATGATTCCCTTTTTTAATTGCTAAAAATAGTCAAATAAATTAGCTTCGCATTGTTAACGTAAACGAATTATGAATATTCACGAATATCAGGCAAAAGACATACTGTCAAAATACAACGTAAAGGTTCCTTTTGGTATCGTTGCAGACTCTGTAGAAGGTGCTGTTGCAGCTGCTAAAGCAATCAATAAAGAAACTGGATCAGACTATTTTGCGGTAAAAGCGCAAATACACGCTGGTGGTAGAGGAAAAGGTGGAGGTGTAAAAATCGCCAAAAACTTAGATGAAGTAAAAGAATATGCTGATCAGATTTTAGGAATGACATTGGTTACTCCTCAAACTGGGCCAGAAGGTAAGTTAGTAAGCAAGGTGTTAATTACACAAGATGCTTTCTACCCAGGTGAAAACGAACCTCAAGAATATTACCTTTCTATTTTATTAGATAGAGACACTAGCCAAAACATAATCATGGCAAGTACTGAAGGTGGTATGGAAATAGAAGAGGTTGCTGAATCTAATCCTGAAAAAATCATTAAAGAATGGATCGATCCTACTACAGGTCTACAACCATTCCAAGCACGTAAAGTTGCTTTCGCTTTAGGTCTTGAAGGTGCCGCTTTCAAAGACATGGTAAAATTCATCTTTGCCTTATACAATGCCTATGTAGAGTCTGACTCTTCCATGTTTGAAATCAACCCTGTATTACAAACATCTGATAACCAAATCTGGGCATTAGATGCAAAAGTAAATATTGACGATAATGCCATGTACAGACACAAAGACTACCCTGCTCTTAGAGACGAGAGTGAAGAAGATCCTTTAGAAGTAGAAGCTTCTAAGTCTGACTTAAACTACGTGAAACTAGATGGTAACGTAGGGTGTATGGTAAACGGAGCTGGTTTAGCGATGGCTACTATGGACATGATTAAGCTTTCTGGTGGTGAGCCAGCTAACTTTTTGGACGTAGGTGGAGGTGCTAATGCACAAACGGTTGAAGCTGGTTTCAGAATCATCTTAAAAGACCCTAACGTAAAAGCAATCCTAATCAATATATTTGGTGGTATTGTTCGTTGCGACAGAGTAGCAAATGGTGTAGTAGAAGCATACAAAAATATTGGAGACATTCGTGTACCTATTATTGTAAGACTTCAGGGTACTAACGCTGAAGAAGGTGCTAAAATCATTGACGAATCAGGTCTTAAAGTACAGTCAGCTGTTTTATTAAAAGATGCTGCCGACAGAGTAAAAGAAGTTTTAAACAGCTAGTTTTTAGACTTTTAGATTTTCAGATCGTAAGATTTTAAGATTTTAAGATTTAAAAAAAGTAAAAGCCTTCCTTTCGATATGAAAAGAAGGCTTTTTTGTTTTAGAATCTGTAATTTAAGAAAATGATTAAAGTTGGTATCACAGGAGGAATAGGTTCTGGAAAAACGACCGTTTGCAATCTACTTGCATCCATGGAATACCCTGTATTCGATGCTGATACAATTGCTAAGCAGTTAATGAATAACGATCCACAACTAGTGGAGCAAATAACAACTACTTTTGGTACTGACGCTTACACTGACGGCACGTTGAACCGACCGTTTTTAGCTAAACAAGTATTCTCTAATAAAGAAAATATTGAACTACTCAACTCTTTAGTACATCCACGAGTAGGTATTGCTTTTGATAATTGGTCAACTGAAAACAGAGAAAATAAAATCATAATCAAAGAAGCTGCTCTATTAATCGAAAGTGGTAGCTACAAAAATCTAGACAAACTCATCCTTGTACAAGCTGACGAACAAACTCGTATTAAGAGAGTTCTAGAAAGAGATACTCAAAGAAGTGAAGCTGATATAAAACGAATCATAGCTAACCAATTACCCGAGTCAGAAAAGGAGCCTTTAGCTGATTTCATTATCTCAAACGATGGTAGTCAATCGGTGATTGAACAAATGAACAAGGTTTTGAAAGAACTCGAAGTATAATAACGTCTTGATACCTGATACTAATACATACTTCACTTCTTTCAAAGATTCAATAGATCACATTGATCTACCTGAAAAGTTCACATTCCCTTTTCACTATGAGCCACATCCCATAGCGCTACTAGCAGTAAAGGAATTACAACAATACATTTCATCTGCTACTTGGGTACATGATTTTGGATTAGAGCAATCTAATAATGAACTAGCCTCTGGAAAAATGTTTGGTGTGCTAGTTGTCAAAAATAGTGAAGGAAACATCGGTTATTTATCAGGGTTTTCTGGTCAACTTTCTGATAAGAACGATTTATCTCGCTTCGTCCCTCCTATCTGTGATATTTTAACCGAAACAGGTCATTTTGCTGTAGAAAGTAAAAAGCTCACAACCATCAATAAAGAAATTGAACGACTTGTGTCCGATGAGTCATTTTTGAGAGGTGAGGAAAAACTCAATATTCAAGCAGAACAAATCAACGGGCTAATAGCTGCGCAATTAGTCAAACTAAAAAAAGAAAAAAAGAAAAGAAAAACGGTTCGGAAAGAACAAGAAAAGAAACTTTCAACGGAAGACTTCTTGGCTCTTCAAACTCTACACAAACAAGAAAGCATCAACGATACATTTTTGTACAACGAATATGCTGAATACCTACACGGTAAATTAGAGAAAGAAAAACAGACTGTCACAAGCCACAAACAGAAAATAAGTTCATTAAAAGAAGAACGAAAAGCATTTTCTGCTCGTTTACAAAATTGGTTGTTTGAACAGTACGACTTCTTAAATATCAAAGGAACCACTAAAAATGTACTAGATATTTTTAAAGGTAGAGTTCCAGAAGTACCTCCTGCGGGAACAGGAGATTGTGCTGCCCCAAAACTATTACAATACGCATTTAGTCATCAGCTCACTCCTATTGCTTTAGCCGAGTTTTGGTGGGGAAAAGAACCTCAATCAAAAATCAGGAGACATGGCTACTTCTATCCCGCCTGTAGAGGGAAATGTGAACCCGTATTAGGGCATATGTTATCCGGAATAGAATTAGACCCTAACCCTTTGTTAGTCAATCATTCTGTAGGCAAGCAATTAGAAACCATTTACGAAGATGAGAATTTACTTGTCATCAATAAACCTGCTGATTTTTTATCTGTACCAGGAAAAGACGTTACTGACTCTGTACAAGAACGCATGCAGTTGAAATACCCTAAATGCTCGGGGCCATTCATCGTTCATCGATTAGATATGTCTACCTCTGGTTTATTAATCATTACCAAAACAAAAGAAGTCAACCAATTCATACAAGAACAATTTAAAACCAGAAAAGTAAAAAAGCGCTATGTAGCATTATTAGACGGTGAAATAAAAGAGGAAGAAGGCTTCATAGACCTTCCTTTACGAGTAGATTTGGAAAACCGTCCTTTTCAATTGGTTTGTCACGAAAAAGGAAAATCTGCCAGAACAAAGTGGAAAGTAATAGAACGAAAAAATGGACAAACAAAAATCCATTTCCACCCCATTACTGGAAGAACACATCAGTTACGAGTACATGCGGCTCATAAATCGGGTTTGAATGCACCAATAGTTGGAGACGATTTATATGGAAAGAAAGGCACTAAACTACATTTACACGCTGAATCAATTGAGTTTACTCATCCTATTACAAAAAAAGTAGTATCGTTTAGTATTCCTGCTGAGTTTTGAGAATCTGCTTAGTCAATTCTTCTTCACTACCTTTGTTCTGAATAGATCAGACCTTACTTTTGATAAAAAATTTAGTTCTTCACGTATTTTCAATGAACCATCTTCCTTATTTTTTCTTTTAGTGATAGACATGGGTATGAAAAATAATATTTGGGTTGGTTGGAATAAAATTATTCAACACCCATACAAAGAGTTATACGAAATAAAGACAGAAGAAGATCTAAGCACTATCATTTCCAAATCAGATAGTATTCGTTTTTTTGGATCCAAACAATCTTCAGCAGATATCTGTGCAGGTGTAGACATATTGTTAGACATGAGGTCTTACAATAAAATTCTAGCGATAGACGACTCTTCTCTTTCTATCACGGTAGAATCTGGTTTTCTACTCAGTGACTTACTCGAAAAAGTAGAATCTAAAGGATGGTGTATCCCGTGTTTACCAGATATCAATACAATCACTGTGGGTGGAGCATTTGCAACTGGAACACATGGAACAAGTGGTCACTTATTAGCTCAACATGTAAGTAGTTGTCGCTTAGTATTGGCTGATGGTTCTATAAAAACTGTTTCAGAAGGAGATGAATTGATGGATGCCTTGAGGGTTTCTCTTGGTACCTTAGGAGTAATTTCAACTCTTACCTTCAAATGTGAACCTACTTATACTCTCCATGTAAAAGAAGGTCCGCAGAAAGATACAACTTGGCTAAAAAACATTCAGTCAGACCTTAAAAAACACGATTTCTTACGAATTCTTTGGCTTCCACATACTGGAAATGGTTATGTGATTACAGGAGACAAAATATCACCTAACAAAGAGATAACCACTAAAAATGGACCTTCCTATTTAAAGTACAGAAGAACTGTTTCTAAATTCTTATATCAGTTTACGAGTACTCTTCCTTGGTTTACTTCGATTGCGAATAAAATACTCTACGCCATCTTTTTTAAGAGCGAAAAGGAACACAAAGGATCTTTGTATCAGGCAACGGTTACTAAGTCTAGAGGCTCTACTATTGAACTGTCTGAGTGGACAATAGGTTTAGATAAATTCCCTCAGGTATTTGAAGAGCTGAAAACAGAAATCAATAAATGGAGTAATAAAGCATTTATTCACATACCTATGGATGTTCGTTTTGTTTACGCAGATAATTCATGGTTAAGTTATGCCTACAAAAAAGATGTTGTAACTATGGGTTGTGTCAGTAGAGTACCTGCTACGGCAGATAACTACGAAGCATTTCATACCATAGAGCGCATTTTTGTAAAGCACGGAGGGACACCTCATTGGGGAAAGCGATTTACTATCAAGGATAAAGAGTTAAGTAAACTGTATCCAAAATGGAATGATTTTAAAAAATTGAGAAAAAATATGGATCCAACAAACAAGTTCTTGAATCCATATTTGAAGGAGTTATTTAACGAAAAGGCATAATGTTACCAAAAGCTGTATTATTTGATTTTGATGGTGTAATTGTTAATAGTAAAAAAGTACATCTAGCTGCTTGGAGTTCCGCATTCTTAGAATTATTTCAAAAAGAATTGTTAGAGTATCCTCACACCATTCTAGCAGGGAAATCACCTTTAAAAATAGCTGAACATCTGTGTATTTCTGGTGGTGATAATACCAAAACACAAGCCCTCTTCGAGTTAAAGGACCAGCACATCGTTGCATCAGAAACAGCTGCAGATCTCCTTCCTGGAGTTCATGAAATTCAACAGTTTTTAGCGACTAATCATATTCCTTACGGTATTGCGAGTAATGCAACTCGACAATTTTTAAAAAAGAGTATTCAGCAACTACAATTGAATTTCGAAACATACACTGGTTTAGAGGATTATAAAAACCCAAAACCTGCACCAGAAGCGTATGAATCGTTAGCTGCATTATTAAACATAAAAGAAAAAGACTTCGAAAATACTTGGGTATGTGAAGACAGTCTAGTTGGAATTCAGTCTGCCAAATCTGCGAATATGATTCCAGTAGGGCTAACTACTGTCTATTCAGAAAATCAATTACGTTCAGCTGGAGCAAAATTGGTTTTCCCAACTCTAAAGGAGGCATGGGATTATTTGAAGAGTATTTAACTCTCTTCTTCAATAAAAGAAACTCCTATTTCTTCGATATCTTGTAAGACATAGTCATAAATATCACTTGTAAGTGGTATTTGCACGCCTCTCATTTTTAACTGATCTGTCAGCAAGAGTTCTACAGCTTTGCTTATGGGGTAACCAACTGTTTTCGCCATAGAAGTAAGTTGCGCATCATCTCCTTTTACAATCATAGAAAGCTTTTTGGTGCGTATATTCCCTTCTTTTTCATATTCTATGATGTGCTGCATCACAATCATATCTTTATCGTCAGGAGATAGTTTCCACTTCTTTTCTAAAAGTGCTTGAAGTATATCAGACGGACTCCCTTTATCTATAGGTATTAATTCTTCTTTACTAAAAAGACCTAACCATTCTATTTTTTCGATAATTTCACTATCTACTGATACACCTATAAAGTCAGCTATCTTTTGTTCAACACTATCTACTTTACTATATCGTAAAAAAGCATTCGTAAATTCTCGATACGAAATACCCTTCATATTCTTTAGCTGAAAAGCATCATTGGTTAATCCTATTTTGACCAAAACATCCCACGCTTGACAAAACCCTGATTTTCTCAACGTACCCCTTAGTAATGTAGGTACATTACTTAAATCATATAGTTTTTTATACTTTAAGGAGTCTCTATTCGCATATCCATCATACAAACCAACAGTAGGTATATTGACAGCATCTAAACGGGAAAAGATATTTGTGTAAGGAATGAACTTGTACTTGTTGTTTCTCACAAAACGTGCCCCTTCATTACCTGCCTGCACTATATTCCGTGGATTCCATGTAATCTTGTAATGCCATGGGTTATTATCTGACTCGGGAGCAATTACCCCTCCAGTATAAGATTTAAATGAAATAATATCACCTCCCTTACTCCGAATTTGATCCAGTTCTTTCATAGCCGTCATATGATCTAAACCTGGATCCAAGCCCATCTCCATTAAAATGAGTATTCCTTTTTCTACAGCTTCCGTATGTAATTCTTTGATATCATCAGGCACATACGAAGCTGTAACTAAATGTTTTTTAATTTTTAGTCACTCTTTAGCAACAATGATGTGCATAATAGCTTGTAACATGGAGACA
>JBGCEI010000141.1:0-6552 GCA_045106295.1 Cyclobacteriaceae bacterium
ACAGACCACATATCTTCTTGATGATTTGGAGCATAGGCATCGTAATATACCAAATCAAAATCAGTTTCTTGCGTATCAAAATTTTCTAACTTGTGTAAATGTTTAGTAAAGCTAAAGTGATCACTTATCTGATGTGTTTCATTCCAAGAACAATCGTGTAGCTTCATAAATACATCTTGCCCATTTTCATACCGTTTTATATTGGCGTAGTTGATATACTTATATTCTTCTTTGTTTAGTGGATAGGCTTCTATGGTATGTAAATTGATTTTTTTATGGGTATTTAAAGCTTCAAAATAGGTAAGCCAAGGGTTTAACCCTGTACCGAACCCTACTTCAAATATTTTCACTTCTTCTTGGTCTACTGTGTGTAAGCCTTTGGTAATGTAGATATACATTGATTCCGTTACTGCTCCATGTTTAGAATGGTAGGTTTCCCCCATTAAGGGCAATTCTAACGTATGTGATCCATCTCTTGAAAGAATTAAATCACGGGTCATAAATCTTTGTTCTTCTGGAGTCATTCTGATTGATCTAATAAGCGTAATAATTTATCTTCAATAAACTCATTTTGTTGCCAGTAATTTCTACTGTATATACGGTACGCAGACCACCCATTTTCTTTCAATCGATTAGGGTGTTGGCAATGAGAAGCTTTTACTGACCATTCGTTAAAGTACTGTTCATCATCTGTTAAAGCAGCAGCAAAGTAGCTTTTACTCTTAAATACTAAATCAGAAAAGTGATGTTGGTCTTCTGTAGTAACCTTATTATTTTCTAATTGTGAATGAGCTTTTAATTTATTTTTTAAATACCACTTTTGTCCAAATGGAGCGTTAGTTTTCTTTTCTACGATTTGTTTACCTTCTGAAAGATCATAAACATATTCTAAATAAGCCCTGAGTAATTTAGGTCCTTGATGTGCTGTATTCTCTACAACTAATTGCTGGGGTAAGATACTGGTAACCAGATAAATTTTCTTTTTGGCTCGTGTAATGGCTACATTTAGTCTATTCTCGCCTCCATCAACTGATAAACTACCAAAATTAGCCTTTACTTTCCCTTTTGGAGTAGCTGGTGCATAACCAATTGAAAAAACAATCACCTCTCGCTCATCACCTTGTACGTTTTCAATGTTCTTTACAAATAACTCTTTAGGGATAGTATACCCTTTTTCAATAGCATCTTGTTCTAGGTAATTTAAAATCAAGTCTTGCTGTTTCACGTTAAAGGTCACTACTCCTATACTTGATTCTCCTTGATGTAAAAGCCCCTGAACCAATTCAACTACTTTTAAAGCTTCCTGTTCATTCGTATTCTTTTCCCACTGTCCATTTATCTTTACATACTCTATCGGTTGATCAGCAGCATTCATATTGTCTTTAGAAACTGTCACACGAAGCTTATTATCATAGAAATGTTGATTAGAAAAGGAAATCAATTCGTTTTTATTACTCCTGTAATGTTCAGTAAGGTATTCTTTATCCAAATAAAGTGAAGCAAAGTCAAGTAACGAATCTATTTGATAAGATGCTTCATCGTATGCTTCTTCCTCTTCCTCCCAACGAGAGGCGTACAAATCGTTTGGTTTCAATTGTTTGCTATCTCCAATAATAGCTACCTGCTTTGCTCGTTGCATGGCAGGAAATCCTTTCTCTACAAAACACTGAGAGGCTTCATCATAAATGATTAAGTCAAAATACGTTTCTGCTGGAAAGATAGTAGAAACTGACTCTGGCGACATCAGCCAACAAGGGATTAAATCAAACACCTCATTCGCATAATGCTCTATTAACTTTCTAATAGACCAAATCTTCCTTTTTTTATTCACCTGATGACTTAACTCCCTGTAAGTCAACCTATTATGTAATCTATTGAATACGGTATTTTCGTACGTTTGTTCCCTTAATTTGAGTAATACAATATCTTTGCTCAGTTTCCCTTTTTCATCTACTGCTTGAGTTAGTTCGTACTCTAAACTCTCTAATTGATTAGTACTAACTATGCGTAAAACAGGGTACTTTATTTCAATATGGTCTATCCAGGCTAATTGAATACTATTCTCAAAGATGTCCTGAATTTCACCTTGATTGCTAGTTGGAAACTCATAGAGTAACTTTTGTAAGGCACCTTTTTCTTGTACATTCAACTTACTACGTTGAAGGTGATAATCACATAGTAAGTCAAAATCTTTCTCTAAATGAGTTCTAAAATGGACTAACTGACTCTGATCGGAAAGAATACGTTTTATTTGAGAGCTAGTAAGGTATTGATCCCACTCTTCCTTTTGAATATTTAATTCTTCTAAAGCAGGAAAAAGCGCTTTAATTTGTTCTTTTAGCTTCAAGTAAGGAATAGAGGAAAAACCGAGATAAGAAGAGAAAGAACGTAAATTATCAGCCATTTTCTTTGCTTCAAATGCGACATGCCATGCGTTAAACCATTTTTTTGTTTCTTCAACCTCTAATGTTACAGGAACTTCTGTTAACCAACCCTGAGCGTAGAGTTCAGAAATTATATGCTCTGCATTTAGCCTGTGGTTTAAGCGTTTGCTCAAGATTTTAAACCCCGTGTTATTCCAATTCAAGTCATTAGCAACAATAGCCCGTTTTAAAACGTTTTTTTCTTTTCTAAAGAGACGCCATTTTATACGTTTAAAAACGTTTTTTCTAGCACCTAAATATTCGTCTAACACTTCATGAAAACGACCAATATCAGCCGTATCAATCGTTTTCTCTACCCCATCACGAAAAAGATCCAGCAACATTCTTTCTTGCTCTAACAGCCATTCTTCTCGTGGCTCTATTCCTTGCTGTAAAACATGTTGAAAATACCGATAAACCCGTTCAGATTTCAATAAGATAATCAGTTCTTCAAGTTGTTCTTTATAGTTAAATAGTTCAAAACCATCCTCAATTGTAATAGACTGCCCTACTATTTTTTCTGTTTTAACTTTAAAATCATCTTCTTGAGAAACTATGGCGTCTAATGTCTCTAAGCATTCTTTTTTGAATACATTGCCTTTACCCCTAAAATCTACGCTGTCTTTCCATGGGTAGCCATCTTGTTCTATATGTTTAAGGTAATTCCATAAATGAACTAAATGAGACTTAAATACGTCTATTTTTTCTTTTGTAAAATACTTATAAAACTCATTCAAATTAGCTGATTCTGACTCTTTTGTTGAGTTTAAATAGAGTTCTTTTACACTGTACCCACATTCTGAGCTATCGAACAGCATGGCTTTAAACTCATTGAGCTGTTCAACGATTTCATCTATTTTACGTGATGCTTTCAAGAAGTTACGTTCTAAATAAATGGTATCTAACCCGTTATTTCTAGACTTATATTCGTCTATCTTATTCACCTGACTGGCTAACTGACCAAAAATCGTTTTTCTATCGTTTTTAAAGTCGTGTACTAAACCTAAAAATGGGTTTAAGTCCACCGACGACATCCTTTTATTAATAACATCTAGAGCAGCTTTCTTCTGACAGACAACCAACACTCGTTTTCCCTTTCCTATCTGATCGGCTATCAAATTACAAATTAGCTGAGACTTCCCGGTTCCTGGAGGCCCTTCTACCACTAATGACTTCCCTATTTTAATGTTTTTCAAGACTTTTTCTTGAGACGAATCAGATGGAAATACACTCAGTATATGTTCTTCTTTTACCGCCTGAATACCACTCTGATTGAATAATGGAAATTGATCTTTTGTTTGTAAAAAAGGAGATTTTTCTTCAAAAAAGGATTCTATGGAATCGTACTTTTCTTTTCTAATCATTCCTTCATAATCCGAATATTGATAAGACCCTGACTGAGAGAAAAAACCTATAACTGACTGGTTATCAAGCTTTAAAACACCTGTTTTCAAACTTATTTCTATTTCTTTTTTTGAAATATTTTTAAACGAATGAAGTTTATTTTCAAATAATTCTCTATTGAAGTTAATTTCTAACTGACTCTCTTTTAACAATTGATATAATGTATTGCGAACCACTTGACTGTCTTTAGTAAAGGAATCGAATGTTTTTTCAAGCAGCTCTTGATCTATAGATTCTTTATTAAAATGAGCGTAGGCTATTAAAAAGTTTTTATTAAACGTAACAGCCACTTCCTTCCTTGTCGACAGTACCCATTGATTGTCTTTCTCACTGATTTCTACAGGAAAAAAAAGTAAGGGACATCGTATTAACGTATCATCAACCAGTTTTCCGCTTACAAAAGGCCATCCCAAATAAAGGTCTTTTGTCCCTCTTTCATCATAAAACAAGTTATCCGTTCTACATATCTTTTTAATTCTTTTAGAAAACGTATTTACTTTTTCATCTCTACTATTTACTACAGGGCAAAGGTCAATAGTTTGTTTACCTGATAGTAAGTCTTCCAAAATGGAAAAAGAGGAGGTGTTATTGATGAAATCTAATTCATTTAAGTCTAAATCTAAAGCAGTCTTCTTTAAGAGGAGCAACGAACGATTACTTCCACTAAGGTTAGTTAATTTTTTCTGAAAGGAACGAAGTAGTTTTTCCATCTTATGTTAAGGTAGCATACGGAGATGACAATAAAAAGATACTTATTATACTCATCTTATAAAAGTAACTTTTTCTAAAGTTTAGTAGCTGTTAATTCCCTATTTACCTGTTATCTAAATAGATCAGAAGTTGACCATTATTTTGATATGTTTAGGTATGACCAGTTCTACTGCTAGAGGTACAACAAGCCATAAAACTAAAAAAGCGAATCATAGATTCGCTTTTTGTACTTTTTTGAGTCAGAAAGTATCTAGAATTAATTTATATACTTCTTCGGATACTGCCTTCGAAACAATAACTATCTACTCTTGTAATCCAGGAATAGCTACTACTTCATTCACATCTTTTGTGTAATCGATATCGTCTACTTTGAAACCAAATAGGTTAAAGAAATCCGTATCGTATCCTTTTAAATCCCCTATTTGAGGCAATGTATCTGTTGTAGCTTCTTTCCACAATTCAGCTACTTTAGCTTGTACATCATCACGCATTTCCCAATCGTCGATTCTGATTCTGTCTTTCTCATCTACAGGAACAGTATCTGCAAATAATCTATCCGCATACAAACGTTGAATTTGCTCGATACACCCTTCATGAATGCCTTCTGCTTTCATTATTTTGTACAATAAAGAAATATACAGTGGAATAACAGGAATGGCAGAACTTGCTTGCGTAACTAATGCTTTGTTTACTGAAACATATGCCTTCCCATTTACATCTTTTAACGAATCTGTAATAGAAAATGCTGTAGCTTCTAAATCGTTCTTTGCTGCACCAATTGTTCCTTTTCTATAGACTGCTTCAGTTACTGCTGGACCAATGTATGAATAAGCAACTGTTTTAAACTGATCAGATAACAAATCATTCTTTTTTAATGCATCTATCCACATTCCCCAGTCTTCGCCACCCATTACGGTAATTGTATTTTGAATATCTTCTTCACTAGCTGGATCAATAGATACTTCTTTTACTTCACCAGAGTGAAAATCTACTGTCTTGTTCGTAAACTTATCTCCTATTGGCTTTAGAGTGGATTTGTGCTTTACTCCTGTAACAGGGTGTTGTCTTACTGGAGAAGCTAAACTGTAGATAACCACATCTACTTGACCTAAATCTTTTTTAATTAAGTCAATAGTCTGTTGTTTGATTTCATCAGAAAAAGCATCACCATTGATACTTTTTGCATACAAACCATCTTTGTGTGCTTGTGTTTCAAAAGCAGCTGTATTGTACCATCCTGGAGAAGCTGTTTTTCCTGGAGCAGGTGCTTTTTCAAAAAACACACCGATTGTAGCTGCATCAGAACCATAGGCACTCGTAATACGAGAAGCTAAACCGAATCCTGTAGATGCTCCAATAACCAATACTTTTTTAGGACCATTTGCTACTTTTCCTTTTGATTGAATGTATTCAATTTGATTCAACACATTTTTCTCACAACCTGTAGGGTGAGCTGTTAAGCAGATAAATCCACGAGTTCTAGGTTCAATTACCATTCTTTTCTTTATTTAGTAGTATGAAAAAGTAGCTTTCACTTTTTGCCGTCACGAATCTACTAGATTCTTCCAAAATTTGAAAGAATTGGAGATAAAGATCAAAGCTTATTTACAAGGATGCTTCTGTAGCTATAAGAATAGCTTCTATTTCCTTGTTACCAATTGCAGAAGAAACAAATAATGTTTCATACTGAGAAGGAGCCAAGTAAATCCCTTTATCTAACATAGATTGAAAGTAAGTCGCAAACCCTTCCATATTGCACGATTGTGCATCTTCGAAGTTCACTACTTTACGGTCTGTAAAGAATAAACTGTACATAGATCCAATCTGATTGATGGTGTACGGTAAGTTTTTCTGATCTAAAATAGCTTGAATACCAGAAGTAATCTTTTGGGTAGTAGCTTCTAATTCTGAGTAAAAGGTCTCTTTCTGGTCATTTAATTGAGTCAATACTGCTATTCCAGCAGACATAGCGATAGGGTTCCCCGAAAGGGTTCCTGCCTGGTAGACTTTTCCA
>JBGCEI010000142.1:0-6609 GCA_045106295.1 Cyclobacteriaceae bacterium
AAAGAATTGGCTGTTCCTCCAATAATAAAATCTTTTCCCAAAATAGCCCTGGCTTTATCAGCATCAATATCATTTTTACCTAGATGAACCCCACCAGCTTTTATTTCTTGAGCTAGCTTTACATTATCATTTATGAGTAAGTTAGCTTCATACTTTTTACAGACTTTTTGAACTTCAAGTGCTTCTTTCTTCCATTCTTCGTAACCTAAATTTTTTTTTTTTTTTTGTACCCAACGAACGCCTCCTTTGCAGTCTAGTTCTGTAAACTCGGCATGACTTTTTCCGTTTAGCGATTGAGTTATATAATGTAGTTTTGATATCATTCGTGATAAATTTCAAATTCCAAAGTGCTTACTATCTATTTCGTTCTTGAAAGGTGAAGCCCCAGAAGCCCATCATTACTCTGTAAAAATTGTATCACATAGTTTTTCCCCAATTCACAAGCTTTTGACAATTCATTTCCTTGTGCTAGGTAAGAAGTAATAGCAGTAGAAAGCACACAGCCACTTCCATGTTTTTCAGATACATCTAGTCGCTTTCCTTCAATCAAATGTTTTTCACCTGATTTTAAAATCAATTCATCGTTTGCATGACCTATTGCATGACCTCCCTTTACTAAAACATTTGTTTTTCCTTCAATCAAAGAACCTATCTTTTGCCACTCACCTAAATTCGGTGTGATCAAGTAACAGAGAGTCGCCATTTTCTTTATTTCATTCTTTTGTGAAATACGATGAAAACTAAAACCAGCACTTGCACTTAAAATCGGATCCCATATAATTTTTGCCTCTGGAAATTCTTTAGCTACTGTTTTTATTAAACCAATATGTTGAATAAGACCTATTTTAATATAACTAATCTCGTACTTTTCTTTCAATATGTTAATCTGGCTACTAATTTGTTCTTCGGTAGACCAATTTACATCCGTAAATTTACTTTCGTGCTGAATGGTATTTGCTGTGTTTACGCCCAATGCGTAAACACCAATGTTTTCAGCAGCTTTTACATCTGAGGTAATGCCTGCTCCCGAGCTTGGGTCAAAGCCTGCGATGCTAAGAATAATCGGTTGCTGTCCTATTTTTGTTTTCACGCTTATAAAAAGATATTAGTAAGGTATTTATTCCTTAAATCTCGGTAAATGTAAAAGTCAGAGTCTATGCTAGCTATCTCATTGTAATTCGTCGTTTCCGATACTGCAACCAAAGAAGCGTCTGCTAGATCCATAGGAACGTCATTAAATTTTTCTGAAAGGGCAATTACTCGCTGCACATGGTGATCATCCAAATCGATTGGCTTTAAGCCACCTCTACCAATCCACTTTAAAAAATTAGCCTGTGTCGTAGTATTAAAATCTAACATATGTGACACCTCCGTTACTACAGGCCAAGTAGTCCAAAATGTTCCTTTAAACTCTTCTACAAAACGAAGTGCTTTCAAATGGTACTGATCGCCGCTATCAAAAAGAGCAATCAAAGGGCCTGCATCAACCAGAATGTTTCGCATGGAGCTTCTCTTTTAGTTTCGATTTGTATGTTTTAGATAAATCTGTAGAACCACTGTTTGCTGTTCCAAACAAATCACTTCCTAACTCATAAGGATTTTGGCTCATTTCTTTTTTGTTGAAATACTGTGCTAACGCCTCTTTGACAACAGAGCTTTTAGAAAGGTTATGTTCCTCGCTATATTTCTTGATCTTGTCTTCCATCCCATCGTCTAATCTTACATTTAGCATCGCTTTCTTATTTAATGTAATACAAATGTAATACAAAAATCCGGATTTTCCAAATTGCTGAATTTAGGGTTTAAATCAATTACTCATTTCTAGGTATTCTTTCACCGGATTTTCTTTTTGCCAAATTCCTCCTAAAACACCTACTCCGTCAAAGCCTAATTGTTTGAACTGATCTAAATTCTGAGGCGTAACTCCTCCCATTCCAATGGTTCTTTTGGAAATATGGTTTGCATCAAAGCCTTTTCCTTCATACCCTTTTTTAGAGATAGAAGCAAAAACGGGGCTCAATAAATGATAATCAAAATCAGTAGTACAATCCACCAGATCTTCTGGGCTATGAAAAGATGAGCTTTTCGTAAAGCCTGTTTTAAAAATCGATAAAGAATTTAAATAGTCACTCATTGTCTTTCCTTCTTCTAATTCATCTCTTCGTTTTTGTTCTTGAAAATGAATGCCTTTTAAATCAAACTCATTAATCAGTTCGTGGTGCAAATGAGTGACTATGTTTTTATGGAAGTTAGCCTCTATTTGATTTAGGTAATCAGCATGTTCTTGGTAGCTTTTTTTTGGCTTCCTAAAATGGTAATAGGAGAGGCCTGCTTCAAATAACTGATTCAGAATGTCTAATTCATTCGGAATATCTTCTTCTGGAGAAATAACTATGATGGAAAATGGATTCATTTCTTACAGTTATTAAATAAGGGTAATTCTTACCTTCTTTTTTTTCAGTTTAGTGTTATTGGTTTTTTCTATCAGTTTTTCAACTATTTGAGCAGCTACACCTACATAAGCACACTCTTGTTTTATTTCAATAATCCCTATTTGGTCTTTTTTGGCTTCCCCTTGTTTAAAAAACAAACCCGCAACATCTCCTTTCGATATTTTATCTCTCCTTCCTCCTGAAATATGTAGCGTTTTCCATTTGTCTAGTACAGAAAGCGTAGGCTTTTTTAACGCTTCAACAGCTACTTTCTCTGAATCAATTTCTTGAATAAAATCTGGTAACACCTCTTTTTCCCAGTGAAGAATGTAGGCAACTCCATCACGGTTCATACGGGCAGTTCGCCCATTTCTGTGCGTAAATTCTTTGTTATGTGGGGGAAGGTGGTAATGAAGAATAAATTTTATCTCAGGAATGTCTAGCCCACGAGCAGCCAGATCCGTTGCTAGCAGCAATTGATTAGTGCCATTTCTAAATTTAATTAGTATTCGCTCTCGATCAATTTGTTCCATACCTCCATGAAAACACTCATGGTCTATACCGTCATCTAATAAGAAGTCACTTACTCGTTCTAGAGCTTCCTTCGTATTACAGAAAATGATTCCTGGCTGGTGGCCAATGAAAGCAAGTGTTTTACCTAACGTTTTAAGCTTGTCCTTTTCAGGTGAAAGAATTGTTTTAATAGTTAGTTGAGAGCTTCCTTCTTTTAGGTAATTAATAAAATTGGGTTTTTGTAAGCCTACAAACTTTGGTATTTTGGCATCGCTTGTTGCTGAAGTCAAAATTCTTTGCTTCACATGGGGTAATGTGTCAACAATCTCACTCATTTCCTTTTCGAAGCCTATCTCAAGCGACTTATCAAATTCATCGAGGACTAGCGTTTCAATATGTTCTAAAAAATAGTCGTCTCTACGGAATCTATCAGCTATTCTACCAGGTGTTCCAATAAGAATTGCTGGGCGGTGTTTTAAATCAGCTTTATCAAACGAACCTGCCCGCCCACCATAAACGGCGTTTACTTTAAATCCAGAACCTATTTTTCGAGCAACTTGTTCTATTTGTTGAGCGAGTTCACGAGAGGGAACCAGTATAAGCGCTTGAATTTCGGTGCTGTCAGGATCTAATTTCTCTATTAACGGCAGTAAAAAAGCAAGGGTTTTACCTGTTCCTGTAGGGGAGAGTACAACTACATCTGACTTGGAATGAATAGCTTTGCGTGCTTCTTCCTGCATAGGATTTAGCTCCTTGATTTGAAATTTAGTAAGAAACGAATCGATTAAGTTCTCGCCCGTTCTTTCTTTTTTATCTTTTATAGTGTCTGACATATTTGTACTCTTTTATGAGTAGTTTACTTTGTACTTCAATTGAATAAGCCCATTGGAAAAGATTATATAGATTTGGGTTTACCTTTTTAGAAAAGGGCTTGTTATACGCGCTACAAAGCACAAAAGTTATCGGACAAAACGAACTAAATAATAGCTTCTTGTATGATAACTTGTCCGATAACTCTCAAAAATCGTTGTTTATTGTTTTGTTTATCATTTTGTTATAACAAATGTTATAACATTTTGTCCGATATCTTTTGTTCACTGGTGATTATCAAGTTGATACTTTCTGCCTCTTTTTTCACCTTTTGCTACTATAATCTGTTTTTCAATCATTTCATCGACTTGTCGTTTCACTCTTTTTTCACTCAATTCTGGAGCTATTCGTATGTAGTATTTACCATCCGAGGTAGAGGCAATACTTTGAGAATTTCTAAATACTGTAAGTTGAATATACTGCCCGCCATTATCAGCTGTTACTTTTGATGCAGACACAGCTACTCCTATTGTTCTTTGTGGAATGGTTTTATTTATTTTTTCGAGCCATTCAAGTTTAATTTTTTGGCTTGGATGTGGAAGTTCTTCAGCATCTTCTATTCCAATATGAATAACTCCTCCTGCTGAGTTAGCAAAAGCAACACAGTCTTTAGCAAGTTCATCCCAATTAACATTTTTAGTTTGAATGATTTTAATAGATTTTTTATCAAATCCGCTATTTTCTTCCATAAGAAATTAATAAAAATTACTACTCATTTCTGCGTAAAGGATTGCAGCGGTTACCCTGCCAACGAGGAACGAGTGAAGCGTAAAAGCAAAAAGCCTAACCCTTTTTCTGTCCGAAAGCAGAAAAGGGTTACGCCCAAAATAGTACTAAAGTGTTCAATATTCCTGCCTTCTCAGAAATGTCGACTAATATCTGTTTGAGATCCCCGATTTCTCGGGGATGACGGCTTTTTTATTTATTGCTCTAAATACACTTCAGCACCTTTCTTCAAGAATTCTTCTGATTTCTCTTTCATTCCTTCTACTAGTGCTTCTTCTTTTTCTAGATCATTTTTAGCTGCATAATCACGTACATCTTGTGTGATTTTCATAGAACAGAAATTAGGTCCACACATGGAACAGAAGTGCGCTACTTTTGCGCCTTCTGCCGGTAATGTCTCATCGTGGTATTCACGAGCGGTATCTGGATCCAATGACAAGTTAAACTGGTCTTCCCAACGGAATTCGAAGCGAGCTTTACTTAAGGCATCATCTCTGTATTGCGCTCCAGGGTGTCCTTTTGCTAAATCTGCGGCATGAGCTGCTAGTTTGTAGGTAATTACTCCGTCTTTTACGTCTTTTTTATTTGGCAAACCGAGGTGTTCTTTTGGTGTTACATAACACAACATGGCTGTTCCGTACCAACCAATCATGGCTGCACCTATGGCAGATGTAATGTGGTCGTAACCAGGAGCAATATCCTGAGTCAATGGGCCCAATGTGTAGAATGGGGCTTCGTTACATTCTTCCAATTGCTTTTCCATATTTTCTTTGATCATGTGCATTGGTACGTGACCGGGCCCTTCGATCATGGTTTGCACATCGTGCTCCATGGCTATTTTTGTGAGTTCGCCCAATGTTTCGAGTTCAGCAAACTGTGCTTCGTCGTTGGCATCAGCAATAGAACCTGGACGAAGACCGTCTCCTAAAGAAAAGGCTACGTCGTATGCTTTCATGATTTCACAAATCTCTTCGAAATGTGTGTACAAGAAACTTTCTTTGTGGTGCGATAAACACCATTTTGCCATAATAGAGCCTCCACGTGAAACAATTCCTGTCATTCTTTTGGCAGTCAATGGCACATAACGCAATAAAACTCCGGCGTGGATCGTGAAATAATCTACTCCTTGCTCGGCTTGCTCGATCAAAGTATCTCTAAAGATCTCCCATGTTAGGTCTTCGGCTTTTCCATTTACTTTTTCTAACGCTTGATAAATGGGTACAGTACCTATAGGAACGGGTGAATTCCTCAAAATCCATTCTCTCGTTTCGTGAATGTTTTTACCCGTAGATAAATCCATAATATTGTCTGCTCCCCAACGACATGCCCAAACTGCTTTTTCAACTTCTTCTTCTATACTAGATGTTGTAGCTGAGTTACCAATGTTAGCATTGATTTTTACTAAGAAGTTTCTACCAATAATCATTGGCTCAGCTTCTGAGTGATTGATATTAGAAGGAATAATGGCTCTTCCTGCTGCTATTTCGTCACGCACAAATTCTGGTGTAATCGCTCCTTTTGGCGTGTTGGCACCAAAGCTTTCTCCTGGGTGTTGTTTGGTTAGTTCTTCTCTTTCTTGCATCCGCTGATTTTCACGAATAGCGATGTATTCCATCTCTGGAGTTACGATACCTTTTCTAGCGTAATGTAATTGTGTTACATTCTGCCCTGTTTTTGCTCTTAGTGGTTTTTTAAGGTGTTCGAAGCGTAAATGGTCTAGCTCAGAATTGAGTAACTGTTGTCTACCATATTCTGAAGAAATCTCTTCTAATTCTTCTACATCTCCACGATCTAAGATCCATTGCTGTCGCAGTTTAGGAAGTCCTTTTTTTACATCAATATCGTAATTCTCATCTGTATAAGGTCCACTTGTATCGTATAAAGTAACAGCAGGATTTTTCTCTACTGGCTTTACTTTATCAAATTTACTAATAGTATCATGTAGCTCCACTTCACGCATAGCTACTTTTATGTCGTGTAATTTCCCAGAAACATATACTTTCTTGGATTTAGGAAATGGACCTGTTGTGATCGACTTTTCCGAAGGTATTTTATCTTTTCTCATTCT
>JBGCEI010000143.1:0-2901 GCA_045106295.1 Cyclobacteriaceae bacterium
CGGAGGGAAGAAATTAGCAGAAAAGCATACTGTTCCATTCTTAGGAGAAATTCCACTGGTACAAAGTATTAGAGAAGCTGGTGATAATGGTACTCCTGCTATTTTACAAGATGATAACGTGATCTCAGATTCATTTCAAGAATTAGCGGCATCATTAGCTCAGCAAGTGGCTATTCGAAATGCAACGGTTGAAGAGACTAAAAAAGTGGAGTTGAATACTTAGGTTGTTATACTACGTTCAAGCCCTCTTTAATAGTAGCGTTCATTCTGTTTTTACAAACAGAGAACGCATCTACTTTTTGCTAATTCATTCTTTCATAATTAATCATACACATACGTCTTTGCTTTGTAGTTTTTCCCTACAAATACAAAAATAACAGCCGTTACAAACATCAAGATCGTAAAGAAACCAAAATACTCTAATTGGCTAAGTGTACTGTTACCCGTTTCATCTTGAATAAACCAGTTGAAACCAGCTGTGATTACATTACCCAGAGAAACAGAAAGTAAATACAGTCCCATAATCAATGATTTCATTACCAAAGGAGCTTGAGTGTATGAAAATTCTAGCGCCGTCACCGAAACCATTACTTCTGCAACAGTTAAAATTAAGTAGGATAAAAATTGCCAATAAATAGTGACTTCCATTCCTTGTTCAATTTTTGATTGAATGAAAACAAGAATTAGAAATGAAAATCCTGCAATAAACATCCCAATCGTTATTTTTTTAATAGGCGTGAGATTAATCTTTTTAGACAAGTACGGGTAAACGACCAACGAAAACAAAGGGACTAAAATCAATACCAAAACGGGATTCAATGCCTGCACTTGGTCTGGAAGTATGATCCAATTAAAAATACCCGTTGCTCTATTCACTAATGGATTACCTGCCTGATTAATCACAGAAGAAGCCGTTTGATCAAACAGCGCCCAAAAAACAGAAATAAACAGGTAAACAATACTTAGCTTCTTAATTACCTGAAGACTCTCTTTTGTAAATACTGTTTTCACGTATGTCTTCCACCCAACAGGTTCAATTGCAATAAAGTCTTTCCGTCCTACCCAAAACAAAAACGTAGCAATGATCATTAACCCTCCTGGTAAACCAAACGCTAACCAAGCCCCGAATTCTCGAAGGAGAATAGGAGTCAGGATACTAGAAATAGCAGCCCCTACATTAATAGCAATATAGAAATAACTAAAAACCCGTTCCAGTAAATGCTTATTGCCACTCGTAAATTGATCGCCCACATGAGCCGATACACACGGTTTTATTCCTCCAGAACCAATGGCAATCATCGTTAGCCCCATACTCAATCCAAAACGTGTTTCATTCATCGCTAAAGCAATATGTCCCGCACAATAAAGAATAGAAAGAATAATAATCGTTCGGTATTTTCCCCAGAAAATGTCAGAAACCAATGCCCCTAAAATAGGAAACAAATACACGCTCGCTCCAAACGTATGTATCCATTTGTTGGCTTCCGTAGCTGTCATGAAATCTTCTGTCCCATTTCCATCCAATAAGTATTGCGTCATGAACGTAAATAGAATCGCCTTCATTCCATAATAGCTGAATCGTTCGGCTGCTTCATTCCCTACGATGTAAGAAATTCCTGATGGCATTTTATTGTTTTCGATACCCATAGCTTATAATTTAAACTTAATGTAGTTAATCTTTTTCCCTTCTGCTAAAAAACGCTTTTCATAGGTAGTCTGGATTCCAAAATGATCTTTCAGTAAATCAGAGCTGTACAAATCATCTGTGTGGTTAATGATTGTTCCACCTACTTCTTTTATAGATTCTAATGTAAATTTATACAAAGGGAAATCATCTGTTTTCAACTGTAGAAACCCATTGGGGTGAATTACTTTTTTGTACAACTTCAAAAAACGTGGACTAGTCAGCCTACGTTTAGCGTCACCCAATCTAGGTCTAGGGTCAGGAAACGTAATCCATATTTCTTGCAATTCATTTGGCTCAAAGAACTTCTCAATATCTAAGATAGAAGCCCGTAAGAATGCTGTATTAGTCACCACTTCTTTTTCCAACGCCGTTGTTTGTCCTCTCCAAATCCGAGAGCCTTTTACATCTACTCCAATGCAGTTTTTATCTTTAAACTGCTCTGCTAGTCCAACCGTGTATTCCCCATTTCCACAGCCCATTTCTGCTGTGATCGGCAATTTATTCTTAAATATGTCTGATTGCCAATTTCCTTTAATGGTCTGGTAATTTTCTTTTCCAACCTCTACCACTCTGTCACTCGCTGCATTCTCTCGAAATCGCTTCAGTTTATTTCTACCCATTCTATAAATTTTCTATTTCTGCCACCACAAACGTACTTCCTCCCACATAAACCACATCATTAGGATGGACTTTTTCTACTACCTGTTTCAAGGCTTTGTTTACATCCATTATGACCGTTCCATTCAATCCCTTCTTTTTGGCTACGGCCAATACCGCATCTGCCTCCATAGCTCGTTTAATAGGCGGTTCACAAAAAGTGTAAGTTGCTTCTTTAGGAAAAAGTTCCAAAATAATATCGACCTCCTTATCGTCCACAAAACCTAATATGAAATGAAGCTGTTCATGAGGAATTGCCAACAACTGATCAATTACAGCCGTCAGTCCTTGCTGATTATGAGCCGTATCACAAATCGTTAATGGACTATCATTTAACTGTTGCCAACGCCCT
The DNA here is from genome assembly GCA_045106295.1 of Cyclobacteriaceae bacterium. GTDB lineage: Bacteria > Bacteroidota > Bacteroidia > Cytophagales > JAAEPT01 > WTJX01. The sequence continues at coordinate 2,697 of JBGCEI010000143.1, forward strand.
TTTAAACCTGTATTCTTTGTTACGTGAAGTAATCCATTTTGTACCTGCTCTTCAGAAACGGTAAAAGAAGAAGTCTTATTCAGTACATCAATTGCTGTTCGTGCAGTGAACTGATTTTTCTCCTGGTAATTTCCTTTTAAATCAGAAGCGTATAGTGGTTTTGTATCATCAGAAGCAAATAGGATAGGAGCATTTTTTTCTTCAG
>JBGCEI010000144.1:0-5949 GCA_045106295.1 Cyclobacteriaceae bacterium
CTACTAAAGGAGCGGATAAGCTAGGGTGATCCACTGTTACTTTACTATATAAATAATGAAGCCCTCCACTACCCTACAAAACAAATGGACTACAATATAGTTGTTGACTAGTATAAATAGCTTCTAAGTTCAAAAAATTGCCTTTTGCATTTGTAGCAACAGTTAAAGGAAAGTTTACAACCACAGATGCATCTTGTGGTATACCACTTTTTGAAAAAAAGATATCCCCTGAAAAGGAAGCTCTCCAATTATCATTAAACTGATAACTTACTTTACCTTCAACTGCTAGATTCAAACCATCTTCACCTGGAATATAAAAAAATCCACTGCCCACATCTAGTTGTTGAGATTTACTACTAGTAGCTACACTAAAAAGTGCCAGGGTAATAATTAAAACTCTTTTTTTCATACTAAACAATTTAGGTTACTTTTACTTAACGAGAGGAATCATTTTAATTAACACTCCTAAAATATAACAAACATTATTTCATCATACACAAAAAAAGCATGTTCTAGAAACTAGAACATGCTTTTAAAATCACAATTCAAATTGTAAGCTAAGCCTTTCCAGCTTTCTTTCTTTCATTTTCACTTAAAAATATCTTTCTCATACGGATACTTTCAGGAGTTAACTCTACGTATTCGTCTCCTTGAATATATTCTAACGATTCTTCCAAGCTAAACTTAATAGCTGGTGCCATTCTTACTTTGTCATCAGAACCAGAAGCTCTCATGTTTGTCAATTTCTTAGTTTTCGTAACATTTACAGAAATATCAGTTGGTCTATTATGCTCTCCGATTACCTGACCTCCATACACTGGCTCGTTCGGATCTACGAAGAATTTACCTCTATCTTGTAAGTTACTTAAACTGTATGGAATTGCATTTCCTGCTTCCATAGAAATTAAAGAACCATTTTGTCTTCCAGGAATTTCTCCTTTGTATGGTTCAAATGCTTTAAACCTATGAGACATAATAGCTTCACCAGCTGTAGCCGTTAATATCTGATTTCTCAAACCAATAATCCCTCGAGATGGAATTTCGAACTCTAAAAGCATTCTATCTGCTTTAGGCTCCATTTTAAGCATATTTCCTTTTCTCTGAGTCACTAACTCAATTGCTTTTCCAGAAACAGTTTCAGGCAAATCAATCGTTAACTCTTCAACTGGTTCACATTTAACACCGTCTATGTTTTTAATAATTACTTGAGGCTGACCTACTTGTAACTCGTATCCTTCTCGTCTCATGGTTTCAATCAAAACCGATAAATGAAGAACACCTCTACCAAATACATTAAATTTATCTGCTGTAGCACCTTCTTCTACTCTTAATGCTAGATTTTTCTCTAGTTCCTTCTCTAACCTGTCTTTAATATGTCTAGAAGTAACTAATTTACCTTCCTTACCAAAGAACGGAGAATCATTGATTGTAAACAACATACTCATAGTAGGCTCATCAATAGAGATGCTTTGTAAGGCTTCTGGAGCTTCTTTATCAGCAACAGTATCACCAATATCAAACCCTTCTAGACCTACAATTGCACAGATATCACCTGCCTGTACTTCTTCTACTTTCTTTTTACCAAGCCCTTCAAATGTGTGAAGTTCTTTGATCTTAGTTATCTTTTTAGTTCCATCAGCTTTCATTAAGGCCACTTGCTGATTTACTTTCAATGTTCCTCTGTGCAATCTACCAATTGCTATTCTACCAACGAAAGAAGAAAAATCCAATGAGGTGATTAACATCTGTGTATTTCCTTCGGGTATTTTTGGCCGAGGTACTTGATCTAAAATAGTATCTAATAAGTACTGTATAGTATCTTCTTTTTTATTCCAGTCAGCACCAAACCAATCTTCTTTTGCAGAACCGTATACGGTAGCAAAATCCAACTGCTCTTCTGTAGCATCTAAACCAAACATTAAATCAAATACAGCCTCTTGTGCTTCATCTGGCTTACAGTTAGGCTTATCAACCTTATTTACTACAACAATAGGTTTCAAATTACCTTCCAATGCTTTTTGAAGAACAAAACGTGTTTGAGGCATAGGTCCTTCAAATGCATCTACTAAAAGTAGTACAGCATCAGCCATATTTAGTACACGCTCTACTTCTCCTCCAAAATCGGAGTGACCTGGTGTGTCAATTAAGTTAATTTTAACTCCTTTATACTCAACGGATACGTTTTTTGATAGAATAGTTATTCCTCGTTCACGCTCTAAATCATTATTATCTAAGATAAGATCTTCAGACTCTTGATTGTCTCTAAAAAGGTTACAATAATAAAGTATTTTGTCAACCAGTGTCGTTTTACCGTGGTCTACGTGAGCAATGATTGCTATGTTTCGGATATCCATTTCTATTAAATTTGTCGCAAAGATAAGCATTCATATCTAATTGGGTAACTTATCGTAGACAAATCGTTCTAGTGTACAAAAATTTTATAAAAAAGCATCCTAATATTCTGGTATTTGAGATTGTACGTATCCAAAACGGTCATAGACTTGGCTATTCACTATTAGAAAAAAAATTACAAGAATGTAATTAAAAAAGCTACTAGCTAGTCACTAGGAAAATTCACTAAAATGTAAACTAAGTATACAATTCGGAAGACAAATACCGATCGCCTCTATCACAAATAATACACACCACTACTCCAGAATCTAATTGCTCTACTACTTTAGTCGCCGAGTAAGCTGAACCACCACTACTCATCCCTGCAAAAACGCCTTCTTCTTTTGCTAAACGTAGTGTCATTTCAGTAGCGTCTTCTTGGGATACATCTACTATTTGGTCTACTCTCTCCCTTTCAAATATCTTAGGTAAATATTCTTCTGGCCACTTTCTGATTCCAGGAATACGAGCGCCATCTTTTGGCTGTGCTCCTACTATTTGAATGGCTTCATTTTGTTCTTTCAAATAACGAGAAACTCCCATGATTGTTCCTGTAGTCCCCATAGCAGAAACGAAATGTGTAATCTCTTCATTGGTATCTCTGTAAATTTCAGGTCCTGTTGTTCTGTAGTGCGCTTTATAATTATCAGGGTTCCCAAACTGATTTAAAATCACGTAACCATGCTTTTTGGCTTGCTCTTCTGCATAATCTCTTGACCCTTCAATAGAAACTTCTTTGGGAGTTAATGTTACCGTTGCCCCATAGGCACGCATTGTTTTTACTCGCTCAATGGTACTATTCTCTGGCATCACTAATTCTATTTCTATTTCAAACAGACTAGCTATCATAGCCAAAGCGATTCCTGTATTTCCAGAAGTCGCTTCAATTAGTTTTGTGTTTTTAGTGATCTCTCCTCGTCTCAGAGCTTCACTAATCATGCTATACGCCGCACGGTCTTTTACACTTCCACCAGGGTTATTTCCTTCTAGCTTCCCGTAAAGCTTAACCTTGCCTGGTTTTGGGTTAATATTATTCAACTCCACTAAGGGTGTATTCCCAATAAGATCTAGTATTGTAGCCATAGTGATCTATATAGTTATTTTTTTATGTAAGAATTTATAATACTCTTTTTTAGTAGTAAATGAGCGTACAAGAACACCCAAAGAATATGTGCCTTTTGGTAACTGATTAGGGCTTAAGACCTTTTCAAATCCTACATAATCGTGCGTCGTCTTTTGTGAGAAATCAATCCCGGGATAAATTACTTTGTGTGTTGAAAACACATAACTATTCCCATTTACTATATTTGTTAACACTAAAAACCTATCGTTTTCAGGATGATTATCCTTAGTTAGAATACACCATCCATCAAATAAAATAAATTCATCTGTTTTTTGAAAGCCTCCAAGCCCTATAATCGAATTATCATTTATTAACTTACCTTCTGATTCTTTGAGTACAGTGAAGTCATTCTCTCCAAACGAAAAACCACATGACTGTTCAGTTTTATGTGAATAATATCCTAACGAATCTGATTTTGCTAATAACTCTTTAGCGTATCCTTGCTCTGGACATCTATACCCATAACCGACACTTGGGTTACTCATAATACACGTTTGATTGATAGCCGCTCGTTCATACCAATTCTGGATATAAGGTAACTGAACAACATAACTCATTATAAAATAAAACAAGACTAACGCATAAGAAGATACTATTAGGATAGTACTTGCTTGTTTATTCCTTACTCTAAAAAAAGCTATAAATAAGAGTGAATATAAAATAGAACCATAAATATTATACCTAGACTCTATTGGCTTAGCTATTTGTAAACGTGATATGGCAATCAAAAATAAGGTAGCTAGAATAGTAAGTAAAAAAGCCAACAATAAATAGTCTTTTGATACCAGTAGTTTTACTATTAAATATACTGAACCTATCAAAATAAAAATTCCACAGATTGTGATTACAACCTCAGAATGGAAAAAAGGGTATAACGGACCTGAAAGTGATTGACAGAAAAAGATAAAAACATCAGAGAAATTAAAAAATAGGTTTTCAATTAGACTAATGTCTGTAGTACCCCAACCTTTCTTTAAATTATGAGTATAAAGCAACGTAAAAGCACCGAATACAAAAAACCAAACAACCGACTTTTTATATTCTTTCAAGCTTATTAACAAAAGAGTCCCTATCGGTAATAACAAAGGTCCATTTCCTCCAGTGAATAAGCCTAAAGCACCTGTTAAAATAGCCGTAATGAAATAAACAGGTTTATTATGTAATAACAGGGTAAGTGATAAAAAAACCAATAGAATGACTCCAAAGAATTGTATGCTAGCTATTTCCATAAATGTATTTTGATAATACTGGAAATTGATAACTAAAACAGTTACAGGCAAAACCATCCATCTACCTTTTGCATCTGTAAGAAATTGTTTAAAAAGCAGTGCTACAATACCTATTAACATGCAATTACCCAAAAAAGTAAGCGCTTGAAAATTAACAAATCCAGTTACATAGTAATGCCCTATCAGTAAAATATTATCCAAAAAAAGTCTATGCCCATTATGCTGAAAAGTAAAAAAGCTTATCAACTTTTCTGTAAATGAATGTAGTTCTAAGAATTGATTAAAAAACTCTATTACAGTATAGTATTCATCCCAAATAGGTGCATTAATCGAATATTGAAAGAATATAATGAAGTAAAATATGGCTATCGAAATACTTCCAATAATTGATACTTTATTAATTATTCTTAAATCCATGAACTAAGTTAGACCTGTGTTAAACTAAAAAATCCAGACTTCAATATTAATCTTGAAATCTGGATTTCCATTCATTTACTATCTTTTTTATTAAGAGACAGCTTCTTTAGAAACTTGTTTTCCTCTTAAATCTTTTAAATTTTGAATAAACTGCTCAGCATCTTTTAAATACTTCTCAGCAAATTCAATACTTGGATCATTTGCATTCAACTGAGTAGCAAAATCTGCAAAGGATTTACCGCCGAAAGAAACTAATCCTTTTTGAACGTAATGCTCATCAAAGTCAGCAATAATGGCATCGTGTGTATTACACTGAATCCCTTCACCTATCAATAATGCTTTAGCTCCCAATACCATCGTTTTGTACGAAAAGTAAATAGAATCTTGCCAATATCCTCTTTCTAAAGCGGTTTGACCAGAAGTGAATTTCTCTTCTGCTTCTAACAATAAAGTACCTACTAAATCTAAGATGACACCTGCACACTCTCCTACTCCTACTGCTTTCACATACTTCTCATCTTCACCCCAATCTACGTAGTAACTATCTGGAATATCGGTAGTATCAGTATATGGCTTCATTAACTGGAAGAAGTACATCTTATCAGCTTCTATCTGTCTTCTGTAGTAGTTATTGAAGTATTCTCCTTCAAAACCATTTTCTTCGTAGTCTTCTAATATCTTAGTAAATGCTGCTGGCACTCGTTTAGAAGGCAATTTCACCACTTTATCAGCAATGCTTGGCTTTCCTTCACTATCGAAACCACCACCTAATAATAACTGCAGAGCAGG
>JBGCEI010000145.1:0-11872 GCA_045106295.1 Cyclobacteriaceae bacterium
TAATGTATTGTCTTTTGGAATGAAAGCAGGGATGTTCGGGAACTCAGTTGATTTTTCTGATATTAATTATAGACAAGATGGTGATCAATTAGAAGGTACTGGAAGTGTTTCTCAATTATCTCCGAATATTGGGATGGGTACATTTTTGTATTCACAAAAGTATTATATAGGAGTATCTGTGCCTCGTTTATTACCGAGTACAGTAGCAGGAAATAGTAGTAATCCAGATGCAAAATACAAACGCCATATCTTTATTACAGGAGGATATATATTTGAATTGAGTCCTACATTCAAAATTAAACCAACTACTTTGGTAAAACTTGTTAACTCAGCTAAACCACAAGTAGATGCTACGCTTAACTTTTTAATAAAAGAGACCTTATGGTTAGGAGGTTTTTACAGAACAAGCGGTCATGCAGGTATTTTAGCACAAATACAGCCCATAGATAGTTTTAGATTTGGATATTCATTTGACTACCCTTTCTCTGATTTGAATACAATAGATGGGTTTGCTGGTTCTCACGAACTGATGATAGGGTATGAGTTAGGTAATAAAAAGTCTGGTAAGTTTAAATCACCACGATACTTCTAAACAATCCAAGAGACTTTTGAGAGATAAGAAAATGATGAAAGGGAGAAAAATAATTTTTGAACACATGAGAAACATCAAACTGTTAGCTGTCGTTTTACTTGCTGTGACTTCCATATCGATGGGGCAGGAGCAAAAACAGTCTAAAGGAGATTACTACTTCGAGCATTATTCGTTTAAAAAAGCAATTAAAAACTATCAAATAGAATTAAAAGCACAAGGCGATGCTAGCGAGGGAGAAATAGAACGAAAAATAGCTTCTTCTTATCGCTTAATGCACGATTATGAAAATGCTGAAATATGGTATGAAAAACTGATGGCTCTTCCTGCTAGAAAGTCTATTGATATTTATTATTACGCTGAAATGCTAAAGAGTAACGGGAAGTACAATGACTATTTGTTGTGGATGCGTCGTTATCAAAAATCAGCAAAAAACGATAGTAGAGTAAGCAGAGCATTAGAAAACAAAAATTACATTAAAGTATTACTAGAAGATAAAGGCTTATTTGAATTATCAGAATCATTGCCGTTCAATACAAAATACTCAGAAATAGCTCCTGCTTATTATTTTGATGAGGAAATTGTCTATTCGTCTAATACGTATAAGTTTAAATTATTTGGTAAAAAAGACGAATGGTCTGGAGGTAACTTTTATGATTTTTATGCCGTACCTATTGATAGTTTAGGAAACTATGGTTCGTCTGTAAAGTACGATGCTTTTAATACCAAATACCATGATGTAGGAATGTCTTTTTCTAAAGAAGCAGATGAAGCATACTTTAGTAGAACATATTATTACAATAGAGAACTAGAAAAGGGTGCTGATGGAGATCACAATATATCTATTTTCTCAGCTAAGAAAGAAGATGGTTATTGGGGAGATGATGAGAAATTATCTATTACAGATAAAAATTTTTCTACGGAACATCCGTCCTTATCAGCTGATGGGCAGTTGTTATTCTTCGCTTCTGATATGGAAGGTGGATTTGGAGGCTATGATATTTACTATGCAGAGAGACAGCCAAATGGTTCATGGGGAAAGCCTGTGAATATGGGACCTCAGGTAAATACAGAAGGAGAAGAAGTATTTCCATTTTTCCATGAGTCAACTACTTTGTATTTCTCATCTGATGGTCTTCCTGGGCTAGGGGGGTTAGATGTATTTGAGGCTAAATTAGATAATGCACTGAAAGTAAAAGAGTTAAAAAACTTAGGGTATCCAATTAATGAAATGAAGGATGACTTTGGGTTGATTATGAATAAAGAGCAGACGAAAGGGTATTATGTAAGTAATAGACCTGGTGGAAAGGGAGATGATGATATCTATTCGTTTATTTACTATAAGCCTAAATATTCTACTTATAAGATACAGGGTGTTGTGTCATACGTAGATAGTAGTGCTCTTTTACTAGATAGTGCAAGCGTGGTACTGAAAGATAAATACGGGGTTGTAATAGATACTGTTGAAACAGATGCAAAAGGACAATTTGTGACTGGAGCAGAAGTATATGGAGATTATTTCTTTTTAGTTGAGAGAGAAGGGTATAAGGACAGAACAGAGCGTTTAGTGATTAATAGAGGAAATGAGCAGAAAGTCTACAATATGAAAATAGGGTTAGAGAAAGCACCACCTAAATTTGATTCTGCAGGTTATATCTTGAATAAAATGACTGACTATGAGTGGGAAATTAATCAAAAGATAGATACGTTGGAGAGTTTAGCGGAAGCTAAATTAAACGGAATGACCTTAGATGGTAGAGATAAAAAATTTATTTATGCTGAAGAAAGGGATGTGGCTGTGTATCTAGATAGTTTGAGTACTTTAATGCACACTAATACTAAAGGGAATTATGTAGAAGACTTAGACGATGAATATTTCACCGAATACAGAGGAGATATTATGGGCGAGGTAGAAACATTGAATAAAATTTTCTTTGCAAAGAAAATTATTAATGATAAAAACCAAACAACGAAAAATGGAAGTACAACTAATGGAACAAACAATGTGACAAACACCACGAACAACAAAGATGGGAGGCTAGATAATTCATTTAAATCTAGGGATTTACTAGAGTCTATCGATGGTGTGCGTGTGGTAGACAATACAACCATTATTCCACCTATTTACTTTAACTATAATGATGATAACATCAATAAGTTCTCTGAGAAATCATTAGCCAAAATCATTAAGTTCATGAAAAAGAATGAAGATTTAATGTTAGAAGTGAGGTCACATACAGACTGTAGAGGTGATTCTACGTATAATATTAGATTATCAGAGCGCAGAGCGCAACACGCAGCCTTGTACATTATCAAAAGAGGGATATTTTTAGGTAGAATTAGAGCCTATGGATTAGGAGAGAATGATTTGTTCAATGAATGTGGTTGTGATACAAACAAAGACGTTACTCAAGCATGTACAGAAGAGCATCATAGAGAGAACAGAAGATCAGAGTTTACGTTTTTACGTAGACCAACTACCATTACTAGAAGCTCTGTTCTTAACGAGTAATTTACTGAGTAAAACTGCAAAAGTACTAAAACCGAATTCAAAGAATTCAGTTTTTTGTGTAATATATGCAAGAAATAGCGAAGATATTATTTCAATAATTAATTGTATGAATAAGAGATTTTTAGTTATTTTAGTGTAGAAAAATATAAAAATAATATGGCAGAGAAAGGTCAACGGACGTATCAAAATAAGCGTAAAAAATCTAGTGATTTTGAAAAAAGGGAAGAGTATTTAGAGCATGAATTAGAAATCATGGAGGTCCGTCCATGGAAGATACACCTTCCGTTTAGAGACTTTTATGTAGAGTTCGAAGACTTAGTTCCTGCTATTGCTGCCACAATAGGTAAAGTTGTGATGGTTACCGCTATGGTGGCCGCTTTTGCCGCTCAGTTTGGGCTTTCACCTGCTTTCATTGCAGAAAATGTTCGGTATGAACTCTTAATTGCTGGAGGTATTTTTGTGATTATCTTTTCAGCTATTTTGAATCCAAGAGCTAATCTAGCCGGTACTCATGGACCTATGATTCCATTGATTCCTATTATTGCCGCCGCAGGAGGTCACCCCTTGGCTTTAGGTATTTTAATCGGTGTATTTGGGTTAGTATTAAGCCTTACTAAAGGAGGGTCTAAATTAATGGATTTAACAGGTGTTGGTGTGCGTGGAGGTCTTTTGATTTACCTAGGTGCAGTTGGTTTAATAGGTCAGATTACAAAATTAGAAAAATGGGCAGGAAGCATAGATATTGGTGCCGCTTCTTTCGTCGTAATAGGAATCACTATTTTGATATATGCCTATTTAGCTCGTGTAAATAAGCGTTGGTTGGCTATTCCGTTATGTTCGGTTCTAGCAGGTGTTATTGCTTTTTCAATGGGAGCAGACTTTAAATTTACAACAGAACCTGGTTTTCCACATATCAGTCCATTCTATTGGTGGGGAGAAAATACGGGTTGGCAATTAGGTTGGCCTAATCTAGGTCACTTTATTTCGGTCATTCCATTTGCTATTTTAGCGATTGCAATGTGGACACCTGATTTCTTAGGGCACCGTGTATTTCAAGAATTAAATTACCCTAAAAAAGCCAAAGAGGTATTAATGGATATCGATGATACCATGGCTGTTGCGTCGTTTAGACAAGTAATAGGAACTACATTAGGTGGAGGGAACATTACTTCTTCATGGGGAACATACATGATTCCTGCTGCTATTGCTAAACGACCTATTCCAGGTGGTGCATTGCTTACCGCTTTTCTGTGTATTCTAGCCTCTGTTTTTGGTTACCCAATGGACTTAGCTATGTGGGAGCCCGTACTTAGAATAGCTTTGATAGTAGGTGTTTTTTTACCACTTTTGGAAGCAGGAATGCAAATGGTAAATAAAGAAAAAGATGCGTTGAGTGCTGGGACGTGTATTTTTGCTTGTGCCTTTGTAAACCCAGTATTTGGGTGGGCATTAACCATGTTGTTGGATAACCTTGGGTTAATAGGTGATCGTGAACGAGCAAAAGGGCTGTCTCTCAAAGAAAAATTAATTATTCCAGGTGCTATGTTTATTATCTGTATTGTATCTCTTGCCTTAACAGGTCAGCTTCCAGGTATCCCAGGAATTTTTTAAATATTTTTCTATATTAAAAAAGGCTCTATCGGTTGTTTGTGATTGGTAGAGCCTTTTTTTTCTTTTAAACTAAGCTGTAATTTCTGACTTATGTAGGCTTACTACAATAAGTACTGAAACGCCATTAATCCAATAGTAAAATGCATCTATTCCTGTGAAAGATAGAATAAAAGGTGCTGAAATAAACACAATAGCTACTGTTAAATCTACAGCCAGATGTATTTTGTAAGGAGTAACACGAAATACACCCAAGTGATGATCTGTTAGTACCGTTAAAATAAATGCGGCAATACCTGTTACTACAGATAAGTACATAGCTAAAGGATTTGAGTTGCCTAAACCTAGAATAAAAGGGAGCGCTATTAGTGCTAGAGCAACTGGATAATCTAAAAAAGCATGTATTCTTTTTGTTACAAATTTCATATTTATTAGTGAGTTAATACACTACAAATATGAATGTCATTTAGCGTTTACATGCTACAAAAAAAAGACTAAGAGTTGTACTTTTTTGATTTAAAATCGGTTGGAGTGGTTCCCACCTATTCTTTTGATCAAATTTCTCACCAAATGATTTATCAAAGAAATCTAGGTTTAACTGACTTTCTGGTACATAGCTAAGAAGTGATGCACGCCTTTTTGAGGGGAACTTTGTTTTCCTTGCATTGAGTTTGCATTTTGTCGACCAAAGTAACCCGGAACAATCAGCTTTCAAATAAATATCGTTTCTCAGCAAGCCCTAGCTAAACTCAGGTTATTTAATTAATTCTTTTTTAAGATAATAAAAACCATTTTTCTCTTTATAAATTAAGTCCAGCTGAGGAATCCTCTTTTTTGCTTTTAAGAGTAAGTTATTCTTATCTATAATTACTTCAGGAAGATATGTTGTGATTTCTTTGTAGACTATTGCTGCATTTAGTGGAGAGTCTATGTAGTTGAAATACTGCTTTGATTGGTCCCAATTAAAAAATAGAGTAGTAGGCGTATTTCCTTTCCAGTAACTCTTATTAGCCCCAAGTATGAGTACCTTTTTATTTGAAAAAGGATTTTCTTTTGTCACAAATGGATGAGGAACAGTAGGAGCTTTTTGTTTACTAAGGTAGTTGGGGTAGGATAATAAAAACGTAGTCGACAACCCGTAAGCAAGCAAAAGGATAAAAAGAAAAGAATACAACCAGCTCTTTCTTTCATTAAAAAAATGGCTTAGGTATAAAATTAAAAACGGAAGTTCAGTATAAAAGATACTGAATGAGTCTTTCTGGAAAAATATGATTACGCCTAATGATGTTATTAATAATGTAAATAAGCTGAGGCTAACTTGCTTTACAGAGATAGTTCTATTATCAAAAGAACCAGCATGTACTATTCCTAAAATAGCAAATATAAAAAGGGGACTAAGAAATAAAAGACTAGCTGATATAGTTTGTAATAATACAAAATCACCTAATTGGTAACTTGAAATAAAATGCAATAAATGGGTTGAATTCCCTGTTAATAAATAGTACGTGTAAACAAAAAGACAAGGTAATAAGAGGCCGTTAATAAAAAGGAATATATGCTTCCCATTAATAGATGTGAAAAAGATAAGGCATAAAAGAAAACCAACACTCCAAAAAATAAAGGGAATGTAAAAGAGTGTAGCTAGTCCAATATAAAAACCAATAAAAAAGATGAATTCAATGGATTGGAATTTTTCGTAGTTAGAGAATAACTTGCTTAATGCTAATAAAATAAACGTAAACCCTAATAGGTGAGGTGAGAGTATGGTAAAGTCATACACACATGAAGAGAGTAAGCAGAAAAATAAAAAAGGTAGAGAAGAAGCATTACCCGAAAGCTTATATTTCCCTATAATGTCGTTGAAAATAATGGCTTGAAATAAGGTAAGCGCCATGGCAAATATGGAATGAGCTATTCTAGATTCTCCAAAGAGCAAATCGAATAGATAATAAGTAAATGCAGCTAAAGGAGCAATTGAGGTATTTACTTGACTATATGCTAATAAATGATTGCCTAGCTGTTCCCCTAATGATAAATAGCGTAGCTCAGCATAAGATATGGGGATAGGTAAAGACCAAAAGATGATACGTAATACGACAAAAAGAAAACCTATTATTACAAAGTTACCGATCTCATACCTACTTATTACTTTAATCATTCCTAAAAGTACATATTTTACAGAAAATTATTACTTGTTTATTTATTAACTTAAAAATAGAATAACATAGAGTAGCGTGGACTATTGACTACTTTTTTTATATTTGTTGATTCTAAAAAATAAAGTCTATACATAAGATGTCAATCGACGAAAATATTTTTAAAAAAGTAGTATCTCACTCTAAAGAATACGGGTTCATTTTTCAGTCTAGTGAAATATACGATGGCTTACAAGCAGTATATGATTACGGACAAAATGGAGTTGAATTGAAAAATAATATCAAACAAGCATGGTGGAAGTCTATGACACAGCTTAATGATAATATCGTAGGACTTGATTCATCTATTTTTATGCATCCTACTACGTGGGAAGCTTCTGGTCACATAGATAGTTTTAACGATCCTATGATTGATAATAAAGACTCAAAAAAACGATACCGAGCAGATGTCTTACTAGAAGACAAAGCTGCTCATTATGAGAGTAGTGGTGATAAAGCAAGATGTGACGCTTTGTTACAAAAGATGGGTAAGTTATTAGAAGCAGAAGATTTAGCTGGAGTCTATGATTTAATCATGGAAGAAGAAATTAAATGTCCTGTTTCAGGAACATCTAATTGGACAGAAGTACGTCAGTTTAATTTGATGTTTGGAACACAGGTAGGTTCTGTAGCAGAAGATGCGAGTACTATTTATTTACGTCCAGAAACAGCACAAGGTATCTTTGTAAACTTCTTGAATGTTCAAAAAACGGGAAGAATGAAGGTTCCTTTCGGTATTGCACAAATAGGAAAAGCATTTCGAAATGAAATAGTTGCTCGCCAGTTTACATTCAGAATGCGTGAGTTTGAGCAAATGGAAATGCAATTTTTTGTGCGTCCAGGAGAGGAAATGCAGTGGTACAATAAGTGGAAAGAAAACAGAATGAAATGGCATAAGGCTATTGGTTCTGCTGATGAAAATTTACGCTACCATGATCATGAGAAGCTAGCTCACTATGCGAATGCAGCAGTAGATATTGAATTTAAGTATCCATTTGGTTTCAAAGAGATGGAAGGAATTCATTCTCGTACAGATTTTGATTTATCTAGCCATGAAAAATTTTCAGGTAAGAAATTACAATACCATGACGAAGAACTAGGTAAGAAATACATTCCTTATGTAGTAGAGACTTCTGCGGGAGCAGATAGAGTGTTCTTATCTGTGATGTGTAATGCTTTTAAAGAAGAGATGGTAGGCGAAGAAGGAAAACAGAAAATGAGAACCTATCTTAGTCTTCATCCTGCATTGGCACCAGTGAAAGCGGCTATTCTTCCATTATTAAAGAAAGACGGTCTGCCAGAAGCAGCTAGAGAAATATTCAATGATCTTAAATTAGACTTTAAAGTGGCTTATGAAGAAAAGGCAGCTATTGGAAAACGATATGTTCGTCAGGATTTAATAGGAACGCCATTCTGCTTTACAGTAGATCACCAAACATTAGAAGATCAAACGGTAACTGTTCGTTACCGAGACACCATGAAACAGGAAAGAATTCCTGTTTCTCAAGTGAAGACTTTAGTAGCTGATGCTTCTGACATGAAAACCATTTTAAAAGAATTGCAATAAAGTATTCTTGTTTATTATTTTAATTAATTAAAAATGAAAGTAACTTCTGTTTTATCAATACTAATAGCAGCTTTTTTGGTAAGTTGTTCGTCTAATCAATCTGAAAAATCAAGTGGAAACCATGATGATTTGGGGCATGGATTTACGATTGAAAATGAAGAAGAATTAGTTTCTAAAATTAATTTATTGGTGTTGAATAATTTGACCACACCGATTAGTGTAATTGAAAAATTAAACAAAGAGGAAAAAGTATATCATCCTGAATATGCTAATTCACTGGAGAATGTGAATACATATGACACTAAGTTTAGCCAAGCTTTAAATTATGGAGGATACGGATTAGACTTAATGTACAGAGTAGCTCATGGTCATTTTATTGACGTTGTTCAATATAAAGACAAGACATTACCATTAGCAAAGTCTATCGGGCTTGACTCTTTTTATGATCAAACAGACTTACAAAAATTTGTAGATATAGCAGGTAATCATTTGTCGTTGAATCAATTCATTATGGACGAATACCATCGAATAGATGAATATTTAATGTCTCACCATAATTATCAAGCAGCTATTTTAACAATTACTGGCTGTATGTTAGAAGGGATGTATTTCACAGGAAAAACGATAGAAGAGAAAAACGAAGTAGATGATGTGATTTATAAATTGCTTGTTAATGAGAAAAACTTGCTACACCAAGTAGTGCCATTGTATGATTACTTTAAAGACAATGAAAAGATGGTTAGTTTGAAAAAAGAACTACTTAAGGTTCAGGAGGATTTTGATAAGTTCACCACTAAGGAGTCTTTAAATATGGAGTTGGCCCATACGCTAGATGAGGACATTATTACGTTGAGAGAAAGAGTAGTGAGTAATCAGATATAGTTTAGTTGATACTTATTGATTATCTGTTTATTGTCTTATTAAAATCTAATGGGATAAAGACGTTTTTGAATGGAGTATGGTTTCTTTTAATGGGATTATTTTTCCCTCCTTTATTCGTTTTTCTCTATTACTTTTGGTTTATCTTTAAAAGGTATAGAGTTAAAAGAAAACTCAAAGAAGCTTCAAAAAAACCACTTTATGGAAAGAGTAAAGAATGGTTAGTGAATGATTTCCCTTATTATAAGAGGTTAAAGGCTGATAATAAAATTAAGTTTATACAAAAGTTGCAATGGTATAAGAATTATGCTGACTTTATCTCAAAAAAAGTAGAACCTATTTCCGATTTGGATAAAACACAAATTTGTGCTTGTGCAGCTCAAATTACCTTTGGTTTCCCAGATGAGTACCTTACTTATTTTACTAGAGTCTTTTTTTTTGACGATGTTTTTAAATCAGCGTCTCTTTTTAAAGAACAAAAAGTTGTCGGAGAAGTAACTGAAAAAGGTACTATTGCTATTTCTCAAAAGATGTTTTTAGAAGGTTATAGAGATCCTAGTGATGGAGTTAACTTAGGGTTACATGAAATGGCACATGCTGTATATATTCAAAACAATAAACGAAGTTTGTCAAGGAAATTTATTAAGGTACGGGATTTAAATAAACTCCATAAAATTGCTTTAGAATTAGAATCTTTAATTAAATCAGGGGAAGTTACTTTCATCTCAAAATATGCAGTTACTAATTTTGATGAATTTTTTTCAGTATTGACAGAACTCTTTTTTGAGAAACCTAGAGAGTTAAGAGGGTTTCATAAGAGTTTATATACTACTATGTCTAAAATATATCGTCAAGAACTGTGTTAAAGAATGTTTTCAGTGTTACTTTTAAAGGTATTATAAAAAATAAATGATGGACGATGTAGCTTTAGCAGATGAACTTAAAATCAAGTTTGAGTCACTAAAAAAAGAGATTTCTAAAGTAGTGATTGGTCAAGAAGAGGTGGTTAACACTTTGCTAACAGCTATTTTTTGTAAAGGACATTGTCTGTTAGTAGGTGTTCCTGGATTAGCAAAAACACTGTTGGTACAGACTATTTCCAATGCTTTAGATTTAGATTTTAACCGTATTCAGTTTACGCCAGATTTGATGCCTTCTGATATTTTAGGTGCTGAAACGATTGATGCAGAACGTAATTTTAAGTTTATTAAAGGGCCTGTGTTTACAAACATAGTATTAGCTGATGAGATAAACCGAACTCCACCTAAAACACAAGCAGCTTTATTGGAAGCAATGCAAGAAAAATCAGTTTCAGTGGCGGGAACTACTTATTCGTTAGATAATCCGTTCTTTGTTTTAGCGACTCAAAACCCAATAGAACAGGAGGGAACATATCCTTTACCAGAAGCACAGTTGGACCGTTTTATGTTTATGATCAAACTATCGTACCCTTCATTTCAAACAGAAGTGGATGTGGTAAAGCAAAGTGGTAAAGCTAAAAAAGTTGATAAGGTACTGAGTAAAAAGGAATTGTTAGCTTTTCAGGAGTTGATTAATAGGGTTCCTATTGCAGATAATGTAATAGAATACGCTGTCAAGTTAGTGCACAAAACAAGACCTGATTCTGAATACGCAGGTGATATGACGGCTAATTACCTAGAGTGGGGAGCTGGTCCAAGGGCTTCTCAGTATTTGGTGTTAGGAGCCAAATGTCATGCCTTATTAAATGGGAAATATTCTCCAGACATCGAAGATGTACAAGCTGTGGCTGTTTCAGTCCTACAACATAGAATTATCCGTAATTTTAAAGCTGAAGCTGAAGGCTTGGAAATAGAAAAGATTATTAAGGAATTGTTGTAGTCTTATCTATGTATTTCTTTTAGAGAGCCGTCTACTCGATTGTGCAAAGTATTTTTTATTCAAAATTTATTTCCTGTGTCTGTTCAATCAATTCAATTCCCGATTCTAAAATTATTTTAACTTCAAAAATTGAAGTATCAGGAATGTTATCGTATTCTGTCATATCCAATTGGAATCCATCATGCCAATCAGCTCTGTTTTCAAAAAAAATGCTAATTGTTATTTGCTCTCCATTGTAATCATAAGTAGAAAAATTAGATGTAACATCAGTTATTTCTTGAGATTGTGTGTCAGTTACTCGAATTTCTATAAATTCAATAGGGTCAACGTTGATATATTCATCAGGTGCACAACTACAAGCGTAAGCTGAAGAGAACCCAAAAGAACTAGGTAGTCCACTATCTCTCGCCTTTAGACATGGAAGTGAAATTGAGGGAGTTTAGTAAAGTAGCGGCTTAGAAAAATTAGTCCCAAATTTACTAGGTAGTCCAAGAAAAGGGAAAATACCAATTGGTAGTCCACTCAATCAAGTAGCTAGAGGATGGATTAATAATTTCCGACTAGGGAGTATAAAACTCAAACTCAAGAAACTTGATGAATGGCTGAGAAACCGTCTTCGATATTGTATCTGGCACGACTGGAAAAAGCTAGAGCGAAAACGT
>JBGCEI010000146.1:0-5373 GCA_045106295.1 Cyclobacteriaceae bacterium
GATACATCATTGGAAAATAAACAAGCCCCCAACTCTAATTTTCTTGACTTTATTTTCTATATCTGTAATTTTTAGCTCACTGGAAAGCTGTGCAAAAGAACTTTCTAGCGAGCTGAATAAAATAAATAATACAACTAAAAACCTTATATATGCTATTTTTAAAATCACAGACTTTATTCTATTAAGAGTGAGAAAAATATGCTTTACTTATACTCATCAAATACCCCTGCTACAGGAGACACCGTTCCATCTTTTTTTACCACTGCTCTCATTTGGTCGTAAGAAAAAAGATACACATGAGAAACAGAAGGGGTAACTTTTTTTGTTGCATCTATATACCATTTCACTACTTTATAACGGACATTTTCATCATGATTATAATGTTTTTCTGCTTTTACATCCCATTCTGTAATCCATACTTTTTTATCAATTCGTTTACAAATAGGCCGTATCCTATTCTTAACTTCTTGCACAGCAGTTTTATAACTTAATGTCTTTTTGGGGTAATAATGAACGCCAAAAGCATCTATTGATTTCAAATAATCAACTTTGGAATGTTTCGTTTTTCCACTGAGCAAATCAATAAAGTACAAAGGATCTACACATGTTAAGCCTCTAGTAACAAACTTATCAAATAATACACCTGTGTAATCAATCACAATTCCAGATGAAACTATTTTAGGCCGTTCCTTATTTGTAAAGTATTGATCTCTTAAGTCTATTGTAGTTTGTAATAATTCACCATAATTAAGCATTGCTTTAATAACATGCTGGTGCATTGGAGTCATCTTTGTTTTACTATTGAAAACAAGCCCTGTTCCTTTAGTTACTTCTTTGCTAAATCTCCAATTAGGTAAATCAGAATTAAAGTCAGTCCAGTTTACTTCGTTAAAAACCTCGAATGCTTTTACTTTTAAATTACGTTCTTTTATACCTTGAAATAATTGAGCCGTGTGGCTCTTATATTTTTCATGATTAACATCAAGAGCTGCATATATCTTACCCCCATTAATTTTAGGTTTTTTTTGCGTATCCTGATCATAATAACTATTATTAGGCAATGCAATAATTAACAAAACTTCTAAGTCAATTGAGTTAGCATAAGCAATATGATTTAATATTGTTTCTATTCTCCCTCTACCTTTTATAGAGGATAAACGAACATTTCTAGCTCCTATAGCCTTCATGCCATCTAACAGCTCTTTGTACTTGTCTCGTTTAGTCCAACTCATATTGGTACGATGGATACCTATAGTAATTTTATTGTCTTGCGCGTGAGAGCAGTTTGTTGCTAAGACAATAGCAACAATTAAAAAAATACAATTTTTCATTTTCATATTATAAATTTAAATACTAATGTTTTGAAGTGATGATTTTAAAAATGAGAGAAAATAAAGCAGCCTCAATAACTATTTTATAGCAAAGAGGCTGCTCCTAGAAAAGAAAAAAATCTATTACTCTATCACTATTTTCTTAGAATAGTTTTGCTTATCTGTAATTATTTGCATTAAATATTGACCAGCATCTAAATCAGTAGATAATTCTACTAAACCACTTCCTACACTTGTGTAAACTAAATTACCTGTATAAGAATAAATGTTTATCGTTGACTGAGTAGTCGTCAGTTTGTCAAGATCAACATTGATTGTACCGTTTGATGGGTTAGGGTAAATAGCAACAACATCACTCTCATCAAGAGATGAACCACTATTTGCAATAACTGTTGGAGAATAATTTAATATAAAACCATCAATTCTAAGCCCTGCATTAGCTCCGCCAACTCCTTGATTAAAAGTTAACATAGATAATGTAAAGACAGGAGACTCTCCTTCAATAACCTTTATTGACGATGCAAGAGTAATACTAACTAGTGAAAAAGCAGTGGAACCTCCTGTAGTGGGAAGGTCAACCACACCAACTGAATCACCATTAAGCTCTAGCTTAGCTGTTCCTCCTGTTGTATTTGCAGGGTCAGATGATCCTGCGCTATAGTTCACAAGAATACTTGAGATTTCTACTGTATCTACGGGTGTATCTTTTGAATCACCTGTTACAGTACCTACGGTAAGAGTAAACTCTGCTCCTTCTCCTACGGCATCCGAACCACCTACTGCAAATGATCCTCCAGTAGGAGCAAAATCACCTGATTGTAAAGATGAAATTGGTGTTCCTGCTACTGCCACCATATCACTTACCCATACAGAATCGCTTCCTGTAGTAATTACTGCATCTGTTACATCATTTAACTGTGCATACGAAAGGCTAGTTGTAGCAAAAGCTGCTAATAATAAAGTACTTTTTTTCATAGTATTTAAATTTATAGATTATTGAATGATACAAAGTAGCTGAAATTATCATTTTTCAACTTTAGGTTTTATACGGATTAATTTAATTTTTGTTCGGTTATTGAAATTTTTGTAGTTAGAGAAGCTTTTTTTCAATATAAATATGCGAAAGAGAGCCTTATAGCGACTTCTTCTTTATGAAAGAATTAAGAAAGATTTTCGACAAATTCTTTGGGAGAATTTCCTGTTTCTTTTTTAAATACAACAGAAAAGTAACTTGGACTAGAAAAACCTACCATATAACCTACTTCGTTGATGTTATAAGATTTAGACAATAGTAATGACTTTGCTTTACGTATTCTGTATGAGCTCAGGATATCTTTTAATGTATTCCCTGTAATCACTTTTATCTTTTTTGATAACTGAGTTCTTCCTAGACCTACTTGATCACAGAAAAACTGCACATCTAAACTTTGATTTTCATAGTTTTCTTCTATCAGCTTCATTACTTTTTTTATGAGTTGATCTTCTATTGTTTCTACTACTATTTCTTCAAGTTTAACATTGGTAAGACCTTTATATTTTTCTTTTAAATTTTCAATTCTTTTCAGTTGATTAGTTACTTTTTGAATCAGCACATTGGTATTAAATGGTTTCTTGATGTAATCATCTGCTCCTGCCTTTAAACCTGTGATCTCGTTATAGCCTGATGAACTAGCTGTCAGTAACATTACTCCTATGTGAGAGCTAATGACATTTTCTTTGATTTTTTCACACAGTTCAACACCTGTAAGCTTTGGCATCTGAATGTCACTGATTACTAAATCAGGTAACTCTTTATTAACTACTAGAAGCGCTTCCTGTCCATTAGTAGCTTCTAAAATGGTATAAGCGCTTACTTTTCTCAATTCTGTCTTTAAATAAAGCCGTATATCATCATTGTCGTCTACTATTAATATTGTAGGGTTATTTTCTTCATTTATCTCCCCATTTATAACTTCATCTGGAAGCTTTTTTTCACTTTGATATTCTTGATAAGGAAGTTGAAGAGTAAAAACTGATCCCTTTTTTTCTTCACTTTCCACAGTGATACTACCTTTCAATATCTCTACTAAGTCTTTTACTAAAGATAGCCCAACTCCCGAACTGTTCGAACGTTGAAAATCTTTTTCATTTACAGTAAAAAATCGATTAAAAATATGCTGTTGATTCTCTTTGGAAATACCTATCCCTGAATCTTTGACCTGTATTCTTAAACCTTTGTCTGAAGAACTTACTTGTAAGATTACTTCTCCTTTATTAGGAGTATACTTAAAAGCGTTCGATAAAAGGTTTGTTATTATTTTTTCTAATATATCAGGATCAAAATCTGTATAATAGCTTTTAAGCCTTGAATTTAACTCATACCTTATACTGCATTCTTCCGCATATGCTGAAAATGTATTGAAGATATCCTCAATAAAAAGAATTAAATCCATCCTTACCTCATTTACCTCCCATGCTTTTTCTTCTACCCTTCTAAAATCAATTAGCTTAGAGATTAAATTACGCAAGCTTTTTACATTTCGCTGAATCATACGAACTTGACTTTCATCAATTGTTTGATGTGAGCCTCCATCTATTATTTTTTCTAAGGGACTTAAAATTAAAGTTAGCGGTGTTTTTATTTCATGAGACAAACTTGTAAAAAAACTAGCTCTCATCTTCTGTAATTGTTTTAAATTATCCAGTTCTTGATCTGACACTAGCTTCTTAAAACGTAGCTTATCTATCTTTCTAATCTGAAAATAAAAGAATAATAGTAATCCAATGAAAGAAATAGCATAAGCTAAATATGCCCAATTAGATTTCCAAAAAGGTGGTTTTATTTTAAGATTCAAACTGATTGTTCTTGGTTTCCATTCACCAAACGAATATCTGTACTTAACTTCTATTTGGTAATTATCTGGACTCAATGAATTAAGTTGAAGATAGTTCTGGTTCCCTATATCTATCCAATTTTTTTCACTGCTTTTTATTTTATACGCATAGTTAATTAGGTCTAAATTGTCATAATCTGGATAACTAAAAAATAGTTTTATATTATTTTGATTGAATGATAATGTTAGGTCTTTTTTAGTAAACACATCACTTACTACCTTACCGTCATTAATTTTAACGTTAGTAAACGCAAAAGGGAAATTATTTTTTAATGAATTTTCAGAGCTATTTTTTAGCAACCAGATATTTTCTCTTGTATTTAGCCAAAGCCAATTTTTATTTATTATCATCTCAGGTTTTGTTTCAAAAACATGATCATTTAGTTTTAAGCTTTGCCTGAATTGTTTTTTTTCAATATCAAACTCAACCAGCCCCATATTTGATAGTATAAGCATTTTCTTTTCGCCTACTACTTTAATGTCTCTGACGGATATCTCCCGCTTATTTATTCTCTTATTATAATAAATAAACCGATCGTTAACTGAATCATATAAATACAGTCCTTTATTTGTCCCTACCCATAACCTACCGTATGAATCATGTATTACTTTTCCAATGTAACTACTTGGCTCATTTGGTGAATCATAAGAAGCAATGTATTGTTTACAGTTATTCCCGTCATCTATTTTTATTAGCCCTTGATAGGTACCTAACCACATACTCCCTTTCAAATCTTTCGTCAACGACCTTAGCTTGATACTCTTAATATTTAATTGTTGATTTATACTTTTTTGTAAGTTTGTGTATTCGTTTTTTTTGATATCATATTTGTAAAGGTTGCTATTTGATGAGAACCATATTTCATTTTTAGCACTATCGAAATATAAGTGGTCAATCTTATATTTTGATTCAATAATTTGTTTGATTTTATTTTTTGTAATATCATAAAAAAATGCCCCTGTAATTGTACCTAATAGTACAGGATCACTATTAGATTCTGATACACAAGTAACTTGAGGTAATTTTTTGGGAAGAACCGTTTTGGACCGATTCAAATACTGATCATAAAATATTTTATAAAGATTTTTTTGATTGATTAGTAAAAGGGTATCTGAACCAGAATCATGACGTATATTTCTGATAAAAAAACTGGATCCAAGCAGGTTTA
>JBGCEI010000147.1:0-9040 GCA_045106295.1 Cyclobacteriaceae bacterium
AAGTAAAAGAGTTGACTTGTAATCTAGAGTTAAGAAAACAAATGAGCAGTAAATCATACCAAATTGCTCAGCAAAATACATGGAAAGAGACTGCTTTAAAGTATGATAATTTTTTACACTCGTTAACCAATGTATAAAAAATTTGCATTAATAGGAATTGGTAGTTTAATAGGGAAAGTAATAGGCTTACTTAGAGAAGTTATATTAGCTATTTTTCTAGGTACGTCAAAAATAGTAGATGGGTATAGAGCATCATTAACTGCAACACTTTTACCTGTAAATCTATTACTTAGAGATACACTGAATGCGGGATTTATTCCAATATACTCTTCAAGATTAAAAAGGAATAAATCTATTTATTTTTTTCAGCACACTTTTATTTTACTTGTTGTTTTATCCTTAATACTTACACTATTACTTATCTTATTTAGAAATGAATGGAGTAGGTTACTTGTACCTGGATTTGAAGAGCAAACTCAAAAACTGGTGACCAATTTTATCTTAGTAATGGCGCCGGGTATACCATTTTTTATTTTATCTGGTTTGTTTAGCGCTGTCGAATCCTCTAACCAGTCATATTACCTTGTTTCTTTTAGAGCATCTTTACAAAGCATAAGTCTTATTCTAGGAACACTAGGGGCGTTTTATTTTTCATCTCCTTTACTGTTAGGGGCAGGTTTTTCACTTGCTTATTTTTTATTTTTCTTTATTTCTCTCCGCCATTTATTTAATAAAAAATTTGTAACTCGAGAGTATTTTACGGCACCTTTTAATAATAATAAATTTCAAGAAAATATACGACTTCTTTTTAATACTATAAAACCCTTACTTATTTTAACGTTAATTATACAAGGAAATATTTGGGTGGAAAGAGTAACAGCATCTAACTTCGATGAAGTAGGTGTTCTTGCTTCATTAGAGTTTGCACGTACCCTTGCAGAATCAGGTATTATCATAATTAGTTACCCCTTAGGTCTTATTAGCCTTTCTACGTTTAGTGGATTAACTAAAAATGACATTACTAAACAGGTTGTGAAAACAGTAGAATTCCAAATTCTTCTTTTTACTCCTGTAAGTATAGCTTTCATCTTCCTTTCTAAGGAGGTGGTTGAACTGATTTTTGAATATGGTTCGTTCAACTCTAAATCCACAGCTTTTACTGCTGCCATGTTAAAGAATTTTGGGTTTGGTTTAATTTTTACCTCTATGGCATATTACCTCGTTAAAGTTTATAATGCTATCCATCAAAATAAGAAAGTACTTCTATTTACAGCAGTTGCACTATTCATTCAAATAGGTATAAACGTATGTTTAAAAGATCGTATAGGAAGTACCGTCATGGCTTTAAGTAATAGCATATATGGTATGGTATTGTTTTTATTATTTGGTATTGATTTAAAGCTTTTTTCAATGGTTGAAAAAAAGCTTTTGTTAAACTGTGCTTTATGTGTAGTTCTATTTGTAACATTTTATTATCTGTTTTTGATTGAAATAGAGGGCAATGTATTAAAGCTTGTCTTATTTTTGTTCTTTTGGTTGGCAGTATCTTTATTGAACCCTTATATTCGAAAGAAAATATACAGCTTAAAAAAATGACACCATCTACACATGATATCGTTCTTCTTTCAACAGCTGACTGGGACAACCCTTTCTGGACGAACAAACAGCATGTTGCTAAAGAATTAGAAAAAAAGGGTTTTCGTATACTGTATATTGAGTCAGTAGGTATTCGCAAGCCAAGTGTTAAATCGCAAGATGTATTACGAATTATAAGGCGAATTATAAAGGGAGTACGTCCTCCCAAAAAAGTAAGTAGTAATATTTATGTATGGTCACCTTTAAGTATTCCGTTTAGAAGATATACTCTTGTTAACTGGCTAAACAAACAGCTATTTAATTGTTTATTATCAATTTATAAAAGAACGGTCTTATCAAAGAAAAAGAAAAAAGTATTATGGACTTACTTACCTATTACAAAACAGTACATTCAACCCAAAAAATTTGATTTATCAGTATACCATTGCGTAGACGATATAAGTGCTCAGCCAAGAATGCCTGTAGATCTGATTAATGTCCAAGAAAAATTATTGACCCAAGAAGTAGACTATGTTTTTACAACAGCTCCTTCATTGCAAGAAAAATGTAGCGTCTGGAATGATAACACTTTTTTTTTCCCAAATGTTGCTGATTATGATCACTTTTCATCTGCTCTTTCTGAAGAATGTCATATACCAGATGATATTAAAGCTATTCCTAACCCTAAAGTAGGGTTTATAGGAGCAATTAGTTCATATAAGCTAAATTTTGAGTTAATAGCTTATACAGCACAAGAGCTGCCAGATACTTCATTTGTATTTATTGGCAAAGTAGGTGAAGGAGACCCCTTAACATCTATAGATACACTTCAAAGCCTTAAAAATGTGCACTTTGTTGGTCCAAGAGAATATAAGCTCTTACCTAATTACTTAAAAGATATGGATGCCATGTTGTTACCAAATAATATTAATCAGTACACTACTTCTATGTTCCCTATGAAGTTCTTTGAATATCTAGCAGCTGGCAAACCGATTGTTTCAGTCGACTTACCAGCAATAAAAGAACACAGTAAATACTACTATGTATCAGAGGACTATTCGTCTTTTGTTAAAAATGTACAAAAAGCTATTTTCGAAAAACGAGAAAATGAGCAAAATAACAGTGATTACGCCAAACAGTTTACTTACACCAACAGAATGGAAAAGATGCTAGAAGTAATTAATAGAAAAACGGTATAGTATGCTATTGTAAAGAAATAGTTAGGCACTACTTAGTGTATTCTTTATACCACTTTACAAACTCTCCAATTCCATCTTCTAAAGAAGTATTTGGTTTAAAGTCTACATAATCTTCTAGTGCAGTAACATCAGCATAGGTTTCAGGTACATCTCCTGGTTGTAAAGGAAGAAAGTCTTTTTTTGCTACTTGACCTAGATTTTCTTCTAATATTTCAATGTAACGCATTAAACTCTCAGGTCTGTTGTTTCCAATGTTAAATACTTGGTAGGGAGCAGAGCTAGTAGCAGGGTCTGCTTTTTTTGCATCCCAATTTTCATTTTTAACTGGAGGCTTTGGTAATAAACGAACAATCCCTTCCACGATATCATCTACATAGGTAAAGTCTCTTCTCATATTTCCATTATTGAATACTTTGATTGGCTCACCTTTCAAGATAGCATCAGCAAATAGGAATAACGCCATGTCTGGTCGTCCCCACGGGCCATATACTGTAAAGAACCGAAGACCAGTAGTAGGAACATTGTACAAATGAGAATAGGTATGTGCCATCAATTCATTTGCTTTTTTTGTTGCTGCATACAAAGATACTGGATGGTCTACGCTATCATTTACAGAAAAAGGCATCTTAGTATTCCCTCCATAAACAGAAGAAGAAGAAGCATATACTAAATGTTCTACCGGATAATGCCTACAAGCTTCTAATATATTCAAATAACCAGTTACATTGCTATCTAGGTAAGCATATGGGTTTTCGATGGAATAACGAACCCCTGCTTGAGCTGCAAGATTCATAACTAGTTGAGGGCGCTCTTTTTCAAATAGAGTATGAATGGCTTCCTTATCCTGTAATTGTGCTTTGTGAAAAGAAAATGATTTATTACTACTTAATTGCGCCAGTCTTTTCTTTTTTAGTTCAACATCGTAGTAGTCATTAAGGTCATCGATACCTACTACTTTATATCCATCTTTAAGAAGACGCTTACTTAGGTGAAACCCAATAAAACCCGCTGCACCAGTAACTAGTATTTTTTTCATAACGAACGATTCAATCGTGAAAGCTTAAAGATAATGGATTATTGAAAAACTACCTGTAAAACTATAGTCTATTATTTATAACCTTTCGTCAACCAAATTTTTATCCCAAATACCTTTTAAATCGAATACAGCTGTATTTGATTTTTTAACAGCGTCTAAATCAAAAGAAACGAACTCTTTGTGAGGTACTGCTAATAATATAGCATCATATTGTGCGTCAAGAGAGGAAATGAGATTTATTCCATATGCTGCCTTTACTTCTTCAGCATTAGCATGAGGGTCATAGACATCAACTTTCGTGTGAAACGAAATTAATTCATTTACTACATCGACTACCTTTGAGTTACGAATGTCAGGACAATTTTCTTTGAAAGTGATTCCTAATACTAAGATTTTGGCTCCTTTTACTTGATTTCCTTTTTTGATTAATAGCTTAATAATTCTATTAGCTACATAGGCTCCCATGCCGTCATTTATCTTTCGTCCAGATAAAATTACTTCAGGAATATATCCAATAGACTCAGCTTTGTGAGTGAGGTAATAAGGGTCTACACCAATACAATGTCCACCTACTAAACCTGGCTTAAAAGGAAGGAAATTCCATTTAGTTCCTGCGGCTTCTAACACATCTTGAGTATCGAGCGATAGTTTATCAAATAAAATAGCAAGCTCATTTACAAAGGCAATGTTTAAATCTCGCTGTGCATTTTCAATTACTTTGGCTGCTTCTGCCACTCGAATACTAGGAGCTAAATGTGTTCCAGCTGTAATGATATCTTGGTACAGTTCATTTACTTCTATTCCAATTTCTTCTGTGCTCCCCGATGTTACTTTTTTAATATCTGAGATTCGGTGCTTTTTATCTCCAGGATTGATGCGTTCGGGGGAATACCCACAGTAAAAATCAGTATTGTAAATCAACCCACTTTCTTTTTCTAAAACAGGAACGCATACCTCTTCCGTACAACCTGGATAAACAGTAGATTCATAAATAACGATATCTCCTTTTTTAAGAACACTTCCAATAGCTGTCGACGCCGATAGTAAAGGAGAAAGGTCAGGCTCTTTAGATAACGTAATAGGTGTAGGTACTGTAACTATAAATATTGTACAATCTGCAATGTCAGCTAACTGGTTTGTGAAAGTCAGCTGATTCGCTTCTTTAAGTTCTTCTTTATCTACTTCTAAGGTGTGGTCTATACCATTAGATAAATCATTTATCCTTGACTGGTTGATATCAAACCCAACAATCGAGCGTTTTTTCCCAAAAGCTACTGCCAATGGCAAGCCTACATAACCTAAACCAATTACTGCTATTTTCATTTTTCTCATTAGTATCAAGTAGTTAGTACCAAGACCATAATGCTTTTAATTATTCCCTTTTTTGATTAGGTAAGTAGAAAATATTCATTCAAGACTAATTACTTTTTACATACATGGTTTACTTGTTAAACCCGGATTTTGCATTAGAATTCGTTATGAGAAGTTAACTAGAAAGAAATCAGGGGTTTAGCTCATTTCAGCCTAGCACCGCTAGGGTTAAATTGGCTAAACTAGCAAAGCGACTGATTTGCAGATAGTTAGATTCGGAATAGACTCTCTAATGCATATTTCGGGTTAAACAACAAACTCATTCGCTAAGATACATTCTTTCAAAAGACTGTACAATAGCCAATAGCATAAACTCATATTGTTTGTGTGCCCTTGAAATCAGTCAATCTGTCATTTATTTTCTAGTGGAATAAACTTTGTTTAAGAAATAGCTTCGTGAGGTAAAGCACGTTATTGAAAAACGTGTATCTTTACCACCTCTAAAATTATGAGCAGATTATGTTAAAAGCCATAGGAAAAATATTAGGTACTAAAGCATCTAGAGATGTAAAAGGAGTAACTCCTTATGTTGCATTAGTTAATACTGAATTCGAAAAACTAACAACTATTTCTGATGACCAGCTACGTGCCAGAACACCAGAGATAAAAGCACAAATCAACAAAGAATTAGCTCCTATTGATACACAGATAGAGGCCATCAAAAAAAGAGTAGAGGAAGATGCTTCCTTAGATATTCACCAGAAAGAAGAACTCTACAATCAAGTAGACAAATTAGAAGAAGATAGAAATACGAAATTAGAAACGGTTTTAACAGATGTGCTTCCTCAGGCTTTTGCAGTTGTAAAAGAAACAGCAAAAAGACTAAAAGAGAATAAGCAGTTATCTGTTTCTACTACTGATCATGATCGTATGATTGCTGAGCAAAGAGAAGGTGTGGATATAAACGGGTCGCAAACAATATGGCATAACAAGTGGAAAGCTGCGGGAATAGAAGTAGAGTGGGACATGGTTCACTATGATGTTCAAATTATTGGTGGAGTAGTATTGCACCAAGGTAAAATAGCAGAGATGGCTACGGGAGAAGGGAAAACCCTAGTTTCCACACTTCCAGCCTACCTAAATGCATTAGCAGGTAGAGGTGTTCATTTGGTAACGGTAAATGACTATTTAGCAAGAAGAGATTCAGAATGGATGGCACCTATTTTTGAGTTCCATGGGATGCGTGTCGATTGTATTGATAAATACCAACCACACTCAGACGAAAGAAAGAATGCCTACATGGCAGATATTACCTATGGAACAAATAATGAATTTGGTTTCGATTACCTAAGAGACAATATGTCTTCCGATACCGATGAACTCGTGCAGCGTAAGCATCACTATGCAATGGTCGATGAAGTAGATTCAGTTTTGGTCGATGATGCAAGAACGCCTTTGATTATCTCTGGTCCCGTTCCTCAAGGAGATGATGTGCATGAGTACCATGAACTAAAACCTTTGATTAGCAAGCTAGTTGATGCACAGAAAAAACTTTGTACAGATTATTTAGTGGAGGCTAAGAGATTAATAAAAGAAGGAAACGAAAAAGATGCTGGCTTACCGTTATTCAGAGCTTTCCGTGGATTACCAAAGAGTAAGCCTTTGATTAAGTTTATGAGTGAGCCTGGCATTCAGGTATTGCTTCAAAAAGTAGAAAACGAGCATTTGGCTGAGAATCAGAAGAAAATGCCAGAAGCTGACGAACCTTTATTCTTTACAATAGATGAAAAGAGTAACCAGACAGAATTGACTGAAAAAGGAAGTGATATTATTACTAAGCAAGCAGGCGGTGATGCAGATTACTTTATCCTTCCAGATATTTCTACAGCTATAGATAGTGTAGAAAAGGACGAAAGCTTAGCTGCTGAGAAAAAGATTGAAAAGAAAGAAGAGATTATCAGCGATTACAAAAATAAAGCTCAAAGACTACACGCCATCAATCAATTACTAAAAGCATATACGTTATTCGAAAAGGATAAAGAATACGTGGTAATGAATGGAAAAGTGATGATTGTAGATGAGCAGACAGGTCGTATCATGGACGGTCGCCGCTATTCCGATGGATTGCACCAATCGATAGAAGCAAAAGAAAACGTAAAAGTAGAAAGTGCTTCACAGACCTATGCTACCGTTACCTTACAAAACTATTTCCGTATGTACCACAAACTATGTGGCATGACAGGAACGGCAGAAACCGAAGCAGGAGAGTTTTGGGAAATTTATGAGTTAGATGTAGTGGTTATTCCAACCAACAGACCAATCCAAAGAGATGATACACAAGATAAGATTTACAAAACAGTACGTGAGAAATTTAATGCTGTAATCGATGAAGTAGGAGAATTGACTTCAGCAGGTCGTCCAGTATTGGTAGGTACTACATCGGTAGAGATTTCAGAATTATTAAGTAAGATGCTTAATATGAGAAAAATAAAGCATCAAGTACTAAATGCAAAACAACATGCTAAAGAAGCAGATGTAGTAGCAGAGGCAGGTAAGCCTGGAACGGTAACGATTGCGACTAACATGGCAGGTAGAGGAACGGATATTAAACTAACTCCTGAATCCAAATCTGCTGGAGGATTAGCCATTATTGGTACAGAAAGGCATGAATCTCGTCGTATTGACAGGCAGTTACGTGGTAGAGCTGGTCGTCAAGGAGATGTAGGTAGCTCATTATTCTATGTAAGTTTAGAAGATGATTTGATGCGATTATTCAAATCTGACCGAATTGCGAAAGTAATGGACCGATTGAAATTTGAAGAAGGGGAGATGCTTCAGCATTCTATGATTACCAAGTCGATCGAGAGAGCACAGAAAAAAGTAGAAGAAAACAACTTTGGTATTCGTAAGAGGTTATTAGAATATGATGATGTAATGAACTCCCAACGTGAAGTGATTTACAAAAAACGTAAAAACGCACTGAAAGGAGAGCGCTTAGAGTTAGACGTACTCAATATGCTGTACGACTTATGTGAAAACATAGTGTTGACTCACAAAGCAACTACTAATTTTGAAGGCTTTGAACTAGCTGTAATTGCCAATCTGGCAATGGATCCTGGCGTTTCAAAAGAAGCGTTTGCGAAGACAAAAGAAAATGAACTGACTGGTCAACTATTTGATAAAGCATTAAAACAAATAGAAAGAAAGAATACGGCTATTTCTGAAAATACCTTAAAAGCGTTCAAGCGAATAGACAAAGATAGAGGAGCAGTTATCGAAAATGTAGTGATTCCACTAACAGATGGTACCAAACAAATTAGAGTAGTTTGTAACCTAGGGAAAGGAATTAAATCTGAAGGAAAAGAAATGGTGACGATGACGCAGAAATATGCCATTCTCGCTATTATTGACCACCAATGGAAAGAACACTTACGTGAAATGGACGACTTGAAGCAATCCGTTCAGAATGCGACTTTCGAACAAAAAGATCCTTTATTGATTTATAAGTTTGAAGGATTTGAGTTATTCAAAAAACTGATAAATAACATCAATGAAGCCGTTATTTCTTTCTTAATGAAATGCGATATTGCTAGCGATGAACCGCAGCAAGTGCAAGAGGCAAGGCAACAAGAACGAGTGGCTACGCAAGAAAGTAAAGATCAATTTCCTTCAGCAGTAGGTAGTGGTGGAAGCAGCTCTGAACAAGGAGAAGAAAGGGAAAGGCAAGCTCCTGTTCGGTCATCCAAAGTGTACGGTAGAAACGATAAAGTGACTGTGAAATACATCGACGGATCCGTAAAAGAAGAAGTTAAATTTAAGTCTGTAGAACAAGATGTCTTGAATAACAGATGTTTGGTTATTGAAGCGTAGTAAGATTAAACTAGATGGAGAATAAACAATTCGATATTGCAGTAATAGG
>JBGCEI010000148.1:0-31370 GCA_045106295.1 Cyclobacteriaceae bacterium
TACTTTCAGCTAGAGAAAATTGCTGGTTCATCATTGGTGAAGGTTTATAATATAATTAATGGTGTGTTGTTCTGTTTTTTAGCAGGTGCTATGATTACTGTTTCTGCTAGTGCTGTAGGTATTCCGTTTGGTATTAATTTACAAATGCCTGATTTTATATTTGGTTTAGGAGGAACAAGTTTTACTATTATCGTACTTGTTGTAGGTGCTGTTATGGCATTAGTGGCAGCAGCAGGATACGAAACAGTATCTAAATTTGCTAATATTGCCGCTCCATGGATGATTATAGTTTTTGTAGCTTGTGGAATTACCGCATTAGTTCAGATGGATGCTACTTCTTGGGCAACTATCAAAGAAGCTAAGTTCTGGACCGAAGGTGTCAACTTTGTTCAGAGTAAGAGCGGTGCTGTAGAATTTGGTTTTTGGAAGATTGTTGTCTTTTCTTGGTTGTGTAATGGAGCTATGCATTTTGGGATGGCAGACCTTTCTATTTTTAGATTCGCTAAGAGTGAGAATGCTGGTTGGGCATCTTCAATTGGAATGTTTCTAGGACACTATGTAGCATGGATTTGTGCGGCACTACTTTTAGCTGCTCAAATTAAACTTTCTCAAGATGCTACTGCTAACCCTGGAGCTTTAGCGTGGTCTTCTATTGGTTGGACTGGAATTGTTTGTGTTGTTATTGCAGGATGGACTACTGCTAATCCAACAATTTATAGAGCAGGTCTAGCTTTTCAAAGCTTCTTTCCTAATTCCAAAGCATATACCGGAACCTTAATAGCGGGTGGTATTGCTACTTTGGCAGGCTTGTTCCCTAACCTATCAGGTAAATTATTAGATTTTGTAGGAACGTATGGTACCGTATTAGGTCCAGTAGGGGGGATCATCTTCGTAAATCATTACTTTTCAGATAAATTTAATTTTAAAGAAGACTTAGCGGAGAAGCTAAATATTAATTTCAATATTGCTGTATTAATTGCTTGGTTAGCTCCAGTAACTGTTGGGTTGTACCTTATTTTTGCAAAAGGAGTGTTTGCAGCGTATTCTGTTATTCCTTGTTGGATCGCCTCTGCTGTTATTTACGTCTTATTAGCATCTATTAAATCTAAAAAAATAGCATAAACAAACGGACTATGAAATCAAGCTTGAAAATAATTAGTTGGCTTTCCTTGGTGTGCTTAGTAGCATTGCCTTCTATTCTGAATTTTACGGGGTCATTGAGTTTTTCTGTCATGAAAACGATTATGTTTATTGGAACTGCTTTGTGGTTTGTTACAGCACCTTTTTGGATGATTAACTTTAAAAAAGGAGATGAAATAATTTAAAGCGTATCCCTCTGTAGCGAAAAGTCATTACGAACTTGTTTACTATCGTCAGACAAAATGAGTTTCACCATATTATTAATAAATGCTATGAAAAACATATATTATATACATTTTCATAGTACATCACTATCTAGAATTGGTAAGAGTAAAAAGGGAAATGCTAAAGTTCAAAAACGTTGTCATCCAATGAGCCATAACTCCCTGCCACTCAAACTATCAGCATTTTCTATAAAATTCGAATAATTCAAGAAGATAAACACATCTCCTTACTTATTATTTATTCAATAAATAATCTGTCAATCTGTCATTATTTTATTACTTTTGTACTTCCAAACGGATAGAGTATGAGTAATAAAGTGATAAGTGATCTAGGCATTCTTTCAAAAGAGGATATGCAACCTACCGAAGAGATAAAAGTGACTAGAGATCAGAACGGCGGAAATAAGAAGAAACTGTACATAGAAAGCTATGGCTGTCAGATGAACTTCTCTGATAGTGAAATAGTTGCTTCCATTCTACACAACGAAGGTTTCGACACAACCTCTACTCTAGATGATGCTGATGTCATTTTCTTAAATACCTGTTCTATCCGTGAAAAAGCGGAACAGACGGTTAGAAAAAGGTTAAATAACATTAATAAATTCAAAAAGAAAAACCCTGAAAAACTAATTGGTGTACTCGGTTGTATGGCTGAACGCCTAAAAGAAAAGTTTTTAGAAGAAGAAAAAATTGTAGACCTAGTAGTAGGTCCAGATGCTTACAGAGATTTACCTAAGTTAATTAACGGGGCAGAAGAAGGTGATAAAGGGGTAAATGTATTCCTGTCTCGTGAAGAAACCTATGCTGACATTAGCCCTATACGATTGAATTCAAATGGAGTAACTGCTTTCATTTCAATTATGAGAGGGTGTGACAATGTATGTTCTTTCTGTGTAGTTCCTTTTACCAGAGGAAGAGAACGTAGTAGGGATCCTCATTCTATTGTTCAAGAGGCGAGAGACTTATTTGATAAAGGATACAAAGAAGTAACTTTATTAGGGCAAAATGTAGACTCCTACAAATGGTCTCCTAATAGTGATTTAAAAGGTAAAGCGCAGATTGAAAAAGCTGGAGAAACTAATATTGTCAATTTTGCAGAGCTATTGGAAAAAGTAGCAGATGTTAATCCCGACCTACGTATTCGTTTCTCTACTTCTCATCCAAAAGATATTACAGATGAGGTATTGCATACCATGGCGAGGTACGAAAACATTTGTAACTACATTCATTTACCGGCACAAAGTGGAAACAGCAGGGTGTTAGAGTTAATGAACCGTACATATACTAGGGAATGGTATATGGAGCGTGTAGATGCCATTAAACGAATTATTGGAGAAGATTGTGGTATCTCTACTGATATGATTGCTGGTTTTTGTACAGAAACGGAAGAAGAACACCAAGATACCTTGTCTCTTATGGAGTACGTGAAGTATGATTTCGGATACAACTTCTTTTATTCCGAGCGACCAGGTACATTGGCAGCCAAAAAATTTAAAGATGATATTCCTGAAGAAGTCAAAAAAAGAAGACTGCAAGAAATTATTAATCTTCAGCAAGAACATGCGCTACTGCGTACACAACAACATGTAGGCAAAGTACACAAAGTATTAGTAGAAGGTACATCTAAACGTTCTGATGAGCATTTAATGGGAAGAACTACGTATAATACCGTCGTTATTTTCCCTAAAAAGAATCATAAGAAAGGCGATTATGTTCAAGTAAAAGTAACAGAATGTACGGCAGCTACTTTAAAAGGTGAATCTATTTAATCATTTAATTACTGATAAAAAATGGCTAATCAAGAATTACTAAGCATAAAACAACGTTTTGGAATCATAGGAAACTCTACTCCTTTAATTCATGCCATCACAGTAGCTAGTCAGGTAGCCCCTACGGAGATGTCTGTCTTAATTACAGGAGAAAGTGGTAGTGGGAAGGAATCATTTTCTAAAATAATCCATCACCTCAGTAAACGAAAGCATGGACAATTCATTGCTGTAAATTGTGGAGCCATTCCTGAAGGGACAATTGACTCTGAGCTTTTTGGTCATGAAAAAGGTGCTTTCACAGGTGCCTTAGAAGCCAGAAAAGGATACTTTGAAGTGACCGATGGGGGAACGATCTTTTTGGATGAGATTGGAGAAATGCCTTTGAGCACACAAGCTCGTTTATTGAGGGTGTTAGAAAATGGAGAATACATTCGAGTCGGTTCGTCCAAGACACAAAAAACAGACGTACGGGTAATTGCAGCCACTAATGTAAAGCTAGATGACGCTGTAGCGAATGGGAAATTTAGAGAAGATTTGTATTACAGATTGAATACGGTTCCTATTTTCGTTCCTCCTTTGCGTGAACGTGGAAATGACATTGACCTTCTATTTAGGAAATTCGCTACAGACTTTGCTGAAACATACCATGTCAAGCCTATTCACTTAGACGATGAAGGAAAGCGTATGCTTCTTTCCTATCCTTTTCCTGGAAACATTAGACAACTAAAGAATTTGGTAGAACAGATTTCCGCTTTAGAGTTAGATCGTTTTATCCCTAGTGATAAATTTAGAACTTACCTACCAAAACCTAAAAGGCAGCTTCCTGCTTTATTTGGAAACGCTGGTGGGGATGCGAATTACATTGAACGAGACTTACTCTATAAAGTCCTTTTTGATATGAAAAAAGATGTCAACGAGTTAAAAAAACTCGTTTTCGAATCCTTGCAAAGTGATAATTTCAATGGTTCTCAAGTAATTAATGATCATAAAGATCTATTCAACTCTATGGATGAGGTCTCAGAATCACATGTAAATTCCAATGATTCACCAAGACTACTTTCTGGAGACACACCTTTAGAATACGAACCTGTTCCGTCTTCTCCTATTCACCCTACAACTGATTTTAACTCTTCTAATTTTAATAAAGTAGAAGACATCACACATGAAATAGAAGAAGAGAACCTTTCTATTGAGGCAAAGGAAAAAGAGTTAATCATAAAAGCATTAAAAAAGAATAACAACAAGCGTAAGTATGCTGCTCAAAATTTAGGGATTTCTGAACGAACACTATACCGTAAGTTAAAACAGTATGATTTGGAAGACTAAAATAGACATGAGATATTAGACTTTAAATTTTAAGACGAATAAATATAATAACCATCAAATTTAATTGTCTAAAGTCTAGTGTCTAAGAATCTTAATACTAAAAATATGAAAATAAAAATCACACTACTATTAATTAGTCTAGCACTGCTATTCCATTCGTGTACAGTGAATTATGGTTTTACGGGAGCGAGTATTGATTATGAAAACATAAAGACGATTAAAATAACTAATTTTTACTCCAGAATAGCGAGCGGACCTGCTGATTTACCTCTCCGCTTTACGGAAGATTTAAAAGAATTTATTCAACAGCGTACCAAATTAGAGGTAACAAACAAACAATCAGATGTTCAGGTAGAAGGGTATGTGTCTTACTATGACGTAACACCTTTAGGAGGAAGTGTAAACGCTAATGGTCAAGAATTTGCAGCTTTAAATAAGCTAACCATTAGAATCAATGTAAAATACACCAATACAAAAGATCCTAGTCAAAGTTACGAACAGTCGTTTACAAGCCCTAATGATTTAACATTTGAACAGAGTCAAAACCTAAGTGATGTAGAGGATGATCTAATTGATGTTGCTTTTGACCAAATAAAACTGGATATTTATAATCGGTGTTTTAGCAATTGGTAATCGAACTACTCTAAATGGATTCTAACAAATTACTAAGTCTATTAAAAAAAACAGATACTATTGAACAAAGTGATCTTGCGTCACTAGAATCAATACGTAAAAAGCACCCTTATTTTCAAGCCTCACATATTTTACTTGCACAAGCAAACCAAGTACTTAATACGCCAAAAACTAACTCAACCTACAATAAAGCACTAGCCTATACAACTAATGAACAATATCTAAATAGTTGGCTAAAATCTATTCCAGAGGTAAAACAAAAAGAGTCTACTGCTACACTTTCTGTTTCTGAAATTACAGACAATAAACAGGAAGGTAAACGAACCCCAGAAGTAGAAAAGAAAAAGGCTACTACAAAAAAAAATATCCCCCCTTTATCTGTTAATAAAAGAATTCCAAACACAAAGCTATACGAAGAAGTTTCTGAAAACGTAAAAAGGCTACGGTTCAATAAAATAAAGGCTGTAAAAGCATTATTTGATGAGCAAACAAGTAATAAAATATTTAAAGAAGTTGAGGGACTTGCTGCAGATACTCAAGATTATAAGCCAGTCAACATACAAATAGATAAAGTTGATTTATCTAAATCTAAGTCTTCAAAAAAGAGGGTAAAGACATCTCCTCTTAATACAGTAAGTAAACAGAATACTTTAAAAGAAGAAACTAAAACAGAAAAGGTAATAGTTCCTAAAGTAGAACAAACTACTACAGGCAAAAATGAAAGTATAGAGTCTAAGAAAGAAAACAAAAAAACACCTCTCATTAACAGAGGAAATAAAGCTTCAGAGGAAACAGTAAAAGTGAAAGGTCTTGTCTTATCTAAAATAAACAAAACAAATCTTGCTGAAGAAAAACAACAGCTTACTAGACCTATAGGAACGGATTCAAAAAAAGTAGAGCCAGTAAAAGAAAATATAAAACCAAAGAGGGAAGAAAAAAATGAAGCTACATCAAGTAGCGCTAGTGAAGGCCTATCTAAGAAAGAGCTTTTCATGAAATCTATAAAAGACAAGCTCGAACAAAAAAAATCTGGTGCAGTCTTAATAAATGACGACAAAAAAACAGCTCCTACTAAAGAAGATAAAGAGACTAAACCT
Source organism: Cyclobacteriaceae bacterium (assembly GCA_045106295.1). GTDB lineage: Bacteria > Bacteroidota > Bacteroidia > Cytophagales > JAAEPT01 > WTJX01. Next base: position 6,190 of record JBGCEI010000148.1, read on the forward strand.
ACCAAAACAGAGGATAGCGAAGAACAGTTACCTACACCAGTTTCAAAAAAACAAGACACTCCTGCTGAGGTCATTGAAGATAAGGAAGAACCAAAAGAAAAAATTACCAAAGAAGAGTTTTTCAAATCAAAATATACTGCTGAAGAAATTCTTGCTCAAAAAAAAGAACGTTCTGTAAAAAACATAAGCCCAAAAGGACTAGGTGAGGTAAAGAAAGAAGAAGATAAAGACTCAATATCAAAAGTTGATACTAACAAAGTCACTATTTCTGACTTCACAAGTGATGAGCAGTCAATAGAAAAAGTAGAAGAAAATATTGTACCTCAAAAAGAAAAACAAAAGGCTGACCCTAAATCATCCAAAGTAACCGTATCTAAAATCACTGATTCTCCTGAGATTAAAGAGGACATTATTACAGAAAAAAAAGATCCTGTTGTTAAAAACATAAGCCCAAAAGCTTTAGGTAAATTAGAAAAAGAAAATAAAACAAAAGATACAGATAGTGTATCAAAAATTGATACTGAAAAAATAGATGTATCACGTTATTTAGTAGACAAAGAAGCCCTTATTACAGAAAAAAGAGTTTCTTCTCCCTCTGTAAAAAAAGAAAAAGCAGATACTAAATTTTCAAAAGTCACGCTATCTAAAATCACAGGAACTCCAGCGATAAAACAAAGTAACCCTCAAACTAAGAAATCCACTACCACTAAAAAAGCTACCAAAAACAAGCTCGTAAAAACACCCACTACAAAAAAAGCTCCTCGAACGACTAAGAAGAATAAAGAAACGTTAATCTCTGGATACATAGAGTCTTTAAAAGAAGATGAATCATCATCAAAAGGAAAAAAAACAAGTACTGATATTGTCGATGAGTTTATAAAAAAAGAAAAGAATTTAAAACCTATAAAACCAGTAAAAACCACAGAAAACACTAGTACTGTAGATCTTTCACAAGCAAGTAGCACGGAACAAAAACCACTTATTTCAGAAAATTTAGCTAAAATATATGCTAAACAAGGCAATACTGAGAAAGCAACTAAAATTTATCAAGAACTTATCTTGAAATATCCAGCTAAAAAAACGTACTTTACCGATCGAATTAAAGAATTAGAAAAAAAATAGTATGTTAACACTTGTTATCTCTCTTACATTAATATTATCAGTACTTCTTATTTTAGTTGTATTAATGCAAAACACAAAAGGTGGTCTTGGTGCTGTCAGCGGTAGTTCAGCTACTAGTCAATTAGTTGGTGTAAAAAAAGCATCTGATTTTTTAGAAAAAACAACTTGGGTACTTATCGTAGCTATCTTTTTATTATCAGTAGGTGCAAATGCTATTTTACAAAAAGATGTGATTGATCCAGAAGAGTCTGCTATTGGAATAGATGTAGAAGCTCCAGTTAGCTCACAACCTTTAGCTCCAACTACTTCTCCATCTGAAGAAAATGGTGATGCCTTATTTCAAGAAGAAAACAAGACTACTAAATAACTAAAGTCTTTTTTAAAGAATTAAACTAAAGCGCTGTATTTCATTATACAGCGCTTTTTTAATACCCTCTCAACACTCTGACAGTTAGCCTATTAAACTGCTTTATTGACAGGTATGAACTATCATTTTGTCAGTGTTTTCCCTCTGGCATATTTAATGTTCAAAAGGTTTCAGTAGTTTTAATGTACAACGTATAACTAATTATTAAAATGGGATTAAAAATTAAACCTTTAGCTGATAGAGTGCTAGTTGAAGCAGCTCCAGCAGAAGAAAAAACAGCTTCTGGAATTATTATTCCTGATACAGCAAAAGAGAAACCACAAAAAGGAAAAATAGTAGCCGTAGGAACGGGTACTAAAGATGAGCCTATCACTGTAAAAGTAGGTGACACTGTACTATACGGTAAATATGCAGGTACTGAATTAGCAGTAGACGGAAACGATTACCTTATCATGAGAGAATCAGATATTTTCGCAATTATTTAATCTTACATTAATCTAAAATTTTAAAAAAATGTCAAAAATAATCTTATTTGATACAGATGCTAGAGAAGGCCTCAAAAAAGGGGTTGACACACTAGCAAACGCAGTAAAAGTAACGTTAGGACCGAAAGGAAGAAACGTAGTTATAGATAAAAAATTTGGTGCTCCCCACGTAACTAAGGATGGAGTTTCTGTAGCGAAAGAAATTGATTTAAAAGATCCTATTGAAAACATGGGTGCTCAACTGGTAAAAGAAGTGGCTTCTAAAACAGCTGATTCTGCTGGTGATGGAACTACTACTGCAACAGTATTGGCTCAAGCTATTTTTACTAATGGTATCAAAAGTGTAGCAGCAGGTGCCAACCCAATGGATCTTAAAAGAGGTGTGGATAAAGCAGTGGAAAAAGTAGTAGCTGATTTAGCTGCTCAGTCTAAAAAGATAAAAGACTCAAGTGAAGTAGCTCAAGTAGCTTCTATATCTGCTAATAACGATATGGAAATCGGTAACATGATTTCTGATGCAATGGATAAGGTAGGGAAAGATGGTGTAATCACTGTAGAAGAAGCAAAAGGAACTGAAACTGAGGTGAAAACAGTAGAAGGTATGCAATTCGATAGAGGGTACCTTTCTCCTTACTTCGTAACTAATGCGGATAAAATGGAGGCAGATTTAGAAACTCCTTACATTTTAATTTACGACAAAAAAGTTTCTACTATGAAGGAATTACTTCCTGTTTTAGAAGCTGTTGCACAAACAGGTAAGCCTTTGTTAATCATTGCTGAAGACGTTGATGGTGAAGCATTAGCTACATTGGTAGTCAACAAAATAAGAGGGTCTTTAAAAATTGCTGCTGTAAAAGCGCCAGGTTTTGGGGATAGAAGAAAAGCTATGTTAGAAGACATCGCTATCTTAACAGGTGGTACAGTAATCTCTGAAGAAAGAGGTTTCAAATTGGACAATGTTACTATTGATATGTTAGGTACTGCTGAAAAAGTATTGATCGACAAAGACAATACAACTGTAATTAACGGTGCTGGTACTAAAAAAGATATCACTGGTAGAATTAGTCAGATCAAATCTCAAATGGAGACTACTACATCTGATTACGACAAAGAAAAGCTACAAGAAAGATTAGCTAAGCTTTCTGGTGGTGTAGCTGTACTTTACATTGGTGCTGCTACTGAAGTAGAAATGAAAGAAAAGAAAGACAGAGTAGATGATGCTTTGCACGCTACTAGAGCAGCTGTAGAAGAAGGTATCGTTCCTGGTGGTGGTGTAGCACTAATTAGAGCTATCAAATCATTAGAAGGACTAGCTGGAGACAACGAAGACCAAACAACAGGTATCAATATCGTTGCTACTGCTATTGAATCTCCATTGAGAACAATTGTAGGTAACGCTGGTGGTGAAGGTTCTGTTGTTGTAAATGCGGTAAAAGACGGTAAGAAAGACTTCGGTTACAATGCACGAGAAGACAAATACGAGAACTTATTTAAAGCAGGCGTTATTGACCCTACTAAAGTAACTCGTTTAGCGTTAGAAAATGCAGCGTCTATTTCTTCGTTATTATTAACCACAGAATGTGTAGTCGCTGATGAGCCAGAAGAAGCACCAGCTGGTGGTGGACACGATCATGGACATGGTGGCGGAATGCCAGGAATGATGTAAAATCATTCTAAGACATAAAAAAAGGTGTTACTTCTTACGAGATAACACCTTTTTTTATGATTAAGGTTTCCCACTTTCGTAGGAAAATGCGAAGTGCAAATTACTTTGCTTGCGCTTCCTTTGCTTCTTTCTCTATTAATTCTTTAAAGTCTTTTGCTTTAATTGTTTTAGGCTTAATAGAAATTTCATTTTTTGCATGTAGCAATACCTTCTCGCCTATTGCTTGGTGATACAGGTTTCTGTAGTTAGCACCGTTGTTGTCGCTCAGGTATTTGTTTACAAACTCCATAAACTGAGGCTCAAACTCTGGGCTAATTGGCATACCACCTAAGTACTGCTGCTGTACAAATGACTTTGCACGTTCCATTATTTCTTCTCCTTGTACATCTAGCTTATTGTCTTCAGCTATCTTTCCTTGGATAATGTTCCATTTGAATTCTTTTCTGTAATTGTCAAAATCTTCCGTGATTTTCTCTTCTGTAAGCGTCTCACTAGTAGTCAACAACCATCTTTTTAAGAAATCTTCTGGTAAAGGAAGTTTCGTTTTTTCGATTAAACGGTCTCTAATTTCTTTTAACAACATGCTCTCAGCCTGAGACTTGTAGTTTTCTGTCATAATCTCTTTCATTTTGACATGCAACTCTTCTTCTGACTTCACGACATCCTTTCCAAATAGTTTATCGTAAAACTCTTGGTTTAGTTCAGCCATTTCGTTTCTAGTGATCTCTTCTACAGTAAATAAGAAATCTCCTTTCAACTTTTTAGCCTCTTCTTCTTTAATCGCTAAAGAAAACGACATTTTGCTGTAGTCTTTGTTAAACGCTTTTTTAGGATCAAATATTACTTTATCCCCTTTTTTAAGCCCTACAAAGTTAGGTGCTATCTTCGCATTTAATTCTTCTATGATAAATACACCAGTAGATTCAAATTCAGTTTTCTCTTGCTGAATTTTTCCTCTTATCACATCTTTCCCTTCTGTAACTTCAGGGTTTGTAGTTGTTCCCTGTTGTTTTCTAAGGTTATTTAATGTCTCTTGAATATCTCCTTCTTCGTCCGTTACCTCGTATTGATTTAACTTTACTTTAGAAGAAATATCGTATTTAAAATCAGGTGTAAGCCCTACATCGTAAGTAAACTGGAAGCTAGACTGGTTTTCCCAATCCATCTCTCTGTCTTTCTCATCTTCGCTTGGAAGAGGGTTACCCAAAAGAGGTAATTTATTTTCTTTAATATAGTTGTCTAACGATTTGTACAACATGTCAGATACAACTTCTGCTTTGATGCTACTTCCGTGCATTTTCTTAACGATTCCTGTAGGTACTTTCCCCGCTCTGAACCCTTTAATATTCATTCGCTTAGAATAGTCTTTCACTTTCTCATCGAATTTAGGTGTCACATCTGATTCCTTAATATCGATCAAAATTGATCCGTAGGTGTCGTTTTTCTTATTTAGTGTAATTTCCAAAATAAAATCTACTTTCTGGTAAAACAATAAAACCCTCAGTAGAACCAAGGGTTTCTTTAACAATGTTAGTGCGGATGGAGGGACTCGAACCCCCATGCTGTGAGGCACTAGATCCTAAGTCTAGCGTGTCTACCAATTTCACCACATCCGCATTTTGGAGCTGCAAATATACGCAAGTTTATTATAATAACAATGATAGATTTTTAAATAATACGTTTTAACTTCGCTAGAGTTTTTTAGTCTACAAATCATCTTTGTTTTTTGATACGACTTTGACTTAATTAAAAAAAGACGAAATGTTTCAAAAGAATTATTCTTTACAACAACTCACTACTTTTGGCACAGAAGCATATGCTTCTTATTTTATTGAACTTCAGTCAGAAAAAGAAATACAAAAAGCTGTTAAAAACAGAGACACCAGTCTGTCTGTATTTGTAATGGGAGGAGGAAGCAATATTCTATTCACAGAAGATTATAATGGTTATATCTTTAAAAACAGTATTCAAGGAATTGAAATAATAGAAGAAAATGAAACTACAGCTTACGTTTGTTCTGGTGGTGGCGTTGTTTGGGACAACTTAGTGGCTTATTGTGTTGAGCATCAATTAGGTGGGATTGAAAACTTATCTCTTATTCCAGGTTCGGTAGGTGCCTCTCCCATTCAAAACATTGGAGCATATGGTGTAGAGGTAAAAGATGTGTTTCATAGCTTGACAGCAGTTTCTATGAATACAGGTGAAGTACACACCTTTTCTGTTGAAGAGTGCCAATTCGGGTACCGAGATAGTATTTTCAAAAGAGAATTAAAAGGAAAATATTGCGTAAGCAATGTTACATTTAAACTGACGAAAGCCTCTTCTCATAAGCTATCACTCAACTATGGCGCTATTAACGACACCTTATCAAAAGAAGGTGTTTTTTCTCCTACTATTAAAGATGTACGAAAAGCTGTCTGTAGCATAAGAAGTAGCAAATTGCCTGACCCAACTGTTTTGGGTAATGCAGGTAGCTTTTTTAAAAATCCAGAACTACCTATTGAAGTATTCCAAAAAATAGAGATTAATTTCCCTGATATCCCTCGTTACATAATTTGAGATACTGTAATAAAAGTTACTGCTGGTTGGCTCATAGAGCAATGTGGGTGGAAAGGTAAGCGCTTAGGGAATATTGGTGTGTACGAAAAACAAGCGTTAGTCATTGTAAACTATGGTGAAAAAGATGGTGAATTGATCAAGAAGCTATCCTACGACATTCAACAATCTGTCAAAGAGAAGTTTGGGGTAAATATTCAGGCTGAGGTAAATATTCTTTAGAAAAGTACATTATCAACGGTCAAGACCTTGATAGAAAGTAAGGGCTTGCAACGGTAGAGAGTGACAGAAGTTACCTCTCAGCAATTGCCTGAGAAACCGTCCATGCTCCAGTCCAAGCAGCTTGGAAATTGAAACCACCAGTTACCGCATCGATATTTAATACTTCACCAGCAAAGAATAGGTTTGGGTGTAACTTACTTTCAAACGCTTTAAAATTGATTTCTTTCAAGTCAACTCCTCCTGCTGTTACAAATTCTTCTTTGAACGTACTTTTACCGTTTACTGAGAATTCAGCTTTGGTTAATAGATTTGCAATATGTCCGAGCTGTTTATTGGAGATATTTGCCCATTGGTCTTTTTCTTCAATTCCTACGTCACGTAAAACGTTAAACCATAATCGCTTAGGAACTAATTGATTAGAAGTAGTGTAACAGGATTTTTTTGGATGTTCTTTTTTTAATTTATTGATTAACTCAAGTACTTCGTTAGTTGTATGAGAAGCTATCCAGTTAACGAATAAGGTGAATTTATAATTTGCTTGATGTAACTCTCTTGCTCCCCAAGCTGATAGTTTTAAAATAGCAGGGCCACTTAACCCCCAATGAGTAATTAATAAAGGGCCTTCTGATTCTAATCCTAACTCTGGAATACTCAGAGAAGCATGAGGAACGGAAAGACCGGGAATAGGAGTGATGATGGGGTGTTTTATATTAAATGTAAATAAAGACGGTACAGGAGGAATAATTGTATGGCCTAATCCTTTTACCTGTTTCCATACAAATTCACTACTTCCACTAGTTAGTACTAGAAAATCTACAGAGTATGTGTTATCGTTAGCGCTTTCTAGAATCCAACCGTCAGTATCTAATTTTTTAATTTGCTTGATTCCTTCACTTCTAATGACTTTAATCTTTTTCTCTTCGATTTCCTTCCAAAAGCAATCGATAATGGTTTGAGAAGAATTACTCGTAGGGAACATACGATTGTCGTCTTCAATCTTTAGAAAAACTCCTTTTTGTTCAAACCAATCAATTGTGTCTCCAGAGCAAAATCGATTAAAAGGACCTCTTAACTCTTTTTTTCCTCTTGGATAAAAATTGACTAACTCATTGGGGTCAAAACAGGCGTGGGTTACATTACATCTCCCTCCACCAGATATTTTCACTTTTTGGAGAACGTTTGGGGACTTTTCAAAAATAGTTATGGATAAGTCAGGGCGTAAGCTCGCCAACTCTATGGCGCAGAAAAAACCAGCAGCTCCGCCACCTACAATGGCTACAGACTTCATTTTTACAATCTTCCGTTACTCACAATAAGTCTTGCTTCAGAGCCTTTTGGGAATTCGTTTCCACTTCGTACACGCTGATCACCAATAACAACATTGAGTACTAAATCCTTGTATTTAGCATCTACATAAGCAGGTTTCAAGACTTTCATTCCTAAACTTTCTAGTATGATTGTAGCAGACGTTTTGTCTTTCGAAATAATTTTGTAAAGAATCTCTCCCGTAAATGTTACCATGGGAGGAGTAGCTGTATTTAATGTGAGGTAAATTCTACGCCCTTCTTTTACTTCAAAAAAAGCTTTTGGGTTTTGAGAGATCATCGTACTAGGTTCATCTTTTTTAGAGTAAACAGTATCTAGTATCTCATAATTTAAGGAGAGGTCTTCTGTGATTTTTCTTACTTCACCTTCATTCATGCCGTGAAAATCAGGTACGACAACTACTTGTCCATGGTTAGTAGCCCAAGGTAAGTACGCATAAAAGAAGAATAGAATAAGCGAAACAAATACACCTAATATAATAGAAAGGTGTAAAACAATTTTTTTCCATTTTTCCCCCATTGTCTAACTTGTTAATTAATCGTTCATAACGATACCAGCCATTAGCTCGAACTTAATAGAATGATTTTAAAGCCTAGCAGCTAGTAGCTAACTGCTAGAATATTTTTTAGTGTGTTGCCAAAAAAGAGCTGTCTTTTGCTTCTAAAACAGATTCTCCCATTAGGAATTCATCTACGTTTCTAGCACACTCTCTTCCTTCACTGATCGCCCATACAACAAGAGATTGACCTCTTCTCATATCACCAGCAGCAAATACTTTCTCTTCTGACGTTCTGTACTGAGCATCACACTTAATGTTTCCTCTCTCGTCAAGGTCTAAGCCTAATTCAGTAATCATGCCTTCTTTATCAGGGTGTAAGAAACCGATAGCTAACAAAGCTAACTCACAAGGAATCTCTCTTTCACTTCCTTCAATAGGTTCCCAGTGTGGTTTTTTACCTGGCTGAGGATCACTCCACCCCATGTCACACACTTTGATAGCTTTTAGGTTACCCTCGTCATCACCAATGAATTCTTGTGTGAACAAAGCCCATTGTCTGTTAGCACCTTCTTCATGAGAAGTAGATGTTCTCAGTTTATTAGGCCACAAAGGCCAAGGAGTAGTTTCAGAACGCTCCAACGGAGGTCTTTCTAATAATTCAATTTGAGTAATGGATTTAGCACCGTGTCTGTTGGATGTTCCTACACAGTCAGAACCAGTGTCACCACCACCTATTACGACTACATTTTTATCTGTAGCCCAAATCTCTTCTATTTTATGCCCTTTATGGTTTCTAGTCTCTGTTTTACCAGAAACACGGCCATTTTGTTGAGACAAGAAGTCCATAGCGAAATGAACACCATTTAAATCTCTACCCGTAATAGGTACGTTTCTAGGAGTAGTAGAACCACCAGTTAATACTACAGCGTCGTACTCGTCTTTTAGTTGCTGAGTAGGAATGTCTTTTCCTATTTCAGTACTTGTTTTAAATGTAACACCAGATTTAGCCATTACATCTACTCTACGAGCAACCACTTGTTTCCCTAATTTGAAATCAGGAATTCCGTATCTCAATAAACCACCTGCTTCTTCAGCACGCTCAAAAACGGTAACATCGTGACCAGCTTTATTCAATTGATCTGCAACAGCTAAACCAGCAGGACCTGATCCTACTACAGCTACTGTTTTCCCTGTTTTATTTTCTACCTTTCTCGGCTGAATAAAACCTAGTTCGTACGCTTTTTCTACAATCGTCTTCTCTATGAATTCAATAGCAACTGGAGGTTGATTAATTCCTAATACACAAGCAGATTCGCATGGAGCAGGACAAATTCTTCCTGTAAACTCAGGAAAATTGTTCGTAGAATGTAAGATACTACTCGCCTCTTCCCAATTTTCATTGTAAACGGCGTCGTTGAACTCAGGAATAATATTTCCTAGTGGACATCCATTATGACAAAATGGAACACCACAGTCCATACATCTTGCAGACTGACTATTGACCAATTCCTCAGAAGGCTTTTCAGAGAACTCTTTGTACTCTTTTACTCGTTCTTCTGGAACTTTATTTTTTGGTAACTCTCTTGTGTATTCTAAAAATCCTGTTGGCTTACCCATGAATTGCCTCCTTTTCTTCTTTTGCGTTTTTCTCTTCTTCTAAAGCTTTCAGCTTTCTTTCTAATAATACTCGTTTGTAGTCTACAGGCATTACTTTAACAAACTTTTGTAATTCCTCACTCCAGTTTGTTAAGATATTCCTAGCTACTGTACTGTCTGTGTATTTTAAGTGTTTTTCAATAGTTGATTTTAAGTTTGCACTTTCTTCTTGATCTATCGGATCAAAATCAACCATCTCTTTGTTACACTTATCCATGAAGGTGTTGTTCTTATCATAAATGTAAGCTGTACCACCACTCATTCCAGCAGCAAAGTTTCTACCAGTTTCACCTAATACAACTACTTGGCCACCAGTCATGTATTCACATCCGTGATCTCCGATTCCTTCTACTACTGTTTTAACTCCTGAGTTTCTTACACAGAAACGTTCTCCAGCTAATCCATTAATGTAAGCCGTGCCACTAGTAGCTCCGTAGAATGCTACATTACCTACAATCATATTTTCATTCGCTACATATGGAGAACCAGCATGTGGTTGTAAAACTAACTTACCACCAGAAAGACCTTTTCCGAAGTAATCGTTTGCTTCACCTTCTAGTTTTAACGTAACTCCTTTTGCCATAAAAGCACCGAAACTCTGTCCAGCAGAACCTTTTATGTTGTATGTAATCGTATCGTCAGGAAGACCTTCACCTTCATACTTCTTAGAGATTTCATTGGATAAGATAGTTCCCACAGAACGGTTTGTATTGACTACCTTAAATGAACCTTGGACAGGAACTTTACTCCCTAGTGCAGGTTTAGCCGCCTCTATTAATTTCCAGTCTAATTGCTCATCGATTCCATGATCTTGTGATTCGCTATTGAAAATACCGACATCTTTTCCTACTTCTTCTTTGTACAAGATTTTACTTAAATCTAAATCTTTGTACTTCCAGTGATCGATATTTTCTCTCTTTTTCAATAGTTGAGACTGACCTACCATTTCGTTTATCGATCTGAAACCAAGTTCAGCCATAATCTCACGTAAATCCTCTACTAAGAAGTGGAAGAAGTTAACTACGTGGTCAGCATTACCTGTAAATCGTTTTCTTAACTCCTTGTTTTGAGTAGCTACTCCAACCGGACATGTATTTAGATGACATTTTCTCATCATAATACAACCTTCTACTACTAAAGCAGCCGTTGCAACACCCCATTCTTCCGCTCCAAGTAATGTAGCAATAGCTAAATCTCTACCTGTTTTCATCTGCCCATCAGCCTGAAGTACCATTCTACTTCTTAGTTTGTTCCTTACCAGCGTTTGATGTGCTTCCGAAAGACCAAGCTCCCAAGGTAAACCAGCATGTCTAATAGAACTAATAGGAGAAGCTCCTGTTCCACCATCGTGACCAGCAATTAATACCACATCAGCATGTGCTTTTACCACACCAGATGCAATAGTACCCACACCTGCTTCAGAAACCAGTTTTACATTAATTCTAGCCTCTCTATTTGCATTCTTCAAATCAAAAATTAGCTGAGCTAAATCTTCAATAGAATAAATATCATGGTGAGGAGGAGGGGAGATTAATCCTACTCCAGGAGTAGAATGTCTTGTCCTACCAATCCAATCATCTACCTTATGTCCAGGAAGTTGCCCACCTTCACCAGGCTTAGCTCCCTGAGCCATTTTAATTTGTAATTCGTCCGCATTCGATAAATAGTAACTCGTTACGCCAAATCGCCCAGAAGCCACTTGTTTAATAGCAGATCGTTCCCAATCACCATTCTCTTTCTTTTTAAATCGTGCAGGGTCTTCGCCACCTTCACCACTGTTACTCTTAGCACCAATTCTATTCATGGCAATAGCCAAGGTAGAGTGCGCTTCATGAGAAATAGACCCGAAAGACATTGCTCCCGTAGCAAAACGTTTTAAGATATTCTCAGCAGGTTCCACTTCATTTAAAGGAATAGGATTTCCTTTCTTAAAGTCTAATAACCCTCTTAGTGTAGCTGCTCTTTTTGTCTGATCATTGATCACACGAGCATACTTCTTATATTGTTGGAAGTTATTCGTTTTAGTAGACTGTTGTAATAAGTGAATACTTTCAGGATTGAATAGGTGATATTCTCCTCTTCTTTTCCACTGGTACACACCACCTACTTCCAGACGGTTGTTCTTGTTGTTCGCACTAGGAAATGCCAACTCATGTTTCGTTAATGCTTCTTTTGCTATTCCATCGAATGTTAAACCACCGACACGAGATGCTGTACCTGCAAAACATTTATGTACTACTTCATCACTAAGACCTAAGACCTCAAAGATTTGAGCTCCGTGGTATGACTGAATAGTAGAAATTCCCATTTTAGAGAATATCTTCAATAACCCAGCACTTACACCTTTAATAAAGTTAGCTCTCAGCTCCTCGTAAGAATGTCCATCTTCGATTAGCTTCGTTTTCATTAAGCCTTTGATCGATTCAAATGCTAAATATGGATTCACTCCGTGTGCACCGTACCCAATCAATGTAGCTACATGATGAGTTTCTCTGATGTCACCACTTTCTACTACAATACTTGTGTACCCACGTAAGCCTTCATTTATCAATGCATGGTGTACAGCACCAGTTGCTAATAAAGCAGGAATAGGAGCGTTTTTACTATCTACACCTCTATCAGAAAGTAATAAAATGGTGAAACCATCTTTACTCGCCTGAATAGCTTCTTTTCTTAAATTGTCAACGGCTTTTTCTAAGTCACCGTCATTCCCTTTAGAAGGGAAAAGTATGTCTAGTGTTTTAGTCTTGAAAGCACCTTCGTTTAGGTTTTTAATCTTCGCTAACTCATCATTACTAATGATAGGCGTATCCAAATGTATCTTTTGGCAATGCTCTTCGCCTACCTTTAATAAGTTTTGAGATGACCCTAAGTTCGTGTACAACGACATTACCATCTTCTCACGTATTGGATCGATAGGAGGATTAGTTACCTGAGCAAATAATTGCTTAAAGTAATGTGAGATGTGTTGTGCATGGTCAGACAAGATAGGAAGAGGAGAATCTATTCCCATAGAACCTAAAGGCTCTTTCCCTTGCTCAGAAAGTTGAGCAATCACTACTTTTAAATCTTCCGAAGAATAGCCAAAAGCTTGTTGTCTATTTAGTAATGTCTCTTCGTCTAAGTCTTTAACCTCTTTTTCCTCTGGGAAGCTTGCTAATTTTCTTACACCATTAATCAACCACTCTTTGTAGGGTTCACTGTTGCAGATATCATCTTTTAACTCGTCATCACTAATGATCTTTCCAGCCTCTAAATCAGCTACAAATATTTTACCTGGTTGCAAACGACCTCTTTTTACTACCTCTTCAGGGTTTGTTTCCAATACACCTGCTTCAGAAGCCATAATGATCTTATCGTCTTTTGTAATTAAATAACGAGAAGGTCTTAATCCATTTCTATCTAAAGTAGCACCTACTATTTTTCCATCTGTAAACGAAATAGACGCAGGTCCATCCCATGGCTCCATAATGTGAGAGAAATACTCATAGAATGCTCTTTTGTGCGATTCCATATCAGGGTTACTCTGCCAAGCCTCAGGAATTAGCATCATCATAACTTGTGGTAAAGAATAGCCACTCATTACCAATAACTCTACAGCATTATCCAGGTTCGCAGAATCTGACTGGCTGTGATCACAGATAGGCATAATCATATCTAACTCCTCTTTCGAGAATTTGTCTGTAGACATAATAGCCTCTCTTGTCTTCATCCAGTTTACATTTCCTCTCACGGTGTTTATTTCACCATTGTGAGCAATGTACCTGAACGGCTGAGCCAATTTCCACTTAGGGAATGTGTTCGTAGAGAATCGTGAGTGTACTACTGCTAAGGCAGAAGTAACACGCTCATCCTGAAGATCAGGATAATAAGGTCTTACTTGGTATGTCGTTAATTGTCCTTTGTAAACAATCGTTTTGTACGAGCAAGTAGTAAAGTAAAAGTCATCCTCCGTACCCTCTATGTTTTGATGTACTTGATGAGACGTGTAGTTTCTAAAAACGTACAGTTTTCTTTCAAATGCTTCAGCATCCATTCCACTAGGGCGTTGGATAAATAACTGAGCAATAGTTGGCTCCGTAGATTGCGTTGTTTTTCCAATATCAGCAGCTTTTCCATCTACTGGCATAGGTCTGTAACCTAAAGAAGGTAAACCTAACTTAGTTAAAGCGTTTTCTATTTCTTGTTCAGCAGCTTTTTTCTTTTTGGCATCTTTTGGGAAGAATACAAAAGCAACACCATACTCATCGAATGCGGGTAGTGTAATGTTTAGCTTTGCACACTCTTCTTTTAGGAAATCATGTGGTTTCTGAATCAGAATACCTGCACCATCTCCAGAATTGCTCTCACATCCACAAGCACCCCGATGCTCCATTTTTGTAAGCATAGTTAAGGCGTCTTCTATGATGTCATGAGACTTAGCATTCTTTAGACTTGCTATGAATCCAATACCACATGCATCATGTTCGAATTGAGGATCGTAAAGACCTTTGTTGCTGTTTGATACCATAAATTAAAACTACTGTTTAACGTTTTAAAACCAACGGAGTAAAAAGATCAAAAATGCCTTGAATAGGTCGATTAGGCCACTATTTACTCGCAATAATCTGCAAAGGTAGTGAATTGAGGCGAAAAATGGAAGTTAGAATACTCAAAATATGTGTTATGTATTTGTTAAGTACAACTGAATATTTGATACGGGCAAGATAGAGCAGATTCTATGCTTAAATTCTAATAAAAAATATCATGAAGTGTTGGAGTCGCTAAAAACAACCCCGACACTTCATGAAGCGAGCTTGAATAATTAGACACTTTCTGAAAGGCAGCTTTAAGTTTTAAAATCTCACAGTCTTAGAGTCCCATAATCTTAAAACTCCTTCTTACCAAACTCACTTTCAGTAAACTTCGTTTTCTTTAGTTTTTTGTTGAATGTGTAGCTTAGGTTTAAGATTACCATATCTACTTCGTACACATAGTTAGTAGTAGTGAAGAAATCTCCTGTTCGTTCCGTAGTGATGCGTTGCTCATTAGTAGACAATAAGCCCATGTCCATATTTTGCCATTGTACCGTAGCCACTAAACGATCGTCTAAGAAAGTTTTTTTAACCGTTAGGTTAGGAGAATAGTAACGAGAATCTTCACCCTGAGCCGTATTACGAGCAGAAATATAGTTGAATGTAAATTGAATACTAGTTGTAGGGTTCAGGGTAAAAGTAGTATTGTTGTTAATAGAGTAGATCCATGAGTTATTATTAATTGGTCTATCTCTAAAGCTCCCTTTAATCTGCTGATTGAATACATTCACACCTGTAAATACCTTGATCCATTTAGCAGGTTTTACTTCAGAGCCCAGTTCAAACCCAACAGAATTCCCTACACCTACATTAGAATAAATACGATCTAAAATAGTATCTATGATCACAGTAGTGCCTGGGTCGTAAGCGAAATCATTTACTCGGTTAATTAAGTTTTGTACATGTCTGTAATAAACCGTTCCGAAATAGGTGATTTTCTCTGTCTTTTTAGTAATTCCTAATTCTATTGCATCAATGAATTCAGGACGTAAGTTTTTGTCTCCTTGTTCAAACGTCTCGGAATGCTCCCTTTCTTTGAAAGGGTTTAGCTTGAAACTACTTGGTCGATCTACTCGTTTGCTGTACCCCAATTTAGAAGAATAACCGTTTCCTAAATCATATTTCAGATTCACAGAAGGGAATAGTTTCGCAAAATCATAGTTCAGTGTTTCATTTCCTGTGTCTACGTTTTTTAATTCCAACTCTCTGTTCATAATCTCTCCACGAAGACCAAATCCATAGTTCCACTTTCCTTTTTCTCCAGTAAACTGTCCATAAGCAGCGTGAATATTCCGTTTTAAGTTCACAGTACTGGTGTAAGCGTCTACTACATTTCCATCACTGAAGTAATCGAAGTCACCGTCGTGGTCTAGATTCCTGAACTGGTACCCTACTTCAAACTGACCTAAATCAGAAGGCTTCAATTTGTAGTCTAGCTGGTAACGAATACCATGTAGCGGATTGTCGTTGGTGTTGAATTCATTTTGAAGGACCTTGTTTCTGTTTATTACTCCATTAGATAATACTTCTAAATTTAAATTGGTAGTAGGACCTCCTAAAAGCGTGTATTCGTACAAAAGTGATGAGCTAATAGCAGATTTGTTCTTGAATTTGTGAGTGTAATCGAAACTACCTAATACAAAATCTCCTTTTCTAGTACGATCATTTTCATTGAAGTACTGAAGAGTAGAAAGTTGAGCTCCAGTTGTGGCATTGACATCTGAGTTATTATATAAAATATCTGCGGTACGGGTTTTGGTTCGTTTACCAGCAAAAAAACCTAGGTTGAAGTCGTTCGCGCTATTGGGTGTAAACCCAATGCTAAAACGTCCGGAGTAGTTTTCTTCATCAAAACTACGTTCTCCATCTGAGGGGAAAAGGTTAGTTACGCCATCAAAATTAGTGAAAACATCACCTTCTCGACGTCCTGTTTTGTCTTTACGGGTATAACTAGCTCCAAAAGAGAGGTTCCATTTTCCTTTTTTGTATCCTAATGTAAAGTCTGCACCGTATCGTTTGGCGTTTTCTGAATTGTCATAGTCTTCTATGCTTGGTAAACCATACATACCGTTTACCTGGAAGAATAAACCGTCTGTTGTCCCTTTTTTGGTGACTATGTTGATGATTCCTCCTTTTCCTTCTGAGTCGAACTTAGCGAGTGGAGAAGTAATGATCTCTACATTTTCAATCGAATTAGCAGGTAATTGATTCAAAATAGTGGCCGCTTGTGTTTGAATTGGTTTCCCGTCTATTAAAACGACAAATCCACTAGTTCCCCTTACAGTGATCTCTCCTTGACCGTCTACATTTACAGAAGGCATATTACGAATGACGTCGGTTGCTGTTCCTCCTTGACTAGATTGAAAAGCCTTTGCTTCATACACCTGACGATCTACTTTGGTGATTACAGTAGATTTTTCTCCTTTGATCACTACTTCGTCTAAAAGCTTGGTGTCTTCGCCTAAAACAATTGGTTCTAATTCTAGAGAAGCATTTTTTACGTCAAAAGAAGGAGTCGTCCGTTTATCGAATCCAATGAATTCTATTTTTAGAAAATAGCTTCCAAGTGTTACGTTGTTGAATGAAAATTGTCCTTTATTGTTGGTTAAAGTACCGTTTACAAGAGAAGAGTCAGTGCTTTTATATAAGGCTACAGTAGCATAAGGGATGGGTTTCTTAGAATCATTTTCTACTACAAGTCCTTTTATAGTACTGTTTTGTGCAAAAGAGGAAAATGATAGTAGGACTAGGAGGGAAAGGATTGTTTTCATGTTTTTAAAGAGTATCAAGGTTTGAATAACTTAGTGTTTTTAGAGATAGGCATACAAAAGTACAATTAAATGGGAGATTTTTTAAGTTTTAGTTGTCTAAAGTCTACTACCTAATGTCTTAGAAGTCTTACGGTCTTAAAATCTCACCAATATGTTTGGAGATGGGAACATGAATGAGGACTTTTGAGCAACGAAAAATAATTGATGGCAACTTTTACACATTGGCTTTCTGCTGCACGCTTACGAACCTTACCACTTGCTTTTGCAGGCATAATGATGGGCAGTTTTTTAGCCTATTATTATGGTGTGTTTCGTCTGCCTGTTTTTGTACTGGCATTACTGACGACCTTGTTTTTACAAGTGCTTTCTAACTTGGCTAATGACTATGGTGACAGTAAGAGTGGCGTAGACAGTGTGGAACGGGAAGGACCTAAGCGAGCAGTGCAACAAGGGAATATTAGTTCCAACCAAATGAAAAAAGCGATGGTTTTGTTTACTATTCTTTCATTAGTCAGTGGTGTTGCGTTACTACTAGTTTCAGTTACAGTAAACCTTACATTTTTAGTTTTTCTATTACTTGGAATAGCTGCTATTGCTGCTGCTATTAAATATACCGTTGGAAAGAACCCATATAGTTATTCTGGTTTTGGCGATTTGTTTGTATTTCTCTTTTTCGGATTGGTTTCTGTACCTGGTGTTTTCTTTTTGCATACACAAGTATTAGAACCAGCTGTGTTTTTACCCGCTATTAGCTGCGGGTTACTGGCTGTAGGAGTTTTAAACGTCAATAATATTAGAGATATTAAATCTGATACCCTTACGGGGAAAAACTCGATTCCTGTAAGGATAGGAAGAGAAAAAGCTATTTGGTACCATGGAACTCTCTTATTAGGGGCATTGATTAGTAGTGTGTTCTTTGTCGTTTATGAAAAGCCTACTTGGAGTGATTGGTTGTTTTTAGGACCATTTTTTTTAATAGGCTATCATTGGTGGTTGGTAAAAAAACGTATGGAAGTTGCTCAAATAGATCCTTTGCTGAAGCAATTAGCTTTGTTTACATTATTGTATGTTGTGTTATTTGGATTAGGTATTAACTTTTTAAGCGAATGATTACTACGATTAATCCATACACCAAAGAAGTTATTGCTAACTATCCATTTCTTACAGATACTGAACTGAATGATAAGCTAGCACTTTCAGGTCGAGCATATCATTCTTGGAAACAGACTTCTTTGAAGGAGAGACAGGAGTTAGTTCTTCAGTTTCTAGAGATAATAGAACAAGAAGAGCAAGAGTTGGCTTTATTAGTCACCCAAGAAATGGGGAAGCCTATTTCTGAAGCGAAACGAGAAGTTGCCAAATGTGTTCGTTCTATTCGTCAGTTTGTAGAGAAATCGGACGAATATTTAAAAGAAGAGATCATTAAAACAAATTATGCTGAAAGCATAGTTATTTATGAGTCTACTGGTACGGTTCTAGGTATTATGCCTTGGAACTTCCCTTTGTGGCAAGTGATACGTTATGCCATCCCAAACCTGTTAGGAGGAAATACTATTTTATTGAAGCATGCGCCCAACACAGTAGGATGTGGAGAGCGAGTAGAAGAGCTGTTTGTAGAAGCTGGTTTTCCAAAAGGAATATTTCAACATTTGATTATTGGTTTATCACAGGTAGAAACAGTGATTGCATCACCCATTGTTTCTGGAGTGACGCTAACAGGAAGTGATAGAGCAGGGAAGGCAGTGGCAGCATTAGCTGGAAAGCATTTAAAAAAATGTGTGTTAGAACTAGGTGGTAACGATCCATTTATTGTTTTAAAAGATGCTGATATTCAAGAAGCTGCTGAGAAAGCAGTAGCGGCCAGAATGGGGAATACTGGGCAAGTATGTATTGCTGCTAAGCGAGTAATTGTAGAGGAGGTTGTTTTAGATAAATTCACTTCCTTTTATTTGAGTAAAGTATCTGATTATCAGTCAGATAACCCTATTAATGAAAGTACTACTTTAGGTGTAATGGCTCGTGAAGATTTAGGAGAAAACGTTATGAAGCAAGTAAAACAACTTATTGCTAATGGAGCTAAAATTCTGTTTGGTTCAGTAGAAGAATTGGCAGCTCACGCTATTAAACCTTGTGTGTTACAGCTAACATCAGAGCAAACTATTGACGAAGAGATCTTTGGGCCTGTTGGATTAATTATTCCCGTAAAAGACGAAGAAGAAGCGATCAAAGTAGCCAACGATACAAAATATGGATTAGGTGCTTCGCTTTGGACAACGAACAAAGAAAGTATCCAACGAATTACTCCTCAGTTAGAAGCAGGAGCAGTAGCAGTAAATGTACCTGTGAAATCAGAAGTAGCCCTCCCTTTTGGTGGTGTAAAGCAATCGGGTTTTGGAAAAGAGTTAGGAGAAATGGGAATGAAGGAATTTTTGAATGCGAAAACAACAGTAATCGTATAAATTCCAAATCTCAAAATTCAAATTCCAAAAAACTTAATGTCCAAGTGGAGGATACTTGAAAAAATGGTAACTTTAGTTTATTAAAACAGATACTCAGTTTTAGTGTTTGTTTTTTGCAATTTGAATTTTGGAATTTATTTAAAAAAATGGCAACATACGAAGAGTTAAATATAGGCGACAGCTGTACTTACGAGCGAGAAATTACAGATCAAATGATCAGAGCATTTGCAGAAGTGTCTGGTGATGTAAACCCTATTCACTTAGACGAAGAATATGCCGCTACTTCTATGTTCAAAGAAAGAATCGCCCATGGAGCTTTGGTTTCTTCTTTTTTATCTAAATTATTAGGGTGTGACCTACCAGGTCCAGGATCTGTTTATGTGTCACAGTATACCAAGTTTATGCGTCCAGTGAAAATTGGAGATACCATTACCGCAATAATAGAAGTGAAGGAAAAAGATGAGAAAAAAGGATACGTGACTTTTAGAACATACTGTAAAAATCAAAGAGGGAAAGTAGTGGTAGATGGAGAGGCAGTAGGTATTCCTCCAAAAAGCTAAATCATTTCTTTAATTAGTTGGTTATTTAAGTCAGTTAGTAGCTATTATCCCCTTTATGGATCAGACCTTACAAAATACACAAGACATAGACCTTAGTTATTGCACTAGCCTTACGAGCTATTCGAGACGAAAGACGAGAGTAGTAAAAGTAGGTGGAGTCGCTATTGGTGGAGATAATCCCATTCGTGTGCAATCGATGACTACGGTTGATACCATGGATACAGAAGGTTCTGTGGAAGAATGTATCCGAATGATCGATTCGGGTTGTGAGATTATCCGAATTACAGCACCAAGTATCAAAGAAGCAGCTAATCTAGCCAATATCAAACAAGAGTTACGAGATAAAGGCTATAAAACACCATTAGTAGCTGATATTCACTTTACGCCCAATGCAGCCGAAGTAGCTGCTAAAATAGTAGAGAAAGTACGGGTGAATCCGGGTAACTATGCAGATAAGAAGAAATTCGATGTTATAGAATATACCGACGAAAGCTATGCAGAAGAACTAGACCGTATCAGAGAGAAATTTGTTCCTTTGGTGACCATCTGTAAAGAACACGGAACTGCCATGCGAATTGGTACTAATCATGGTTCTCTTTCGGATAGAATTATGAGTCGCTATGGTGATACACCGCTTGGTATGGTGGAATCTGCTTTAGAGTTCATACGTATCTGTGAAGATGAAAACTACCACGACATAGTGATTTCTATGAAATCCAGTAATACAAGAGTAATGGTGCAGGCCTACCGTTTACTGGTTGCTAAACTAGAAGAAGAAGGCTTACAGCCTTATCCACTTCATTTAGGTGTTACTGAAGCAGGAGAAGCAGAAGATGGACGAATAAAATCGGCTGTAGGAATCGGGACCTTATTAGAGGATGGGTTAGGAGATACTGTACGTGTATCACTTACAGAAGCACCAGAATACGAAGCTCCTGTTGCTAGGAAATTGATTCAACGTTATCAAAATAGGGTAGAGCATCAAATCATTCCTTCTGCTAAGTCTACTTTGGTTAATCCGTATTTATATGCTAGACGAAAGACTAAAGCAGTCGAGAATATTGGTGGAGACCAAGTACCTCGTGTGATAGCAGATATTAGCACAGAAAAAGAAATTACAAAAGATACCTTACAGCAAATAGGCTATTTCTACAACGAATTGTTAGACAAATGGTCAATGACCGATCTAGGTGCAGATTATGTCTACACAGGTCAGCTAGAAACTCCTTTTATGCTGCCTAATGGTTTACAGCAAGTAATTGACAGTAGCGTTTGGAAAGAAAATTCATCTGCTCATCCGTTATTTACTAAAACAGAGTGGGAGACTAGCAGTGTAAGAAGTCCTAAACTGAATTTTTTGCAGTTACAATGTATAGATTGTTTTGATACAGACTTTTTACAAGGTATTCAGAAAGAAAAGAACCTAGTTCTGATTTTAGAAACAGAAAATGCACACGCCATGCCAGCCATGCGTAGAGCATTTTTTGAACTCATACAGCATAACATTCAATTACCTATTATCATCAAACAGGGTTATTCTAATAACGACAAAGAACAATTACTCATTGATGCATCAACCGATGTGGGAGGCTTATTAATTGATGGATTAGGAGATGGAGTTTGCCTTATGGCTAATACACTCGACCGCCAATCATTAACATTCTCCAACGAGACAGCATTCGGTATCCTTCAGGCGGCTAGAACCCGGATGACGAAAACAGAATATATTTCATGTCCTTCTTGTGGAAGAACATTATTCGATTTGCAAGAAACCACGGCTATGATCCGTAAACATACCGATCACCTGAAAGGAATTAAGATTGGAATAATGGGCTGTATCGTAAATGGTCCCGGTGAAATGGCTGATGCTGACTATGGTTATGTAGGTTCAGGAAAAGGAAAGATTACCTTGTACAAAGGTCAAGAAGTAATGAAGAAAAGCGTTCCTTCTGAAAAAGCATTGGACGAGTTAATTGCCATTATCCGTGAAGATGGAAAATGGACGGAACCAACAATTAGTGAAGACTTTTAGACAATAAGATTTTTAGATATAAGACACTGTGCCTGCGACGGACAGGCTAAACAAAAGAGTTTGAAATTTGTTGTTTGGAATTTGAAATTTAAAATAGGTGTATGAAAAAGTTTTTTAAGCTTGGAGAAGTATTTGGTTATTTTTTTAGAAAGAAAGATCCGAATAGACCGACTAATTTTAGTGTAAAGGCTATGCATACGGTCAATAAAATCTCTATTCTAATGTTTTTAGTCGGGATTACACTTTTTCTAATCAAAATATTTTCCCGATAATGAGCAATTTTAAATTTCATATTCTAAATTCTAAAAGTCTTAAAGTCTTAAAGTTTTATAGTCTTATCATCTTCATGATAAGTAGTCTTTTTTCTTGTTCTACACCTGTTGAGCAAAAAAATGAAACTCCAAAAGAAGCCATTAAGACCGGAGAAATTAATTCTACCGAATTCATCAAAGGAAAGAAAATATATGACGCTTTATGTGCCAATTGTCACGCACCAAAAGGGCAGGGGATAGGCAAACTCTATCCACCTCTTGCTCAATCTGATTATTTAGCTGCAAATACACGTTCCATTGCTTGTTTAATCAAAAGAGGTAGTCAAGAGCCTATGACAGTAAATGGTGTAACCTACAAAATGCCGATGCCTGCCCAAAATGGACTAAATGAAGTAGAGATTTCTGATCTTCTAAATTACATTTTTAACGCATGGGGAAATAAATTAGGGCCTGTTACCCAAGAACAAGTATTAGAAGATTGGGAAGAGTGTAAATAAGATGACAATCTATTCGTTTTACCCAATCAATAAATTTATTTAATGAATGTCGTTTAGTTAAGCCTTATCGTCATTCATAGTTTTCAAGAACTAAGCGTGGAACCAGCACCTGCTAGTTTATTATAGGAGCAATATTCAAATAGAAATTTGAGTAAGAACTTTTTTTGTTAACATAAAGGAATGAGAAAGATTTTAGATCCTGGTTTTGGTGAAAAATACGGGAAACGTACGAAGCGAATAGTTAACAAGAACGGGTCATTTAATGTAACCAGGTACGGCACTAAAGCTAGGTTGAGTGATGTGTTTCAATGGCTAATTACCGCTTCTTGGATTAATTTTACATTACTCATTATTCTATTTTATATTTGTATTAATTTTCTGTTTGCCGTTTTATATTGTTGTACAGGAATAGAAGGGTTGAATGGAATAAATACCTCTTTACCTTACGCTGACTTTAGTAATTCTTTTTTCTTTAGTGTACAAACGTTTAGTTCGTTGGGTTATGGGATCATACATCCTAGTAGTTTATGGACTAATCTATTAGTAACACTGGAGTCATTAGTTGGTTTAGCTTCTTATGCTTTATTAACAGGCTTATTGTATGGGAAATTTTCTCGACCGAGAGCAAGGATAGGGTTTAGCAAAAATATGGTTATTTCCCCCTATAAAAAAGGGAATAGTCTTCAGTTTAGGATAGTCAATGAAAGGACATCTCAATTAGTAAATGTGACAGCTAAAGCTATTTATTCTGAGGTAGGCAAGGATTTTAACCGGAAGTACTATTCTTTGAATGTTACACCTGAAACTATACAGTTTTTTCCTTTGAGCTGGACAATTGTACATCCTATCGATGAAAAAAGTCCTTTTTATCAGAAAGAACCTTCTTATTTCAAGGAAAGTCAAGGAGAAATACTAATTTTGATACAGGGATTTGATGAAACCTTTAATCAAGAAGTGCATACACGTTATTCTTACTTGATAGAAGAAGTCATCCCTGACGCTAAATTCAAACAAATGTTTGATACAGATGATCAAGGGCAGATTAATTTATACCTAGATCAAATTGATGAAATAGAGGAGGTAAAAGATAGTTGAAAGAATTAAAACAATATAGTTACATCTGTTGGGTGTTGGCAATCAACTCTGTTAAAGTGAGGTATAAGAACTCATTTTTTGGTGTGTTATGGGGGTTTTTAAACCCTTTAGCTCTTATGTATATCTTTATATTCGTCTTTAGTGGCTTGTTTTCAGATATTGAGAATTACCCCTTATATCTACTTTCAGGACTTATTTTCTGGTATTTTTTCTCTGGATCATCTAATGAAATTGTATTTTCATTTATTAGAGGATCATCTATTTTGAAATCTATAGCCATACCACGGATTATTTTACCACTTTCTGGTCTGATAGCTAATCTTATCCATCTGTTTTTTACATTAGTTCCTTTCTTTCTTGTGATGCATTTTTATGGATTAGAATGGACTTTTCATTTACTCTTTCTTATTCCAGCTGTACTACTATTTGCAGTTTTTACATTAGGCTTGTCGCTTATTCTAGCCTCTGTAAATGTCTATTTTAGAGACATTAGTATGATGTGGTCTACTTTGTTACTTTTTATATTCTATTGCTCACCAGTTGTATACGGAAGAACAATCGTACCAGAACGGTATGACTTTATTATGAAATATAATCCTATCACTTATTTCATGCAATTATTTAGAGATGCACTTCATGCGAATCAAATATCAGATAATTCTGTATGGTTAGGTGCAGGTGGAATGTCTTTGTTATTTCTAATAATAGGTTTGTTAGGTTACAGTAAATTACAAAAAGGTTTTGTTTCAAATTTAGGTTAGAGAAGTATCAGCAAGCAAGAAAACGATATTGCCATACATGTAAAGGATGTTTCATTTAGCTATTCTGTTCAAAGAGGAGGAGCTACTAGTATCAAAGAATTTGTATTTCGGTTAGGTAAAAGTTCTTTGTTTTATAAGAAAGAGGTACTTAATAATATAAACCTTGAAATTAAAAAAGGAGAAACATTTGGTTTGATAGGGAAGAATGGAAGTGGAAAAAGTACGTTACTACGTCTTATATCAGAAGTGCTTTATCCATCA
>JBGCEI010000149.1:0-3009 GCA_045106295.1 Cyclobacteriaceae bacterium
TAGTTGTTACAGCTTTTGCTTCCGTACCAAAATCTGGTTGATTTCCAAATTGTCCCATTATTGTTTGTTTGTTTTATTATTCATTATTTTTCTGCTCTTTTCCCACGATCTACCCACAAAGTAAGCGCCATAGACTGTAACTAATAGCGTTTGGAATATAGGTATATATTCTGTTGCTATTTGAAAGTGACCAATATTTCCGTCAGCAAATGCTAATACCGAAAATATAAAGGTAAGATATATCAATACCATTGGCCTAATATTTTTAGAAAGGAAGCTATCTGAACTCATGTCCGACTTCCATCTTGAGGTAACCTCTGCTTGCGCGTTAGCCTCCGCTTTTTCAAGAATTACTTTCAATTGTTTTTTAATCTCAAGCTTTTCCTCTTTTGTAGTCGTTAGACTATCAATTACAGATCCGACTTCTTTAATAAGCCCTCCTGTTAACCATGAAATTATTTTGCTCATATTCTTTGTTTAATAAAAACTCCGCGAATTTTACTCCGCGGAGCTAATAATTATTAAGCTATAGGTATCCTATGCACTAAGCAAGAATTTTATATTCCAAAACTTACCGATCCTATTTTATGGGTAGTGCGAACTTCTAAAGCGCCACCTGACTTCACAGGTGCTGATGTAATTGCTTCGTTTAATTCTTTATACATTAGTTGAGCGTCCGCCAGGGTAGGGGCGTCACCGCTCTGATCTAAACTTATAAATATACCGCCAACATTTCCGGCTTTGTTTTTAGTGTGGACAGCAATTCCATACTGACTAGTTGGTTCTACGAACGATAAGAATCCTGCCATACCTATAACCTGTGGAAATGGATTTGAGCTGCTCGCGATATTTGTTAATTTTAAATATTTCATGGTTTTATTTTTTATGAGTAAGTGAATGATGTAAGTTTAGAGGTAGTTCTGCAGGTTACAATCGGCCCATTTGGGCTAGCTGTTAGAGCCTCGTTTATTTCATTTGCGAAAATAGGCCCAGAAGCCGAATCCGATGAATCAATAACAAAAGCGGCGCAACCGCTCGTTGCCCCTAAGTTTGAATCAGGTTTAGAACTCGTGAACACAAACCATCCCTCGCCAGCTTCAGTGGTATGACACTGTATTCCCATAAGCTCCTCTGCGTTTATAACCAACGGCGTGTTATCGGTGTTAGTCAGTTTTCATAATGCCATAATTCTTTAGTTTTTATTTATTTATGTTTGTTTTAGGTTTATACAGTCCTATTCTGTTATTTCTTTTTACGTTTTAAAGACGATGTTCTTTTACCCATCCCAGTTCTTTTCTTTTCAGCAACCGCTTTCTTTTTCTCAGCCGGCGACATTTCTCTCCAGGTTTTAGGTGTTTTAGAGCTAACTCTTTTTGATGGCCTACATTTTTTAGTCTTCTTGTTTTTAGTAGATCCGCAAGCGTTACCTTTCTCGTCTTTCCATTCTTCTTTGAACCATCTTTTTAAAGATGCACCTTTAGCGGTTTTACGAACAGCCATTACTTCTTGCCCTTATTCTTACGGCACTTGGCTATTGCGCCACTTGCGTAAGCTGATGGAAATACTTTATATGATCCTTTTACTTTATAGTAACAAGCATCTTTTTTTGACTTAGTCTTTTTCATCTTCTACCTGGATTAGTTATTCTAAATACTGGCTTTGCATCCCAGCCATTCCTGCCTTTTGACCCTTTAGTCCCTTGAACCGATGGCTTCATATATTTACTGAAGCATCCGCAATTTGCTTTTTTCTTTTTCATACTAACAGTTCCATTTTCTTCGTGCAGCTAATCCTCTTTCTGACTTCCAGCCTTTAGATCTTGCACAAAATGATTTACGTCTCTTAGCAGCTTTACTACCTTTCTTTAATTTTGAAGGGGGTGTAGTTACAGCAGTCTTTAACTTACTACCGGGATTATCTTTGCGATACTTCGCAACGCCTTTGGAGGTCATTCCGCCACCGGCTTTTTTACCTGTTCCTCCGCCTTTTTTTACTTTAGCGTAGTTTCCTTCTGACTTTTTACGAGAAGGTGCTTTACCCCGTTTTTTAGGGGCTGCTTTCTTTTTTGCTGCTGGCATACTGTTTTATTTTTTAGTGGTTTTGTCCCATCTTGTTCTGGTGCCTCGTATATCGTAATGAACAAACGAATCGTATAATCCTAATCCGCCTTGCATTACATGATTATACTCCGCTAAAGTATCTAGTACCTTATGGAGTTCATCGGGTGATATACCCTTGACTTGCAAATCTGCTGCCTTACCTAATATGTGTTGGCTGTTAGAAACTCCGCCCACTGCTTTGTTGTGGCTTCGGCATCGATATGCGTTAGTTATATTTATTGGTAGTTCTATAAAATCACGCATGTATTGCAATTGGTTAGCAAGCTTTTCGATATTGAAGAAAACTTCATCGGGCATCTCGCAACCACATTTGCATTCAAACTCTGATTTTTTAAAATTACTAGTAAGACTCATTTGACCGTCCTTTCGCACACTGCGTAATTGGTTTAGATTCATAAGGCGTTGGGTATTTTAATACCTGCATGCCATTTGCTCCTGAAGAGGATCCTTTGCCGTGAGGTCTACCCTCTTGACTTAATGGTCCATCCCATAATGCTGATTCTCCTATTTTACCGCTAGCCCCTCCTGTTGGATTTGCTACCATTTGTTTTTTGTAGTCCATAATTGTTATATTAATCCTTGCATAGATTTATTTCTTGCATAAATGTCTCCCCCTACACCGTCTGTTACGGCTGCGAACGCAGGGTTAACTCCGTTTACCTGGTAAGTAGGTTGTTGCATGCCTCTGGCTTGTAATTGCGCTTGTGCTTGTTGCATTGCCATTTCACTGGTATCTTGTACACCAGACATTTGGCCCATCATATTTGCGTTTATCATAAGTATCTTGTTTTATCTTCGTTAACTTTATTGAATGCAGCGGAATATACTTTGTCGCTGTAAGATTTCTTTTTCATTACTGGATTGCGTCTAGTTGAGGTAGGTATGTCTT
>JBGCEI010000150.1:0-5572 GCA_045106295.1 Cyclobacteriaceae bacterium
CTTTTTGGTTTCATCATCCTTGTTTTAATCATTTTTGAGCGTAGTTTTACCGCATGAAAAAGAAAATAGTAGCAGCTGTAATTCTTTTATTGATAGCTATTCAATTTATTCCTGTCGATAAAGAGAACCCTAGATCTGTTGCTGAATTAGATTTTTTTGAAATAAATACCCCTAGTAACGAATTACATGTTTTAGTAAAAAAAGCATGTTACGATTGTCATTCTAACCAGACAGAGTACCCGTGGTATGCATCAGTTGCTCCTGTTTCTTTTGTAGTAGCTCATCACATAGAAGAAGGTAGAGAGCATTTAAATTTCTCTGATTGGGGAACTTACTCTGAAAGAGAACAAGATCACAAATTAGAAGAATGCATAGAAGAAATAGAAGAAGACGAAATGCCGCTAAAAGCCTACACTTGGTTACATTCTTCTGCTAATTTGAATAGTGAAGACAAAGAAAAGCTGATCAGCTTTTTCAAATCTTTGCAATAAGCTCTCTCAAAATGATTTAAGTCACTCTTTTAAGTTAAATACATGAGTAACTTTAATTTATTTATAATTAGTCTAAATAAATATTGACTCTTATTTAAAATGATTCTACATTTGATTTTTATTTTAAACAAGTCTAAATTAAATTTGACCTAATATCATGAGACGCACACCGCATACCTTAACAAAATGGATACTAGCATTAGCTGGTTCCGGACTACTGATCACATCCTGTACAGACAAAGGAGATGAACCTACTCCAGAGGCAACAGCTAATTTTTCACTAACAAGTAACGTTGATCAATTAACGACTCCGTCTTTCTCATTCGAAATACCAACTACTTACGATACAGCTGGCGTACTAGCTCCAGCAAGTTGGCCTGGGCAAGATACACGAATAGCACAGCTAACAGAAATAGCTAATCTTATGAGAACAGACCCTGCTGCTACTATTACTGATAATGCCATAAAAGATAGAATAAGTAATGTAGGAGATGCATCTTTTACTGATTCAAATTTGAATGGGAAAGATAAAAGTATTGCCTCTAAAATAGATGAAAATGTAACAGGCTCTAATAACGCTGCTACATACACTGTAAGAGATGCTTTTTTAGCTATGGCTGATAGCGTTGAAAAAGCAAGTATTTCTATTTCTACAGTTGCATCTAATGGAACAGCTGGTCAACTAGGTACTTCTAGAAGAATAGTAAGCGCTAATGGATTAGAATATGCTCAATTAATCGAAAAAGGATTGTATGGTGCTTGTTTCTATGATCAAATAGTAGATGATTACCTAAGGGATAGTCAATCAGGAACAGGAAAAACAAATAGTATGGGGGGTAATGCTACCAATTATTCAACTGAAGGAACAGAGAGACAGCATGCATGGGATGAAGCCTTTGGTTACTTAGGAGCTAACCCTAACACTTACCCCGCTATAGATAATGGACTTCACATTGGTAAATATGTAAAAAACACTGCGGGAGCTAGTGGTATGACTGTTAATATTGCTCAAAAACTAATGGACGCTTATATACTAGGTAGAGCAGCATTAAAAGACGGGGAAACTAATTTAAGTGGAGATAACACAGATGAGACTTACTTTAACGCCGCTAGAGCAGATATAAAATTGTATGTAGAAGCTGGTTTAGCAGGATCTGCCTTTCATTATTTAAACAGGGCATTAATAGATATTAACAATGAAAACAGACTTCATTATTTATCAGAAGCCTTAGCGTTTATTTATGCGCTCTCTTTTAACAGTGAAGGAGTTATTAGTAGCAACCAGGCATACGATGTCTTAGCTGAATTTGGATGGACTGCCAAAGGGCTTGAAGGTGTGTATGATGTAAACCTATGGGAGGTTACTGCTACAGAAATTAATGATGCTAAATCAAAATTAGAAAACAGATTCACTTCTTTTGGTGAACTTATCTTTTAGCAAATGAAAAGAATCGCACACATTTTTCTTACGTCAATTATCTGTTCACTGCTATGTTTTGCTTGTGATGATATTGAAAGCACCGATGGAAGTTCTAGTGAATACAAGTCTCTATTGATTAATCAGTATGACAACGTAATAATACCCTCTATGATAGCTTACCAAAGCACCTTATCTGATTTAAAAATAGCTACTTCTACTTTTGTAAACACGACAAACAACGGTAATTTCAGTAATCTGAAAGCAGCATACGATTCTGCTTATTTTGCTTACCAAAGAGCGGTAGTTAACAATTATAAATCTTCAGAAAATCTAGAGCAGATATCTAACATTTTTAAAATTGATACTAATAAGGCGAATAGCTATATAACTAATCGTAACTACAATTTTAATGACGTTTTTAGCCAAAAAGATGCGAATGGATTTCCTATAATGGATTTTATGATTTTTAAGCCTAGCGATCCAATAAGCTATTTCAATGCAGATCCTAAACGGAAAGATTTCTTAGACACCTTAGCTAAAAGTATGTCGGCCAATATGGATAATATTCTAGCTAATTGGTCTACCCTTAGAGGGGAATTTACGTCAAGTGGAGGAACGAATATTGGAAGTAGTATTAGTACACAGCTCAATAGATCATTGATTTATTATGAAAAAATGATCAGAGAGGAGAAAGTAGGAATTCCAATCGGTAAAAAAAAACCTGGTGATTCATTTGCTGCAGATACTACTGAAATAGAAGCATACTACCGCTCTGTAAACGATGGAAACGAAGCTTTTACCTTAGCGTTATTAAAGCAAGCCATAATGGGCATTGAAAACATTTACCTTGGTAGATCACTAACAGGGAATAATGAACAAGGATACGATGACATATTAAATTCTTTAGGAAAGTCAGGTATAAATACAGATATCAAACAGCAATTTACCGACATCTACACTGAAATAAATAGTAGAACGTCTATCTCTGGAGATGAAGAATTGTATAATAAAGTACAAGGAATTATAACTCTGTTTAAAACAGACCTTCTGACTGCTCTAAACGTACAAGATACCGATAGCGCAAACGATGGTGATTAAGGAAATAAATTAAAAAGGTATAATAAGAAAAAGATTTAAAGCACTAAGCAATGAACCTTTTTCATGTACTATGCAGAAGAAAAGCATCATATCTTATTCACATGAGTTAATACCTATTGCTCCATTAGTTATTTTTCGGATTGTTTTTGGCGCATTAATGTGTTTTAGCACCATTCGTTTTGCTTACAATGGGTGGATTACGTCATCATACATTACACCCTCATTCTTTTTCCCTTTCTTTGATTGGCAATGGATACAACCGTTACCTAATAATGGAATGTATGTCGTCTTTTTCTTAATTGGATTGGCAGCTTTTTTTATTTGCATTGGTTTTTTATTTAGAATAAGCTCTATTCTGTTCTTTCTCCTTTTCACCTACACAGAACTAATTGATAAAACATTTTACCTTAATCATTATTACTTAGTTTGTCTACTCTCTTTTTTATTGACACTTACATTAGCTAACCGTACATTCTCTATTGATACTCTCCTGTTTCCTCATATCAAAAGAAGTGTTTGTCCTAGGTGGCAAGTGGGGATTTTTAAAGTACAGTTATCTATTGTCTACTTTTTTGCTGGTTTAGGAAAAGTAAATCCTGATTGGCTTTTTCATGCCGAACCAATGGCTACTTGGTTACCCAGTAAATATCAAATTCCTCTACTCGGGAAAATAGTAGGTTACAAAATAACAGCATACCTGTTTAGCTGGATGGGTTGCCTCTATGATTTAACTATCTGGATATTTTTACTTTGGAAGCCAACTAGGAAACTAGCTTATGTTGGCGTTATAGTTTTCCATATACTTACCTCTATCCTATTTCCACAAATAGGTATATTCCCTTACATTATGATTGTCTGTACCGTCATTTTCTTTTCTACGCAATGGCATCAAAATGTACTTAGTAAAATTCAAACCTCAAACCTCAAACCTCAAACCCCAAACTCCAAACCTCTAAATCTTAAATCTCAAATCATGACTTTCAGTTTAGGAGTATACATACTAATTCAACTTTATCTCCCACTCCGTCACCTCCAATATCCAGGACATTTATTTTGGCATGAACAAGGCTTTCGATTTTCATGGAGAGTAATGTTAATCGAAAAGGCAGGAATGACAGCCATTATTTTAAAAGACCCAAAAACAGGCCTTCAACAAGAAATTGATCAATGTGACTACCTCACTAAATTCCAACAAAAGCAGATGGCAACCCAGCCAGATATGATTTTACAGTTTGCACATTTCATTGGAGATCAATTCAAAGAAGAAAATGGTTACCCCCCTCAATTATTTGTAAAAAGCAGGTTGAGTTTAAATGGAAATAGAAGTAAGGAATTTACAAACGATACTGTAGATTTGTACCCCCTTACAAATTCGTATAAAAAAAGAAATTGGGTTCTCCCTTTTAAGGATGCAAAGTAAGTTATTGAACCATATCACTCACCTCAAAAAGATTGGGATTCTTTCTACATTCTTATTACTATCAATATCTGTATTCAGTCAATCATTTACAGTTTCAGGAAAAACAACTGATAAATCAGGAAAAGCAGTAAGCGAAGTTCCTATTTACATTAACAAATCTACTTTTGTTGCTTTTAGTAATAAAAAAGGTATCTATTCTTTTAAAGTCAATGAAGCAAAAGAGTACACAATAATAGCCTATGGAATAGGATATAAGGCCATTAGCAAAGTAGTGACTATCAAATCTGACATTACGGTTGATTTTACCATAGAAGAAGAAGTCACCAATCTTGACGAAGTAGTAATCGAAGGGGAAAAAGATCCTTTTGAAATCAAACAATTAAAATCGGTTGAGGCTGGGGGAATTTATGAGGGAAAAAAGTCTGAAGTAATTAACATAGAAAAGTCCATTACTAATAAAGCAACAAACAACGCTAGACAAGCCTATGCAAAAGTACCTGGTTTAAACATCTGGGAAAGTGATGCAGCGGGTTTACAATTAGATATCGGAGGAAGAGGGTTAAGCCCAAATCGCTCTGCCAACTTTAATACCAGACAAAATGGATACGACATGAGTGCTGATGCGCTAGGCTACCCAGAAAGCTATTACTCGCCTCCTTTACAAGCTGTAGAACAAGTAGAGGTAGTACGAGGAGCTGGAGCCTTACAATACGGAACCCAATTTGGTGGACTCATTAATTTTAAACTAAAAAAAGGACCTACCGACAAAAAAGCGGAATTCAGAACTGAAAACAGTTACGGAGTGTATAATTTCTTCAATACATTCAATAGTTTAGGCGGACAAGTAGGCAAGCTCAATTACTATTCGTATTACCAATACAAGAAAGGTGATGGATGGAGAGATAATTCAGAGTTTGATTCACATGGAGCATACGCTGGCCTATCGTATCAGGCAACGAAAAAACTAACGCTAGCATTTGATTACTCTTTTCTCCATTATTTATCTAGACAACCAGGAGGGCTTTCTGATATAGCTTTTGACGAGAATGCACAACAGTCGAACAGAGATAGAAATTGGTTTAAGGTCAATTGGAATTTAGCTTCTTTTTCAATGGAATATCACATCAAACCAAAATTAACACT
>JBGCEI010000151.1:0-4522 GCA_045106295.1 Cyclobacteriaceae bacterium
GGGGTTCCAATAGTGGCACGTCCAGTATTCCAGATCGGTAAGTGCTCTTTTTGATTGACCGATTCTTTACGAGGTGAATATTTGGCTGTTCGTATAAAGTTTATGAGTCGATCAATTGTTAAATATCTCCCTGAGTATAAAGATCTCCCTCGGTGATTTTGATAGAAAAAAGAAGGCGTGACGACTACTTCTTTTGGAGCTCCATTTTCTATTGGTACAAGAGTTAGTTCAATCTTATTGCTATCAGCATAGGATTGAACATCTTTTAATGTAGTTTCTTTGAAATGGGTAGAAATAGAATCTTTCCCAATAAAAATAAGTAACTGTTCACCGGACTTTGAAAAGGTACTGATGAGTACGACTAGGTATAAACCGATAAAAGGGATGCATCTTTTTAACATAGGATCTTTTTTGTAACTAAATATACTCATTCAAACAGTTAAATAGCTTTTAAAGTTTATTAATCAGGATTTTAATTGAGTCAAATAGTACATTCCCATCAAACCCTTGACGGAACAAATCAGAGAATTTGTAAACAGCTTAATTATAGATACTTTAGAATACAGAAAAAAATAAATGTATGCTACCAAGTATTGAAAAACTATTTGACTTATCAGGAAAAACGGCTTTAGTGACAGGCTGTAAAAGAGGAATTGGCTTTGGAATGGCTGAAGCATTAGCTGAGGCAGGAGCTGATATTATAGGTGTATCTGCATCTTTAGAATTAGAAGGATCAGCTATCCAAAAAGCGGTTGAAGCAAAAGGAAGATCCTTTAAAGCATATCAATGTGATTTCGGGAATAGAGAATCACTACATGCCTTTATTAAAAAATTTAAATCTGAAAATAGTACGCCAGATATTCTAGTGAACAATGCAGGTACGATCTTGCGTGCTCCTGCTGCTGAACATTCAGATGAGTATTGGGATAAAGTAATTGAAATCAATCAGAATGCTCAATTTATCTTATCTAGAGAATTTGGTAGAGATATGGTGGAGAGAGGAAGTGGTAAAATTATTTTTACAGCTTCTTTATTGACTTTCCAAGGAGGAATTACAGTTCCAGGATATGCAGCATCAAAAGGTGCAATTGGTCAGTTGACTATGGCATTGTCTAATGAGTGGGCATCAAAAGGTGTGCAGGTGAATGCAATCGCTCCAGGATACATTGCTACAGACAATACGGATGCATTGAGAAAAGATGCAGATAGAAGTAAATCTATATTAGATAGAATACCAGCAGGTAGATGGGGTGAGCCAGAAGATTTTAAAGGTCCTATTGTTTTCTTATCTTCACAAGCATCTAGTTATATGACAGGTTCTGTACTCTTAGTAGACGGAGGTTGGATGGGTAGATAATCTTACTCTTTAACTTGATTAACATAAAACTTGATAATGGATAAACTAAGTTTAAAAAAGCTGAATAGTATGTTTCCTTCTTTCATAAGAAAGAGAGTTTTTAGTACTCCTTATTCATTGTCTATTGTATTGTTTACATATTGTATACTTTTCTTTTCTAGCTGTAATCAAAATTCAAATGTGCGCCATATTCATTTGGCGCATACTTTGGATCAAACTCACCCTGTACACAAAGCCATGTTGCTGTTTTCTGAGCAACTAAAAGAAAAATCTAGTGGTAGAATAGAAGTAGATATTTACCCTAGTCAACAATTAGGTTCAGAGAGAGAATGTCTCGAATTATTACAAATTGGTAGCTTAGGAATCACGAAAGTGTCGGCTGCTGTATTAGAGAATTTTTCTAAAGATTTTAAAGTGTTTAGTTTGCCTTATATTTTTAAAAGCAAAGAACACAGAGTGAATGCCTTGAAAGGTGAAATAGGAAGTGAGTTGTTGAATGGACTAACCACATCAAAATTAAAAGGGTTATGTTACTATGATGCAGGGAGTAGAAGCTTTTACACAAAAGATAAGCCTGTAAATGGTCCAGAAGATATAAAAGGCTTGAAAGTACGAGTAATGAAAAGCCAGAATGCTATTGATATGGTTAGTGCTTTTGGAGGAATGGCTGCACCTATTTCTTTTGGTGAACTGTATACTGCCTTGCAACAAGGTGTGGTGGATGCAGCAGAAAATAACCCTCCTTCTTTTGTTACTTCTAAGCATTATGAAATATGTAAGTACTACAGTATAAATGAGCATGCCTCTATTCCAGATGTTATGGTGATGAGTGAGACTGTTTGGAGGATATTTTCAGAACAAGAAAAGCAATGGATCATGGAAGCAGCTAATGCTTCTTCTACCTATCAATATAAATTATGGGAAGAATCTGAAAATGAATGTTTAGCTCTTTTAAAGAAAGAGGGAGTAGAAATTACCTATCCAGATAAAGCCTTGTTTTCTGAAAAAGTAGAAGAGCTAAAAGCGGTCTACAAGAAAGATGAAAGAATGAATACCATTATTGAGCAAATACAGTCCGTAGAATAATGAGAAGAAGAATAGATAAATTGGTAGAAAGTGTGTTAGTTGGATTGTTACTTTTAATGGTAATAGTCGTTGTTTGGCAAGTAGCGGCACGATACTTAGCTACTATTATAGATTTACCTAACTCTTCATTTACTGAAGAATTAGCAGCTTATTCCTTGATTTGGTTAGCTATGTTAGGCAGTGCTTATGTGTCAGGTAAAGGGAAACATTTAGCCGTAGATATTATTCCCAATAAAGTAAAGCCACCATACGATAGATATCTTCAGATTTTTACTCAAGTAGTTATTTTGCTATTTACCTTAGTTGTATTAGTAATAGGAGGAGGTAGCTTAGTCTCTTTCAATGCTTACTTTGGACAGAAGTCAGCCTCATTGGGAGTGCCTATTGCTTATGTGTATGCCATAGTGCCAATCAGTGGCATGTTAATACTACTTTATAGTGTATTGGACCTAAAAGCATTATTAGCTAAGGGTAAAGAAATAGAAACTCATAACTAGAGATTTTACTATGGAAAGTTTAAGTATCATTATCTTATTACTATCATTCTTTACACTACTATTAGTCGGTGTACCAGTAGCGTATAGTGTAGGAGTTTCAACTACGATAACTTTATTATGTAGCATATTGACTATGCCAGCTATTACTACAGTTGCTCAACGAATGGCTACAGCGATGGATAGTTTTACATTATTAGCTATACCATTCTTTGTGTTAGCAGGTCAGTTAATGAACAGAGGAGGAATTGCCAACCGACTCATTGATTTTGCAAAAGCATTAGTGGGATGGATTCCGGGAGGATTAGCCTTTGTTAATATTGTATCTAATATGCTGTTTGGTTCTATTTCAGGATCAGCTGTGGCATCTGCTACCGCTATTGGTGGAATCATGGGAGATAGAATGAAAGAAGAAGGCTACGACGAAGGTTTCTCTGCCGCAGTCAATATTACATCAGCTACTACAGGGTTGATTATCCCTCCAAGTAATGTGCTGATCGTTTACTCATTAGCTAGTGGTGGAGCATCCATTGCCGCTTTGTTTTTAGCCGGATATATTCCAGGTTTATTATTAGGTGTGTCATTAATGTTAGTGGCAGGTTACAAAGCATACAAAGCAGGTTATAAATCTTCAGAAAGAGTAAGCTTTTCAGAATCAGGAAGATTGTTTGTGAGAGCGATACCTAGTTTACTTTTATTAGTCATCGTAATAGGAGGAATAGTAGGTGGTTTTTTTACAGCAACAGAAGCATCAGCCATAGCAGTGGTGTATACATTTATTCTTTCAGTAGTCGTTTATAAAGAAGTGAAGGTTAAAGAACTGAAACAAGTATTCTTAGACACGGCTGTTACAACCTCAATAGTATTGTTCTTAGTGGCTACTTCTATGGCAATGTCTTGGATGTTATCATTCGAAAATATTCCTCAACAAGTAAGTGCTGCTTTACTTTCCTTATCGGATAATAAAATTGTGATTCTATTATTGATTAATGTGATCTTATTAGTTGTTGGAGTGTTCATGGATATTACTCCTGCGATATTGATCTTTACACCTATCTTTTTACCAGTAGTAGTCGCTCAAGGGATTGATCCTGTTCATTTTGGAATCGTGATGGTAATGAATTTATGTGTGGGCTTATGTACTCCTCCTGTAGGTACGTTGTTATTTGTTGGATGTAGTGTGGCAGACTTACCTTTAAGTAAAGTGATTAAACCAATTCTACCATTCTTTATGGCCATGTTAGTTACTTTATTACTAACAACCTATTGGCCAGCAGTATCTATGTGGCTACCTACTGTTTTAGGGTATTAATTTCTTAATAGTGCATAGTCAATTGAGTATTTCCCTACGTAAAGGAGTGACTAATTAAGATGCAATGTCGTTTAGTTAAGGGAAAAATAGGGTGAAAAATTTGTAGGTATAAGGGGGATATTTTTAAATATAAAAAAAGGAAAAGTTACCGCAAAGAATTAACAAACGATATTAGCGATGAGATGTACTCAAAAGATTTCAAAAGCCATGCTAACCATGGCATTGAACAGGTATATTCACGTAATAGGTCACTTCCACTCCCTCGTCTTTTGC
>JBGCEI010000152.1:0-5174 GCA_045106295.1 Cyclobacteriaceae bacterium
TGGACGAGGGTTCGAATCCCTCCGGCTCCACTTTTAACCGCTTTATTATTAAATTAAAGCGGTTTTTTATAGGGTACTACTTAAACCTTTTGTTTAAAGCCCTACTCTGTTAGTCCCTAATTGTCTCTAAAATACTACTTAATGCAGTGCTGTCAGCTATCTCTGATGCATTTAAGCCTGCTCCGTTTGTTAGGTCAGATTCTTCAAAAGGATCAGTTAATAAATTGTAAAACGCTGTTGAATCATTATCGAACTTCATTAGTTTATATGTTGAATTTCTAATGATATGACCTGGTTTATCACCACTGCTTACTTCACTGTAGGTGTAATTTCTTCTTTCAGTATCTTCTTCCGAAAGTAAAGATTTAAAACTTACACTGTGGTGGATACTATCTGTGCTGGTATTGGCAATATCTGCTATGGTCGCATAGAAATCTGTTGTATTTATGAGACTAGAATCGGTTCCCCCAATTCTAGTTACACCATATCCAGAAACTACCATGGGTACATTTACGCCTCCTTGAAACAAGCTACCCTTTACTCTTTTTGAAAAAACACGCTGATACCTTTGAGCGACTTGTGTTGGAGTTCCATTGTCTCCTATGTACATAATAATCGTGTTGGCTAATTCATCAGAAGGGATAGCCGCTATGAGTCTCCCTATCTCTGTATCTAATGCTTCAGCAGCAGCCAAAAACATCTCTTGCTTATCACCAGTAATACCTGTTCTAGTATGTAGGTTAGCAGGTGGCTCATGAAAAGGAGTGTGTGGTGCATTGTATGCCATCCATAGGAACCAAGGTTTGCTTTGT
Organism: Cyclobacteriaceae bacterium; assembly: GCA_045106295.1. Classification (GTDB taxonomy): domain Bacteria; phylum Bacteroidota; class Bacteroidia; order Cytophagales; family JAAEPT01; genus WTJX01. The sequence continues at coordinate 813 of JBGCEI010000152.1, forward strand.
GCTTGCATCCAATCAATGGCTAAGTCTGTTAGTTTCGTCGTAATGTAAGTTGTTTCGTTTACGGTAGCAGCAACACCATTTGTAACTAACCCCCAGTTGTAATAACCATTATTTTTTTCTGAAACACCACCACCAGAAATACCTGCGAAATAATCTACTCCCATGGCTTGCGGGTCGTTGTAGTTGCTGGATACGTGCCATTTTCCAATAATGGCAGAACTGTAATCATTTCCTGTCTGTTGATCTAAAAAAGCTTGAATAGATGTATGAGACGTAGATAATGAAGCACCCTGAACTTCTAATACACCATTGTCAATTCCATATTTACCAGTTAAAAGAGTGGCTCTGGTAGGAGCACAAGTAGGAGCTGCCCAAAGATTTACAAAGCGTAAGCCATTGTTTCGTAAGGAGTCTAGTGTAGGCATATTCGCCTTGGTTAATATTTCGTTGGTTAAAAAACCAGGGGTAGCATCTTTCCCTAAATCATCTGCGATGAGTAAGAGAATGTTGGGACTTGAAGAAGAACTTCCGCTAGAATTTGTTGGAGTATCACTTACAGTTGTATTGTCTTCTTTTTTACAAGATGAAATAACGGACGAGATGAAGACTAGAGTGTAAAGTAATTGAATAGCTGTTTTTCTCATAAAGCATTTGTTACTTAGATGGAATTTAAGAGGAAAGGTTTAAATCATAACGGTAGGTTCAATTAATTAAACTGAATAATACCATATTTATATCCGTTTTACTCAGTTAGAAGCATAAAAAAGCCATCTAATCAAATAAGGTTAGATGGCTTTTTATTCAAAAATTGTTTGTTTTAATGAATCATTAATTTATTAGAATAAACAATACCAGAAGAAGTGACTAGTTTGTACACACACATACCTTTAGGTAAACCATTGGTAGATATTTTTACTTCAGAAACATGTCTACCTACTCGTACCTCTTTTAGTTTATTGCCACCCAATGTATAAAACACTAAAGAACCTGTAGTCTCATTTTCAGGGAATTCATAGCGTACATTCACATGTGAACTACGAGCAGCTGGATTTGGGTAAGCAGATAATTTATTTTGATCCACTCTAGCAATGCTTTTTGAAGAAGAAGTAATTACATCTCTTATTTTGTAAAATACTGTACTATCCTTTGCCTCATCTATGTTTTTATTTTTATAACTAATAATAAATAGAAGCTCATTATCTACAACATCCCAAGTAGTCTCGTCTATATATCCAGTGATTTCGTGTAAAAGATTAAGGTTGTGGTCATAAACAGAAATTGTATCTAGACTATCAACGTAGCTCGTAGCTCCGTAACTACCATGATATTTTTCTACTTGTATTTCAATATCATCGTCAGTATCCCAGAAATCTCTATCGATACCTATGTAAGAACCTAAATCAATAGAAGAATATGAATCGTACAATGTAAAATCCGAGTTGTATACATATAGATTACCTCCGTCTTTGAAAGTAAAACCATTTCCACTCTCATCATTTACGTTCAAAATATAATTAAATTGTGTTGTCTCGTAACCACCAGTTGAACTATATGTATATCCAAATTTTCTAGTCAGCTGAGCAAAACTGGCTAACGATAGTTGAGTTATTAATAAAAGTAATAGTGTCTTTTTCATGTTTTTTAATTTTTAGTATACTTGAGTTCAAACTTAGAAAGAATTAATGTGTGTTTCAATTAAAAAAGCAAACAATTACTCCCTGATTTGGACCAATTAATTCTTGTTTTATTTTGGGGTATTAGCTTTTAATTCTTTTAAATTTCACAGCTGAAAGAACTTATTTATCATCACCATAATTGTAAAATGTAAATAGTACAAAGCAAATACTATATACCATTTCCCCTATTTCTTCTTCACTTTTTGATGGGAGATCAATCATAAATATAGTGCCTAATATAAAACCAAAATAAAGGTGCTGTTTAGGGAATACAACCCATTTATCTAAAAATTTGATGAAGTTTAGTTTTCCTTTTTCAAAACAATAAGGAATTATAAAACCAAAGAAAAGTAAGGCAACTGCTGCTAGATGTTTTGTTTTAATTTTGAAAACTTTTTGAGCAACATTATGAAGGTTTATTTCATTTTGATCACTATACTCGTTAAAGAAAGCGGTGCTTTTGATATCAAAAACTCTTTGTCCCCAACTTATTTCTTCTAGAGCACCAAGTAAGCTGAACAAACCAAAAAGTATAAAGAAAAGCTTAATTCTCTGATTACTTTTAGTTTTAGCTGTAATAAAAGAAATGAACGATGCAATCACTAGCATCCAGAATGTAATCCAATTTGCCAAAGAATCTTCACGTAGTAAATGGACGTAATAATCCTTATCGATTATTCCTATTGTTATAAATGTTAAAAGTATTAGTAGGAAGAAATAGTTTAATGTTCTCTTTGTTAGGCTATTTTGTATATTTTCAACAGTAGTAGGCATAAGTTATTTGACTTGTTGTTTTAAATTCGTAAGCTGATTTTTAGTACAGAAGACATAAATTGCTTGTTAAAACTACCTATTTCAATTAAAAAAGCAAACAATTAGGGACTCATTTATCGGGATTAATTTTTTCGTTTCCGTTCTTCCTAGCCGTAATTATTTCTAACTTTGTGGTTTAGCGCAATACAATTATGAGTCAAGAAATAGCAAAGACCTACAATCCTAAAGAAATAGAAGAGAAATGGTATGCCTGTTGGGAAAAATATAATTTTTTTCATTCTGAACCGGATCCAGAAAAGGAGTCTTACACTATTGTGATTCCTCCTCCAAATGTGACAGGAATACTTCATATGGGGCATATGCTGAATAATACTATTCAAGACACGTTGATTCGGAGAGCTAGAATGCAAGGAAAAGAAGCGTGTTGGGTGCCAGGAACCGACCATGCCTCTATTGCAACGGAAACTAAAGTAGTCAATAAACTAGCAGAACAAGGTATTGACAAAAAAGACATTACCAGAGAACAATTTTTAGAACATGCTTGGGAATGGAAAGAAGAGTATGGAGGGATTATTCTTAATCAGCTTAAAAAACTAGGTGCTTCTTGTGATTGGGAACGGACTAAGTTTACGATGGATCAAGATTTGTCTGAATCAGTGAACCAAGTTTTTGTAGACCTGTTTGAGAAAGGCTACATCTACAGAGGGGTACGAATGGTCAATTGGGATCCAAAAGGATTAACAGCTATTTCTGATGAAGAGGTAAATCATAAAGAAGTGACTTCTAAGCTCTGTTATTTAAAATACCAAGTAGAAGGTACGAATGAGTTTGTAATAGTAGCCACTACACGTCCAGAGACTATCTTTGGAGATACTGCCGTGTGTTTTCATCCTGAAGATGAACGCTATGCTCATTTAAAAGGGAAGAACTTAGTCATTCCACTAGTGGAAAGAGCCATTCCAGCTATTTTTGATAACTATGTTGATTTAGAGTTTGGTACTGGAGCGTTAAAAGTAACACCTGCTCACGATATCAATGATTATCAATTAGGAGACAAGCATAAACTACAAACCATTGATGTACTGAACGAAGATGGTACGCTGAATAGTTATGGTTTACACTATGAAGGAGTAAATAGATTCGTAACTCGTAAAGGCGTTCTAAAAGAATTAGAAGAAAAAGGACTTTTAGAGAAAATAGAAGAAATTCAAAACAGTGTAGGTGTTTCTGAACGTACGAATGAAGTCATAGAACCACGCTTGTCTATGCAGTGGTTCTGTAAGATGGAGGAGTTGGTGACGCCTGCATTAGAAAATGTGTTGAACCAAAACATTGCGGTAACGCCTCCTAAGTTTGTGAATATGTACAAGTCTTGGTTGGAAAACATCAAAGACTGGTGTGTGTCTCGTCAGTTGTGGTGGGGACATCGTATTCCAGCCTATTATTTACCGTCTGGTGAATATGTGGTTGCTCTTACGGAAGATGAAGCAGTAGCGAAAGCACAAAAGATAGATGCTTCCTTGAAACTAGCAGATTTAAAACAAGACGAAGATGTATTGGATACGTGGTTTTCTTCTTGGCTGTGGCCGATAGCCGTATTTGATGGAATCAGAAATCCAGATAACGAAGAGATCAATTATTACTACCCAACGCAAGTAGTAGTAAGTGGTTTCGATATTATTTTCTTTTGGATTGCCCGCATGGTGATGGCGGGTTACGAGTTCAAAGGAGAGCTTCCATTTAAGAATATCTACATTACAGGGATGGTGAGAGACCCAAAAGGTCGAAAGATGTCCAAGTCTTTGGGGAATTCTCCTGATCCGTTGAAGCTAATAGAAAAGTACAGTGCAGATGGTGTACGTGTAGGAATGTTGTTATCTGCCCCAGCAGGAAATGATTTATTGTTCGATGA
>JBGCEI010000153.1:0-12826 GCA_045106295.1 Cyclobacteriaceae bacterium
CCCCACAAAAGTACTCCCATATTTCTCTAGTTTAAACTGTCCAACTCCTGGAATTTCTGATAGCTCAGTAAGTGATGTAGGTTTTGCTTCTGCCATAGCTTGTAAGGTATTGTCTGGGAAAATAACATAAGCTGGCACACCTTTTTTCTTGGCTAATTCTTTACGTAATTCTTTTAGTTTTCTCATTAAGTCAACATCGTAGATGTACGGTTTAGGAGCAGCTTTTCCTTTTTTGATAGGAGTAGTGGCTTTTTCTTCAAACTTAGGTGGAGTTACAAGATTTACTTTAAAGTCTTCAAACAACACCTGTTCTGCTAAAGCCGTCGTTTTTAGTTTGTTTCCATCGGTGTAGTCTATTTCCAAATACCCTTGATTGATCAATTGCGTAATAAAGTTGGTCCAACTGTAGGCATTAGTGTCGTTACCTGCTCCGTAGGTTTTTATTTGGTCGTAGCCTTTTTCTATGATTTCCATCCGTTGGGAGCCTCTCAGGATATCTACCGTTAATGGAATAGTAACTTGTTCGTTAGTTCGTTTACAAACGGAAAAAGCTTTCTGAGCGATCACTGTACCGTCAAAATATTCTGGTGGGTTTTTACAGATGTCACAGTTGCCACATGGCTCAGAAGTATGCTCTCCAAAATAACTGAGTACCATATTGGTACGACAACTTGTAGCTTGGCAGAACTCTAGCATGCGATCTAGCTTGGCTAATTGTACGTTTTTAAAATGTTCGGAGGTATTGCTCCCGGTTACAAAAGAGCGTAAAACAGTTAGGTCACCATAACTAAAGAATAGAATCGCCTGAGAGTCTACGCCGTCCCTTCCTGCTCTTCCTATTTCTTGGTAATAGCTCTCTATGTTTTTGGGTAGATTGTAATGGATAACCCAGCGTACATTGGATTTGTCTATTCCCATTCCAAAGGCTATGGTAGCACAGATAATCTGAATGTCGTCTCGTTGAAAGGCAGTTTGAATTTTTTCTCTTTTGTCGGATGGCATGGCACCATGATAGAAGGCTGCTTTGAAACCATCATTGTTAAGCTTTGCAGCGACTTGCTCCGTACTTTTTCTACTTAAGCAGTAAATAATACCTACTTCTCCTCTATTACTAGCAATGTGTTTTTTAATGACTTCATACCGCTTTTGGGAAGGCATTACTTTTACTTCTATGTTTTCTCGCCTAAAACTAGAAAGGAATAGTTCTGCGTCTTTTAAGTCTAGTTGTTGGATAATGTCTTGTTGTGTGGCTTTGTCTGCCGTGGCGGTTAGTGCAACATGTGGAATGTCTGGAAATTTATTGATTAAACTCTTTATTTGCGCATATTCTGGTCTGAAATCATTTCCCCAAATAGACACACAGTGTGCTTCGTCTATGGCGATCATAGCTAGTGTAATCGTTTTAAGGAAAGACATAAAACTGGTAGAAACGGCACGTTCAGGAGATACGTATAAAATTTTGATGTCACCTGATTTCAATCGTTCAAAAAGCCTTGCTTCTTCATCAGTAGTTAAACTACTGTTCAACCCTTCCGCTTTTATGCCGTTAGCCTGTAGATGTGATACCTGATCCTTCATTAAAGCAATGAGAGGAGATACAATAAGAGCAATTCCATCTAAGATTAAAGCAGGTACTTGGTAGCACGCTGATTTACCGCCTCCTGTTGGCATAATCACCATGCTGTCTTTACCTTCTAGGGTACGATTTATGACTGCTTCTTGATGTAATCGAAAGCTATCGTAACCAAAAACTTGCTTAAATACTTCTAGTGGGGTGTTTTTGGTTGTTATCATTTCATGAAAATACGAACTAGTTATTCTTAAAACGAATTCGAGATGATTTCTTATGAAAGAAAAAAGGAATTAAACCCGGATTTTGCATTAGAATTCGTTATGAGAAGTTAACTAGCAAAGCGACTGATTTGCAGATAGTTAGATTCGGAATAGACTCTCTAATGCATATTTCGGGTTAAAGTAAAAATGCATAAAGGATAGAAGCGGCATCCTTTTGTGACCGAAGAAAACAAAAGGTACAGCGGATAGCCTGACCTGAAGTGTAACGAAAGGTGATGCCCAAATCCTTGAAATAAAGATTTTTTTTGTTTTTACTCTTCAATCACTTTTGCGTCTTGAACTGTAGGATCAACTTTTTCCATGGCTAAAGCTGCTGCTATTACGGCCAAGGGTGCTGCAAATAAAACTCCTAAAATAGGAATGTAAAGTAATATCTTAAAAATAAGCCCGTTTCCGATAGCGAGTCCTCTATGTGATTTGATGAGCAAAAAGCTACTTTTTACATCTAAGCGTTTACTCTCTGAGCGGTAATCGATCATAGCAAAACCATAATAGTACGAACTCACCAAAAATAAAGCAATGGGAACAAAAGGGGTTAATACCCCTGTAAAGGTTAAAGTAAGTAGGGCGAGAGTGAAAAACAGTTCTAGAAAAAGGTTTCTAATGGCAATACGGATTCCTCGTATCACATCCTTTACTAGTTGTTTCATTGAGAAGGGTAGCTCTTTTCCTGAAATGGCCCCTTGTACTTTTTCTGAGATGTATGAAAACAAAGGGGATAGTAAAACCAATGAGATATACCGATAGAGATAGGAAAGCACAAAAAAGGAAAATAAGATACGGCCTATTTTCACGATTGCTCTAAACACCCAAGAATCGGATAAATAATCGACAATAGTGAATCCCCAACCTTCGCTTGTATTTTCTTTAATGACATCACCTATCCATTGTAACCCAAAATCTAAGCCGTTATTAAAAAAGTAACTTAGGATAACCAAAATACAAGCATTTACTATCACTGGAACAATTAATAGCTTTTTTAATTGATGAATTTTCAAAAAATGAAACACTTCTAAATAGGCTGATGTTCCTAGTTGAAACTCCTGTAATAACTTCATAATCACTAATTTACTAAAAGCAATAACAAGATAATAAACAGTTGTGAATAATACCTGAAATAATGGCTTTTGGTACTCCAAAGAGCTTTTTTAGATGAAAAAAGTAGCTTTTAATAAAATATGACTCTGTATCGTATTAATACTATCTATTTTTAAAAATGTGTTGTTTTTAATTTTTAATTAGTTGAATAATACAATTTTAAAAAATGAATATGCTTTGCTCGTTTACTTCAAAACATAAATTGTATATCATTAATCTTAAGGATATAAAAACGCATAAATAGAAGAGATAAATTGTATTTTTCTAATTAACCGTACTCTTTTTAGATGAAAATGACTTGTTTTTATAGAATTTCATCCAAATCTTTTTTTAATGCTCATTCATTTTCTATATGTTTAGTCATTGTTAATTAAAAAAAGTACTCGAAAGAGGATTTTTTAAGTTTGAAATTAAAACCTTACTGCATTGAGAAATGCAACTAAATTGTTAACCTAAATTTAATTATTATGGAAGAGATCAAAGCGTTACAGGAACTTGCGAATAGTACCCTGCTAATGTCAAACAATATCTGGATGATGGTGTCTACTTTTTTAGTATTCATTATGCACCTAGGATTTGCTACTCTAGAGAGTGGAATGACGCAATCAAAAAACACAGTAAATATTCTATTTAAAAACACGGTGATACCTGCTATTGGTTTACTAACGTATGCAGGGTGGGGATTTAACTTAATGTATCCAGGTTTCGCAGAAGGTGATGCTGGTATCTTTGCATTTGCTGGATGGGGTATCGACCCAGGAGCAGACTATGACGCTTTCGGTTATGCTGGAGCTGGTTATACGTACTGGACTGACTTTTTATTCCAAGGAATGTTTGCAGCAACTGCAGCAACTATTGTTTCTGGAGCTGTAGCTGAACGTATTAAATTAGGTCCCTTCTTATTGTTTTCTGTTCTTTTCGTAGGGGTTGTTTACCCTTGGTTAGGATCATGGAAATGGGGTGCTGGTTGGTTAGATGCAGCTGGATTCTATGACTTTGCTGGATCTACTCTAGTACACAGTGTTGGTGGATGGGGTGCTCTTGCGGGTGATTTAATCTTAGGTCCAAGAGTTGGAAAATTTGTTGATGGTAAAATCAATCCTATTCCGGGACACAACTTACCCCTAGGTGTAATTGGTGTATTCTTATTATGGTTAGGATGGTTCGGTTTCAACGGTGGATCGGTATTATCTGCAGATCCTGAAGCAGTATCTTTCGTATTAGTTACTACATCTTTAGCTGCTGCCGCTGGTGCGATCTCTGGTCCTTTGACTATGTTAATCATCACTAAAAAGTATGATTTAACAATGGCATTAAACGGTATCCTTGCTGGTTTAGTAGGTATTACTGCTGGTGCTGACCAAGTAAGTATCACAAGTTCAATCATTATCGGTTTAATAGCTGGTGTACTTTGTCCTTTATCTGTTATTTTCTTTGATAAAATGAAAATTGACGATCCAGTAGGAGCTATTTCTGTACACTTAGTATGTGGTATCTGGGGTACACTAGCTGTAGGTATTTTTGGAGATACAGAATATTTAGGCCTTACAGATTCAGGAGCACAAATTGGAGCTCTTGGAACTCAAGCACTAGGTATTTTAGCTTACGGAGCAGTAGCATTCCCTTTCTGTTTAATATTCTTCTACATCATCAAAGCAACTGTAGGTTTAAGAGTTGCAAAAGAAGAAGAAGTAGATGGATTAGACCTTGCAGAGCACGGTATGAGAGCATACAACATCACGAGATAATAACCCTTCTTTTTAAGAGAGTTCAAAAGCCACTTCCTATGGGAGTGGCTTTTTTGTTTTATGAAAGATTTCTTTACTTTAGATACTTATGGTGATCCTATTAAAAAACGGTATCCTTACAGCTAGTGTTGCACTTAAAGGTGCTGAACTAACAAGTTTAATAAAAAGTGAAACAGAATACATCTGGCAAGCAGATGCTACTTATTGGGGAAGGCACACGCCTGTTTTATTTCCAATAGTAGGACAACTAAAAAATAATTCCTATTTTTTTGAAGGCAAGGAATATGCTATGAAACAGCATGGGTTTGCAAGAGACCAAGAATTCAAAGTAGAAAAACAAAGTGACGAATCGGTTACTTTATTGCTGAGAAGCTCAGAAGTAACAAAAGAGAATTATCCTTTTGATTTTGAATTACGAGTAACTCATTCTTTGAATAAAAACAGGTTGGCTACTCGTTATGAAGTGACAAACACACAAACAAGTGAAATACTCTTTTCTATCGGTGGGCACCCAGCCTATAACTGCCCATTAGAAAAAGGTCATAAAAGAAACGAATATGCTATTCGTTTGGACGATGCACATGAGGTAAAGAGTAAGTTATTAGATAATGGAACGATAGGAAGCAATGAAAAAAAAGTTTTAGAAAACGGAAATACATTACCCCTATTCGATGATGCCATTTTCGATCAAGATGCGATCATCTTTGATCCCAACCCATTTAGAAAAGCAACTGTTTTACACACTTCAACAAAAAAGGAATACTTATCCTTACATTTTCAAGGTTTCCCTTCTTTAGGCATTTGGTCTAAAAATAGTTCTTCTCCTTTTGTATGTATTGAACCTTGGTATGGAATTTCGGATTATCACAACCATGACCAACAACTGATCAATAAAAAAGGAATCATTTCTCTAGAAGCAGGAAAGGTATTTGATTGTCAGTATGCGGTTGAAGTTTTTTAATTAAATCTTGAAAATAGTAGAATTAGAGAATCGGTCATGCCTAGATTTGATAACGTCCACTTATACTTGGCTATATTCTTCAAGAATTTGAGTATCAAAATAGTAATCAAAGCAGTCCATATCTGAATAAGTACCGCATTTTCAGATGTTCCTATGAAGTGTAAGTATCTGTCGTATTGTACCCTCCTGCATTGTATTTGTCCTCACTATTTAATGGATCACTATATGTACCGTTGGATAGGTTATACGACTTTAGCTCTCCTGTTAATACTTCTTTATTACATAAATAAAATAAGTGTAAATACCCGTTTTATTTCTTAACCCAAGCTTTCTAAACAAAAAAAAGGTTGTTGTGAGTAATCACAACAACCTTTTTATTAATTCAGTTTTTATAATAAACTTGTTAAGCTTATTTAGTCTATTTCATTTTGTCCATTTCAGCATTAAACGACTTTTTGAATTTCTCATAGTCATAGTCTACTTTCAACTCTTGTTCTTTACTTAATCGCTCATTAATGGCATCCACCAAATCATCCGCACCTAACTCTAATGCTAAATACGTTTTATATTTACCATTTAAGGTCGTAATACGTTCACAAATCGTTCTAATACCTGAAAGCTCCTGATCGATAACTTCTCTAGTTAAACCTTCAAACTTCTCAGATACTTCTTCTACATTGTTTACTTCCCTAGAATTTACATAATTATCAATTACTGCTTTCATTGTCGTACTAACAGAACCTGCTAATTCACCTTTTGCATTGTTTCTTGCTTTTTTTCTAGATACTTCTTGGTCTAAACTCTCACCAATTGCATTAGCTCTAAAATTCTTTTTATCACTAAAAAACTCTCTACCTGAACATAAAACCTTTACTTCTTGCTCTCCAGAAGGAGCTTTTTCTTTCATTGCTTGTTTCTTTGCATTACAAGAAGAAAATGTTGCCATTGTGGCTAATGCTACTACAGGGAAAAACTTGATTACATTGCTATTCATAACTATTTAATTTAAATCTAAAATATTTTTGCTGTGTATTAATTATGGTTAGGTCCATATTCCGTGCCAATTTATTCTTTTTTAGCATCTTTAACAGAAACATAACCTTCCTTTCCGCCTAATAAACCTGTAATTAAATAAAAATCATTGAGCTCTTCTTTAATCACAAATTCTTTCCCTCCTGGAAGTTTCGCAATTATCTTTGACCCTTTATCATCTAATTCATACACATTAACTCTGTCTTTAGAATTACCTTTAGTTTTACATCGAGCAGACAAAGTGGAATTCGTAATTGAATTGAATTGATAGTCTTTGAATTCAATACCAAGCTTTTTAAATGAATTAAGCATATCCATACCATTAACAGATCGTTTGTATGCTTTTTGATATACTTTGTTTGACTCGTCAAACTGAGCAGCTACTTCATATAATTCCTTTGCTTTCTCATAATTTCCAGAAATTTCATAAAGAGCACCTAAGTTATAGGATGCCAAGTCATTGTAAGGGTCAGCCTCTTGGATTGCTTTGTATATAGGAAACGCTTTTTTGTAGTCCTTAGATTTTAAATAACCTTGAGCTGATTTTGCACGGTCTTTAAACTCCTTTAATTTGATCTTTTTTATAGCAAATGTCTCTTGTACATAGTAAGGGGAAAATGAATTTAGGGCAGAATTCACTGAGTTTTTAAACGACTCAGCTGCTAAATCATTTACTTTTACACCAAATTTCGCTCCTTTTTTATCGCCAGAAAGTGTTTTTTTAACACTGTTATTTACTGTTTTAGAGTGTACCAGTGTCCCTGTTTCAACCGAAACTATTTTTAAATTAATAATTGTTTTTACTTCCCTAGTGGTAGAATAAGAATATCCAACAACAACACCATCTTTCTTCTTTTCTCTTTTAGATACTTTATCATTGTAACTGTAATTACCACTAACTGTTAGGATTGCATCTGCACCTGCAAGTTTACCAATCTCTGGCAAAGTTGATTCGTCAAACATTCCACTAAGAGAGTGTTTCTGTTCCATTGCAATCTGCTCAATTTTAGACCTTTCTACTAAACTATAAATATTGGTCTTAGCTTCCAATAAAGGCTTTTCTGATCCAATCCCTCTTTTTTCGTTAAGCAAACCTGTCTCAAAGTGATTCATGATAACCTGTCCATGATCCACTTTGTAGTCGTCTTTAATTTCTTTCGTTTCCGATCTTGCTGTAAATATTCCGTACGATTTATCTGTTATGAAATTACTTGGTTCAGAAGGACCTTGTATATAAAAACCGACTAAAGCAATTGACTTGACAGGCTCAAGAATTTTTTCGGGTGAGTGTAGCACATACTCTTTAAAAGAAGGACCAAATATTTGAGCCCTTAATTTAAAACTAGGTATAGATGTTACTATTATTGTTAATAAAATAAAGATATACTTTTTCATAGAGTCAATTTTAACTATAAAATTTACAAATCCATCAATAAGTTAGCAATCTTTTTTTCAATTTTGTTATACGCATCAAATCCTGCTTGTTCAAAAGACAATTGTATTCCTTTTTGACTACTTATCTTATTCTTATAAAACTCTTCTCCAGATAACTTAACCATAGAAATAGAAGCATCTAAATAACTGACATAAAAACCATTTGTCTGATTTCCTTTTCGAGTATCAGCATCTATTGTCAATACCAAATCTGCTTTTGATTTGGTAGACGTAAACACATACCCTTTGGCAGTAAGCATTTTTTTAGTTTCATTCAATACCGTAGGCGTAGCCATTTTTACACCTAAATTCTTTTCATTTGAAGTTGCATAAATAACTGGCGTTTTAATCTTCAATGCTATTTTCTGTACTGGAGACTGTCTTCCTCTTAAAAAGATAGCCACTAAACTATCTGTAGACGATAAAGGAGAAAACCTTTTTTTATCGAGCATCAACTGCACAGATTGTGTCTTCGCAGTAAATTGATTAATTACCAACTCTGTCTTTCCATCATTCCCTGTTATAGCTAATTCTTGTTGCTTTTTACTATCATCGTAAATAGCTAACAAAGGAACGTTTGATAATTTATTGCCCGAAGCAGATAATGCCTGAATACCTACCGTTGGGTTCTTATCCAAGCCTTTCACTAAAGTAAGGGATGACTTACTAAGCTTTAATTCAATATCATTGAATAATTGTTGTGTACTATTTAAAATAGTATTCCCTAATTCAATATCATTTCCTTGGTAACTAATCTTATTTTCTTCGTTTAAATATGGCTTTAAGAAGGTAAGTCCTTCTGTATACGAAGACACAGCACTAACATAGTTCCCTTGTTTTTTGAAAGATTCTCCATTCAGATAACTATTCAATGCTTTTTCACGTGCTACTTTTCTTTTTTGAGCCTGAATCTCCGCATACTTTGCTTTACTTAATTTATAATACACCCAGTAATGCCTTTCATCCTCCCATGTATCAACTAGCTCATAACCTTCTATCTCGGCTAATAAACTAACCTTTATCGTTGATAAGTAAGACTCTTTCACTCGATCGTTTTCCTCAATCGTATTCAGAATAGAATTACTATTTACTCTTACCTTAATTTCAGAAGACATATCATTTAATGCCTTTTGTTTCGTAGCCTCTTTAAAATCATTGCTCACCAAACGCTTGTTCGTACTTGCTACCCCAATGTAATACAGAGAAGAAATAGGTCGTTCTGAAACCCAAGATGGCTTTTCAGCATATTGCGTATTCTGTACCGCCGTTTGAGTGGTTTTACAACCAAAAAAAACAACCAATGCAAATATCCCTATAAAAAACACTTTTTTATTCATAATTAATTTGCTCTAGACTGTTCATAATTAATGATACCAATAGCCACGCTATTCGCTACCTTTTGAAATAAGGTATTCGCAATTTCATCAGGTGATTTTAATTGCCGGCGTGCGTTAAACTTACCTATAAATGATCTCCTTATATTATTAAACCCTATTCCTGTCAATCGGCGATCAGGAGTTAATTTATTGTAGTTTCCTTTATATGTCGAATAATTAATTCGATCAGCATAGTTCTTTTCGATCACCTCAGTAGTTAAAATTTGTCCTGTTTCAGAAGAGATCAGTTGATATTGAAATGATAAAGCCACCTCATTTTGTTGCTGATATTCATAATACCTAACAGGTCGATAAACTGTTTCATAATATGACTTTTTAGTCTCTGAATTATACCTTTTTTCTCGATGTGGTTCATACGCCATCTTTACTTCAGAGTTTAGCCTCCCTTTATTTTGACTGTAGTTAATCACTTTACCAACGAGTACTGCTTTAACACCCAATAATTGCCCTGCATTGGCTGCTGTTTTCTCATCTACTAAACCAGAAAGTGCTAACTTCTGCTCAGCTAATATCTTATCCGTATTCGCTCTATCTACTAACCTAATAAACGGATCTTTTGCTGCTGACACCTCTGATACAATATGAGCAGATACACGATCACCCATATTTCGGTAACTAGAAGTATTTTCAAAAGGTAATACCCCCACTGTAAATACAGATTCCTCTAATGCCGTTTCTTGTAACGCTTTTACATCTTTATAATTCGCATCATTTCTAACTACTTGAGTAAATAAATTATACGCTTTACGGTATTCTCCTTGTTCAACCGCTAGCTGACCTTTCCTGTATAATGGCTCTGCTTTTGCAATGGTTAATAAACTAGATGCCTCTTTATAGTTGGCATCAATTTTCACAACCTCACTTAATTTCTCTTCTGCTTGAAAAAATTGATCTTTCTCTTTTAATACCCTAGCCTCTTCGTATAACTTATTTAGGTAACTAGCCTTAGACTCATCAAACAAGCCTTCATAATGAGAAGGGAAATCCAATGATATTTTATAACTCTCTAATTTCTCGTGATAATTCTTAGCCTTAAGATATCCATACACCGCTTTTTTATGATCTCCAGTAGCATTCGCTTTAAAAAAACTAACCAAATAATCTTCTAATAACTTACCTCCATTTTCTCGTAGACCTATACGAGCATCGATATTCTTGGTATTTCTTCTAAGTGATTGGTAATAAAATTCTGCAGCATCTTGATGAAGACCTGCTTTTTCTAATTTCCTTGCCTTCTTCGCATATTGTTTAGACCCTGTACATGACAGAATAAACAATAAAGAAACAAGTATGGATAGTTGTAAAAAACTTTTTTTCATATCAGTCTATCGCTAAGTTAATAAAAGGTATTTAAGTGAACCACTTTTACCTTAATAAATTAAACTAGCAGTAAGACAAACAGCATGCCAAGGCATTTATCCTAATTAAATGCCTTAGTAATATCTCCGTTAATCCTAAGTTCTTCAGGACCGTTCTCTAACTTAAGAACCCCTCTTGGACAAACCGCTGAACACACACCGCAACCAACACAAGATGAACGGACGATATTTTCTCCTTTTTGAGCATATGCTCTCACATCTATCCCTTGCTCACAATAGGTAGAACAGTTTCCACACGAGATACACTGACCTCCGTTTGTAGTAATTCTAAAACGTGATTTAAATCGTTGTACCAACCCCATATATGCTGCTAATGGACAACCAAAACGACACCAGACTCTATTCCCTAAAATAGGATAGAACCCTGTACCAATAACACCAGAAAAGATAGAGCCTATTAAAAAACCATAACTAGTTTGTACATCGTACACTGAAATCCCAAAAACCAATTCTTTCCAACTTTCTAATTCTGCAAAGAACGTATACAAAGTAAGTGCTGTCATTAATGTTGCAAACACTAACACTCCATGAATTAACCAACGCTCTATTTTCCAAGAAAATAATGATTTACTTGATAATTGTCTATATGGATCTCCCAGTGTTTCAGCCAATCCACCACACCCACAAACCCAAGAGCAATACCATCTTTTTCCGTAGAAGTAAACCATTACAGGAACAATTACAACCGTTAACAGAATCCCCCAGACTAACATAAAAATTCCTAAATTTCCATTTGCCATTAAACTATTAATGTTCCAATCAAAGAAGAATGTATAATTCAATGGCCATGCATTTTTAAAGTCGAACCAAGGTTTATTGAAGGCAACTAAAATTTCAGGAATCAAGAAAGCAAAAGCAATTTGGAAAAATAAAACAACTGCCGTTCTCACTAATTGATACGCATTATGTCTGTATTTAATGAACATACGAATAGCAAAAACACTCATCACAGAACAATACATAAAACCATACAGAAACCATTGACTAGATTCATTTCCGCTTAACCCTTTACTTATTGGGTTTACGGCTAAAATTGGATTAACTAAATAATTTGGAAAGAAGTATAAAAACAGATAAAACCCTACAAAATAGACAAAAGCAATCATTCCAATCCAACCTCTATTAGTAGCTGCATGCTGCATAATCCCGTTATTCTTTATACCAGCTGGACCTAACAATTTATATTCCGAACCAAAAACAATTATTCCTCCTATAATCGCTAAACCAAAAGTTAGCCAGAATAATAACAATTGATTTTCTTGAGCCCAACCTGTTGCCGAAACTCTTGCTAATGGGTAAATAAGGTCTTTAGAAGTTTTGTTCCACTTCAACCATATGATTTTATCCCATTCAATAGTTGATTGGCTTTTATGATAGGCATTTGAGGCTTTAGCAATTTCAATAACTTTACTTGCTAATTCTGACGTGTTTAAGTCTTTATTTACAATCTCTTTTTGTGCCCTCTCAATAAAAAAATCACTTTTTATTTTTTGCGAAGTCCACTCATCAAAAGCTTCTTGAGACACATTATTTGTCCCAGTAAAAATACCTCCAGTAAAGATTATAAATCCAAGCAGACTTATTATTAACCCTATTTTTTTAATTATTCTCATGTTCTAAATACTAGATTAGCGATAGGTAAGCGTTCTTTATACCTAATATTTCTATTGAAATAATATATTCACTAAAATTAGAGTTTATATCGAGAAGAAAAAGGGATACAGAAGACATTTATACATTAACTTTTTCATACTGTCCCTAATTTTGTGGACTACCTAGTAAATTTGGGACTAATTTTTCTAAGCCGCTATTTTACTAAACTCTCTCAATTTCACTTCCATATCTAAAGGCGAGAGATAGCCTGAAGAAGACTTTGTTAGCTTAGTAGAAGCATACTGAACACCTCTATCTGAGTGGAAAATC
>JBGCEI010000154.1:0-2931 GCA_045106295.1 Cyclobacteriaceae bacterium
CCTGAGGTACTTCCAAGATATCTGAAAAAATAATAGCGGCATCTACACCTAATAAATCTACGGGTTGTATGGAGACTTCAGCAGCTAAGTGGGGCGTGCTGACTAATTCTTTAAATCCACTCACACTAGCTCTTACGTCTCTGTATTCTTTTAATATTCTACCAGCCTGTCTCATCAACCAAACAGGAGTTCTTTCGGTTGACTGTTGAGTAGCCGCCTTGAGTAGAAGATCATTTTGTAATTCCATACTCAAAGATACTAGCTGGATTAGTTAAATGAAGATTAAAAGCAGAAAAATAAGTCATAAAACTTAATCAGCTCTTTTTTTAGTCTTTTTGATTTTGGTCTTTCCTATTAAACCCGAAATATGCATTAGAGAGTCTATTCCGAATCTAACTATCTGCAAATCAGTCGCTTTGCAAGTTTAGCCAATTTAACCCTAGCGGTGCTAGGCTGAAATGAGCTAAACCCCTGATTTCTTGCTAGTTAACTTCTCATAACGAATTCTAATGCAAAATCCGGGTTTAAGAACTTCAAATATCGGAATCTCAAGACTCATTTTTTTTCTGAAACATTCGGACGCTAGTGTAAAAAAATAAGACGTTGAAAATTTTAAAAAATGATTAACAATAAAAAGGAATACCTTTTACAAGAAACTTAATTCATCTACCGATTTTTAAAAAAACATTAATCCGCACATGCAACTTGGTAGGTCGGTTAATCCAGCAGAGAGATGAAATAAGAAGTAAACCGCCTCTTGCTATCCCATCAATTGATAGTATATTTGGCTTATGGAAAAAGAATTTGATTTATTAACTCAAACTAGAAAAAATGTACTTTCTAGTATTGATGGTCTCACCTTAGGACAACTCAATGAAATCCCTGAAGGGTTTAATAATAACATTATTTGGAATGTAGCTCACCTATTATGTACGCAACAATTACTGTGTTATGGATTGGCTAAACTCCCTCTTCGTTATGAGAAAGAATTTATTGACAAAACAAGAAAAGGAACAAAACCTGAATCTGCTTACACGCAAGAAGAGATCAGTTTTATAAAAGAAGAATTACTACTTTCTGTAGAAACCATGAGTAGTGATTACAACAAAGGTCTTTTTGAAGGGAAAGAATACCCTAATTATTTAACGAGTTATGGAGTAGCGATAAGTTCTATTGATGTGGCTATCAACTTCAATAATATTCACGAGGCGCTACATTACGGATACATTATGGCACAAAAAAAGGCATTAGAGTAAACCTGTAATGCCTTTTGAAATTTCGATTAGAAAAGATTAAGCAGCTTTTTTTGGCATCGTACCAAATATATGATCCCATAGTTGAGATGACACTCCAAATACTACAGTGTTATCTTTATAGTGATGAATAGAGTGACTTAACCATAAGTGTTTAAAATAGTTTTTTGGTGGTGCATAAATATGTACAATAAAGTGTACAAACAAATAGGTAGCGTAACCTGTCAATACGCCTGGTAAAAAACCGAAGGTATACACATTCATGATCACCCAGAATACACTAAAAAACGCTGATGCTAATACCAAACTAGCTGGGACGGGCATTGCTAATCTTGTTTTATCTTTAGGAAATTCGTGATGTACTCCGTGGGCAGTGTACTGTAAGTTTTTTCTGAATTTGGTATGGATACTCATATGGAATAACCAACGGTGCATGATGTATTCCAATAAACTAAAAAACAACCACCCTCCAAAAAACAAGCCTGTAACTACCAAAGGATTCATGTTTTGACGCTGTACTGCATAATACAACAACCCTGCTGACAATATGAAATACAAGGTAACAGGAACAGCAATATGAGTTCTTGTTAATTTCTCAATCAATGGATTTTTTGCTACCGAAGTAGTCCCATCATTTTTTGCTTTTACAGTAAATCTTTCTTTTTGTGCCATTTTTTTGTCGTTTGACGATACAAAAGTACGTATTTTTTCAAATTTTTAAACCTGTATTGGTTTAAACTTCAATAACCTATGATGTTTTTCTAATCGCTTCTCGGTAAATAGCTTCATACAAAGGCATTACCTCCTTTATATCAAATTCTTTCGCTCTTTTTAAGGCATTTTCTTTAAAAAAATGTAATCCCTCTTCATCGCCCAGAATTTGCACCGCACTCTCTACCATACCATCCACATCCCCTACTTTATTTACCATTCCGTTCTTATTGTGTTGAATTACTTCAGGTAATCCTCCCGCATCGGAACAGACAACAGGTACTTCGCAAGCCATCGCTTCTAATGCGGCTAAACCAAAACTTTCTTTCTCAGACGGTAGTAAAAAAAGATCTGCTACAGAAAGTACTTCTTCTACTTCATTTACTTTCCCTAAAAAACGTACATCGTCACAAATTCCTAATTCCATACAGAGCTTCTCCATAGCAGCACGCTCTGGACCATCACCTACTAACATCAGTTTGGCAGGCAACTTTTGTTTTACACCATAAAACACTTGCAATACATCTTGCACACGTTTCACTTTCCTAAAATTAGAAACATGAATCAATAAAAACTCACCATTGGGACAAATAGCTGTTTTAAAATGATCCATGCGCTGCTTGGCAAACTTTTTCAGATCAATAAAGTTAGGAATGACGTCGATTTCTCTTTTAATATTAAAATGGCCTAATGTATCTTGTTTTAATGATTCAGATACAGCTGTCACACTATCAGATTTATTAATACTAAAGGTAACTACAGGCTCATACGAAGCATCTTTACCAACTAAGGTAATATCTGTTCCATGAAGGGTAGTCACTACAGGAATATCGAGTCCTTCATCTTTCAATATCTGCTTTGCCATGTAAGCAGCGGAAGCGTGTGGAACGGCATAGTGTACATGAAGCACATCTAATTTTTCGTACTTTACCACATTTACTAGTTTACTGGACAACGCTAGCTCATA
>JBGCEI010000155.1:0-4253 GCA_045106295.1 Cyclobacteriaceae bacterium
TTGCTTTATTTTTGAAGTAGAATCAATACCAGATAGAATTTGAATATTAATCCCATCAGACAAGCCTGTTTTAATGGGTGTTCTTTTAAACTCCTGTTCTCCAGTCTCTACTTCTACAAACGCTTTTCCTTTCTTATCAAACTGTAATAACCCTTCTTTTATGGCTAACACATCTTTTTTCTCCTCTATAATAATGTGTGCATTAGCACTGTAGCCAGCACGAATAAAAGCATCTTCTCTCAATTCTAACTCTCCTTTGATATCAAATTGGATAGCTCCAGATTCTTCTTTTCCTTTCGGGGAAATGTAAGTAATTTTTGCCTTAAAGGTTTTTCCATCTATAGCCCCAATGTTTAGCTTCATAGACATGCCTTCTCTTATTTTATCTACCTCAGACTCGTCTACTATTCCTTCAAATATCATTTTACTCATATCTGCCACCACAGCGACTTTACTTCCATTGTTGAAGTTGTTAGACTCTATCACAGAGCTTCCTTCTTTGAACGGAAGGTCCAACACCATACCTGCAATGGTAGATCTAATAATTGTATTGGACTGCGAAGCAGAACTGCGAGTTGCTCCTTTTTTCACTAATAAGAAGTTATCTTTTGCAGCACCTAATTCTGCTTTAGTCCGTTCATAGTTCAATTCTGTTTGTTGCAATTCTACTTTTGTAATAAACTCATTATCAGATAGTTTACTATTTCTTTCTAAATCTTTTATTGCATTATTAAATTGAATTTGAGCTTGCTTCACCCTATTCTCAGCGGAGTTAAGAGAAACCATATTAGGAATAATAATAATTCGAGCCAATGGCTGGTTTTTCTTTACTTCATCTCCTGCTTCTACAAATATTTCTTCCAGTACTCCCGAAATCTTAGGCGTGATATCGACTTGTTTTTCAGGAACTACACTTCCCGTAGCAACTACTTTTTCTGTAATAGTCGTATAAAAAGGCGTATGCGTAGAATAAGTGATTGGCTTTTTTTGTGATTTATCGTAGATGAAAAACAAAGTCCCTACGAACACAATAAAGACAGCAGCTATTAATGCTATTTTAAGAAAACGGTTCATATATAAGTTTTAATCATTTAAAGATACATATTGAATGCCTAACATACCACTCTCCTTTTTAGTTTACTTATACACGATTTATTACAACAAAGGAAGGTCTTTGACCTTTCCCTTCTGTCTAAAAGTCTTTACCTATTTCAATCAAAATACTTCTCTACTCCAAGTCCGAACAGAGCGAAGTCATATTTTACAGGGTCTTCAGCATCAAACTCTTTTAGTTTATTGGTCAATTCAATAGCTGTCTTCCAATTCATTTTATCTGTCTGGATCAGGTTTAGTTTATTAGCCACCCTGCCCACATGCACATCGCACGGACAAACTAGCTGACTAGGTTTTATCTCATTCCATAATCCAAAATCCACACCACAATCATCTGTACGCACTACCCAGCGTAAAAACATATTGATTCGTTTACAAGCAGAATTCCGTAAGGGCGTAGCAATGTGCTTTCTTGTTCGTTCTGGATAATCCGGCAAGGAGAAGAAAAGATTATGAAAGCCTGCAATCCCCTTTTCTACCGTTTCATCTTCTGAGCTCATAAACTGAGAAAAGCCTTTTTCTAAGGAATCGTATTGTTTGTAAAACCAATTGAAAAAATGAATAAAATAGAGTGTGTCAGTCGCATTAAACGTTCTGTGTCTAAAGCTAAGAAAGTGCTTCAAATCACTTTCTTGATGATTAAGAACAAAGTCATAAGGAGAATTATCCAACAACTCTAATAGCTCTTTACTCTTATTGATAATGGTTTTTCGCTGTCCCCAAGACAACATAGACACCCAAAAACCAATAATCTCTATATCTTGTTTCTTCGTAAATAGATGAGGAATACTGATGGGGTCGTTAGCGATAAAGTCTGGCTGATTGTACAGCTCTACTTTTTCATCCAAGAATGATTGAAAATTTTTCATTTTAAAGATTTGTCTCTTCCGAACAAGTCTTAATATGGGTCAATATTCGTTCATGTATGGTATGAATGATTAAATCTGTCCAAATCTTCCAATAAAACTCTGGATAAATATTATTATAATACCATGTAGTCCCCTCTAATTCAGTTTCACCTGTTTCTGTTGTAGTCAATTTAAATTGCCCTTTTACTGATACGAAGTATCCATGTAAATGCTTTGGATGAATATCATATGGAGATAACTCTTTCATTGGAATGGGTTGTTTTTTAACTGAAAAATGAAGTAGATTAGGTTCATCCCAGATATCAATAGGCTCAACAAAACTACCCGTTGAAAAATTACAGTATCGTATTGCTCCAATTCCTTTGCCTATAATTTTAGAATCAATAGGGTATGAAATTCCATTTCTAAAAATAAAACTCAAAGGAGAGTCAATTTTTTTGAACTCAAGTAATCTATCCCATACTTGTTGTTTTGATGCACTGACTATAACTTTTGTAGTAACTGGATAAACTTTATTTGTTTTATCAAGTTTCGACTCCACAAAAGTAAATGAAGGTAGAATAGTTGTATGAGCTATTACCAAAATAGATAATACATTCTTTATATTCTTTTTTTGAAGAATATACCCTACGTAACAGCCTAAAAAAGCACTTATAATACCTATTGGACTAGCCATAACAATGCAAACGACACCTTCAATGGCAAGAATAATTAAAGATAAACAAAAAAAGATAAGACCTAGAAATGTAATTTTAAGACAGATATTGAATTTAACTGGCGTTTTATAGCCTTTAATGAGGCTGCTAATCAACCCAATAAAAAAAGGGGCTAAAATAAAAATTCCAAGCCAATATTCCATGAAGTTGTTAATTGAAAACCCTACAAGTAATGCACTCACTAATGATGGGAAGATTGCAGCTACTAGCGATACTTTCCAATCTGATTCTAATATATTTTGAATTCTATTTCTCATAATTTACTTTACATAAAAAGCAGAAACAGACAGTGATTCCCCTTCTTCTCCTTTCAAGCGAGAGAATACGTGTTTATTAACAACCAATCTTTGTAAATCAGCTGTGTTTGTTTTACCTACTATGCGCACATAAGCAGTTTCGTTTTTCGCTTCTACTTTTACAATGGTGCCTACTGATATTGTTTGGTGTAAGCCCAAAGAATACGGCTTGTTTAACGCAGGTGAACTATTTTGGGTTACAACTAATCGAATACTTACTGGATAATAAACTTTCTTTTTCTTCTGTACAGTAGGCTTATCAGTAGCAAGAGGCATTTTTATCTCCTTGCTTTCGTCTACTACTTTCAACATTTTTCCTACACTTAAATCTGTAGAATTTAAGTGGTTCAATTGCATCAGCTGAGTAGCTTTTAATCCATATTTTTTAGAGATACTGTACATTGTTTCTCCTTTTTTGACTAGGTGAGTAGTCGAATCAGGAACGACAGTAGTTGGTGCAGTGATTTTTTTCTCAGGTTTTTCTCTTATAATAACAGGAACTTTAGCTTTAATCACAACTTCCTCTTTATCAGGTTCTTGCTGAGAAACAATGATTTCTTGTCCAATATTTACGTTTAGCGTCTTCAACTTATTCCATTCTTTCAATTTAGCAGTAGTTACACGATACTTTCTTGCTATGGAAAAAAGCGTTTCTCCTTGTACGACTAAATGTGTCTTTCGATTCTTTTGAGAGCTTAAAACTGATTCTTTTTTAACAATATCAGTAGTTGTTACTTTTTTCACTGATTGTGGAATAGTAAGTATCTCTCCTACTTCAAGGTCTGATTTAGGGTCTTTTCTCCCTATTTCAGCAATAGAAACGCCATAGGTTCTGGCTAAGGAATACAAGGTTTCTTTTTGCTTTACCACATGCTTTACCGTTTTGGTTTGAGCATATATGTTAGTACTTATGATTAAGAAAAGAATAACTAAAATCCTCATGAAATTAAGATACTGCTAAGCGTTGTTTTATTACGAGTGAACCACAATTGATTGTTTAAGAAAAAGAAGGTGTTCATTCCTATTCCTTCCATTCCTTGTGCTAAAATAGTAGAGAAAATAGTTTCTCCTTCTGGATCGATAACAAACAAATGATTGGTAAATACTTCATTTGCACTCACATAGAACGAAAGTACAACATAATCTTCATATTCTAAGTACTCTACAACTCCTTCGCAGTCAAATTTTGTGAGTTGACTAACTGAACGCTGTATTTCAGCATAATAGTCCGATTCTGGTAAATAATAAATTGGTTTTAC
>JBGCEI010000156.1:0-11220 GCA_045106295.1 Cyclobacteriaceae bacterium
TACCATTGTAGGTGCTGGAGGAGCTTCTGGTTCCTTAGACGCTTCCAATATGTTCAAACCTGCACTTGCCCGTGGAGACATACAATGTATTGGTGCTACTACACTCGATGAATACAGACAGTACATCGAAAAAGATGGTGCTTTAGCCAGACGTTTTCAGATTGTAATGGTTGATCCTACTTCAGTAGAAGAAACATTAGAAATTTTAGAAAACATCAAATCAAAATACGAAGACCATCACCACGTAACCTATTCTGAAGAGGCATTAAAAGCCTGTGTGAAATTTTCTGACAGATACATTAGCGATCGTTTCTTGCCAGACAAGGCAATAGACATCATGGACGAAGTAGGTGCTCGTGTACACATCAACAACATCCATGTCCCTGACTACATCGTAAAACTTGAAAACGAGATAGAAGATGTAAAAAAAGAGAAAAATACGGTTGTCAAAAATCAAAAATACGAAGAAGCTGCTCAGTTAAGAGACAAAGAAAAGAAGCTTCTTACCAAACTAGATCAAGATAAAGTAAAATGGGAAGAAGAAACTAAGAAAAACCGTTACGAAGTAACAGAAGACCATGTAGCCGATGTCATTGCTATGGTAACAGGTATTCCTGTATCCAAAGTAGCCAAAAAAGAAAGCTTAAAGCTAAAAGGCATGGGCGACGAATTAAAAAGTCGTGTAATAGGTCAAGACCCTGCTATTGAAAAATTAACCAAAGCAATTCAGCGAACTAGGGTTGGGTTAAAAGACCCAAGCAAACCAATTGGTTCATTTGTATTCTTAGGGCCTACTGGTGTTGGTAAAACAGAACTAACCAAAGTGTTAGCAGACTTCTTATTCGATAAAGAAGATTCTTTAGTGCGAATAGACATGAGTGAATACATGGAGAAATTCTCCGTTTCACGATTAGTAGGAGCGCCTCCAGGATATGTAGGATACGAAGAAGGTGGTCAATTGACCGAAAAGGTAAGAAGAAAACCATACAGTGTAGTGCTACTAGATGAAATCGAAAAAGCACATCCTGATGTATTTAATATCTTACTACAAGTATTAGACGATGGTATCTTGACCGATGGATTGGGTAGAAGAGTAGACTTCAGAAATACGATCATCATTATGACCTCTAATATTGGTGTTAGAGACTTGAAAGACTACGGTGCAGGTATTGGATTCTCTACTCAGTCTAAACAAGACAACATCGATGACATAATGAGAGGTACTATTCAAAGCGCTCTTAAAAAAGCATTTGCTCCCGAATTCTTGAATAGATTAGATGATGTCATTGTATTTAACTCGTTAGAAAAAGAACACATCAAGCAAATCATCGATATTACGCTTGAAAAAGTGTTTAAACGAATAGAAGCAATTGGTTACAGCTTATCCATCACTGATGGGGCCAAAGACTTCTTAGCAGAAAAAGGCTTTGATCCTCAGTATGGTGCTAGACCATTGAATAGAGCTATTCAAAAACACTTAGAAGACGCCTTAGCAGAAGAAATTCTAAACGGAGACCTTCAAGAAGGAGACAGTATGGTAGCTGACTACGATACTAAAAAGGAAAAAATGGTTTTCAAAATCAATAAAAAGAAAACCAAAAAAACACCTGAAGAACCTAAAAAAGAAGAATAATATCTTCTCTTAAATTGAATATAAAAATCCCTTATTGATTTCTATCAATAAGGGATTTTTATTGTTCTATTGAAACACTATCTTCTGTCACAGAAAGCAACGTATTCTTCCCTAAAATCAATGCTTGATTCTCTTCCACATGCCCCGCAGGAAAATCATATAAAACAGGGTAATCATATTCTGCTGTATGCTCTTGAATAATCTCGTAAGCTAATTTACCGAATGGTATGGGATTGTCGTTCATTTGAGAAAAACCTCCTACAATCAGCCCTTTCAATTGACTTAATTTACCTGCTCGTTTTAACTGAAGAATCATCCTATCAATATGATAGAGGTACTCGTCTATCTCTTCAATAAAAAGAATTTTCCCATCAGTATTAATCTCTGTTGGAGTGCCTAATCCATGTATTAACAAAGTAAGATTCCCTCCTACTATTGGAGCCGTTGCTTCTCCTAGTCTGTTAAATAGATGAGGTTTAACTTCTGTTTTATTCTCTCCACCAAACAACACACCCTTCAAGGAATCTACCGCTATCTTATTCTCAAATAAAATGGGCATAGTCCCGTGGATGCTTGGTACACCATGGTTATTTACTATCGTATGTAAAATAGTAACATCACTAAAACCAACTAACCATTTTGGTGATTGGTTAAATATTGCCCAATCTAATTGATCTACTAATCGTGACGTACCATAACCACCTCTTGCAAAAAAGATGGCTTTAATAGAAACATCATCTAATGCTTGTTGAAGATCACTGAGACGTTGTTCATCTGTACCAGCAAACTGATAATCTTCTTTGTACAAATTAATCCCTTCACTAAGCTCTAAACCCCACGAATGCATGGTTTCCTTAGCAAGGTTCATTTCTTCCCTGCTTACTTTACGGGCAGTGGAGAGAATAATTACTTTATCAGATTTTTTCAGAAGAGGAATCATATCTCTAAAAATAAAAAAAGCTACTCTGTTTCCAAAGTAGCTTTTAAATTCGTTAAACGAAATAGATTATTCTTGAGCAGACTCTTCAGGAATTGGTATTCCTATTTTCTTCATCACTGCCTTAGATAAATTATCTTCTTCATTTTTTGCATACAATAAAATAGAGTTCGCTTCTATTGTTTGGTTAAACACATGTGTATAATTCAGCTCTTTAGCCACCTCATTAATTGTCTCCGATACTTTCGTAAATAATGGATTCAACTTCTCTTGTTGCTTATTCATTAATTCGATCTGAGCATTTTTTTGATACAATTGTATTTGGCTTACTAAGCTCTGAATTTCAACTTCTAATGCTTGTCTTTTAGGATCAGTAAGAATTGCTTTTGTTCTTTCATATTCCTGAACTTTTGCTTGATACTCTCCTTGTTTTGCTTGAATATCTTTCATCAACTGCTCCTCATAAATCTTGACTTCAGATTGTACCGCTTTCACCGCCGACCATACCGAAAGAACATACTCTACATTTACATATCCTATTTTAAGATCTTGCGCTTTTAAGTTTAATCCACTTATAAAAAGTATTCCTGTTAATGCTATTAATTTTATTTTTCTCATGATTGTGTAAATTAAAAAGTTAGTGACTGTTTTATTTTTTAGGTGTTCCTTTTCTGCTTTTATTTTGCTCGTTTATGATCTCTAATTGTTCTTCTACTAAGTCTGTATAATCATGTACTGGATTGGCATAAATCATAGATAAATCGCCTGCTCTATCAAATACAAACTGAAGTTTATGCCTTTTAGATACTCTCTCTACTGCTTCATAAAGTACATCTTGTACTGGACGAATTAGCTCTTGCCGTTTAAGAAAAATCAGCCCTTCAAACCCAAATATCTTTCGTTGATATTCCTTGATCTCCGTTTCTTTTTCACTCATCTGTGTTTTCTTCTTTTGCTTCATTTCTTCGGTAAGCAAAATTTCTTCTTTTCGGTACACATTATACATAGAATCTAGAGAAGATGACATAACCTCTATCTCTTTCTGATAATTAATCGATACACGATCTATTTCTTGTTGCGCTTCTTTGTATTGTGGCATTTTCTTCAATATCAATTCTGAATCTATGAAACCAAACTTTTGAGCTTGTGCAACATTACCATTCATCAATGAAATAGCTACAACAAATAACATTTTAAGCACAATCCCACTAACGATAAGCTTAGAGGTTTGTTTACGCTTAGCCTTTTGGAAATATTCTGTAATGTCTAACATCATACTGTTTCTACCTTAACTGCTGTCCAATAGTAAAATGGAACTGTCCTCTATTTAATGAATTACCATTAACATCGTTCAATTCATCAAAACCATATCCATAATCTATGCCAATCATACCAAAAGCAGGCATAAAAATTCTTGCTCCTACACCTGCCGAACGATACGTTTCAAAAGGATTAAAGTCTTTAAAGTCTCTCCATGCATTACCTGCTTCAAGAAACCCTAACACAAAAATAGTAGCTACTCCTTCTGTTACTAAAGGAAAACGAAGTTCTGCAACAAATTTATCATACGCTACTCCGCCACCCGTTTCATCTCCAGCATTAAAGTTATTAGGCAACGAATTATTTCCATACCCTCTTAATCCAATCACATCAGACCCTAATAAGAAATTAAACCCTGATAGTCCATCTCCGCCTACTGTAAATCGTTCAAAAGGACCTATCCCTAATTTATTATTGTATGAGCCTATGAAACCAACGTGCGTTCTAATGTTTAGCACCAATGGATGGGATGTCTTTTTAGCAGCAAATAACCCTTCAGATTTTTTGTTACCTGTTAATTTCATAAATAATGAATTATCAAACATCCACTTATGGTACTCTATCCAATCATTTTTTTGAAGCTCAGAAAGTGTCTCTCTATCTCTATTAATTAATGAATAAGGAGGGGTAAGTGTTACCGCTAAAGATGTAGAACCACCTCTTGTAGGAAACTGTGGATTAGTACCTATATTATTTCTTGACAAAGTAGTTGTCAATGATAAGTTGTTTGCCTTACAGGTGGTACATAAAGAATTAGCACCTCCAAAATTATCTAAATTATAAAAGTAGTACGATAAAGTATTTGTTAACGTAAAGTAATCATCTGGTACACGTAACCTTCTCCCTAAACTAACAGAAGCTCCTGTCAGTTTCAAGAACCCAACTACATCTCCTGTTCGTGTAAACCTTCTTTGAACGGATCTATTAAATGAAACAGTAAATGAATTGGGCTTTCTACCACCTAGCCATGGTTCGGTAAATGAGATAGAATAATTTTGGAACTGTTTTCCATTAGCTCTCATTTGTAAGGACAACCTCTGACCATCTCCAGATGGTAATGGACTCCACAATTCCTTATTTGGAATATTTCGTAAAGAAAAGTTGTTAAACACAATTCCTAAGGTTCCTACAAAACCTACAAAACCACCAAAACCACCAGAAAGTTGGAGTTGGTCATTTGGTTTTTCTACCAATGTGTATTCTATATCAACTGTCCCATCTTTAGGGTTAGGGATAGGGTTAATCCCCATTTGTTCTGGATCAAAATATCCTAACTGAGCTAATTCCCTTTGTGTACGTATCAATTCAGACCTGCTAAATTTCTGCCCTGGAAGAGTCCTAATTTCTCTTAAGACCACATGGTCACTCGTTTTAGTATTCCCATTTATAATAATATTATTAATAGTAGCCTGCTTTCCTTCGTAAATACGCATTTCTATATCCACAGTATCTCCCTGAATTCCTACTTCTACTGGATTGGCACTAAAAAAGAGGTACCCATTGTCTAAATATAAAGAACTTACATCTTGTCCAGTTGGATTATAATTTAACCGAGTATCTAGTAACTCTTTATTGTAAATTTCTCCCTTTTTAATATTAAGTATCCTTTTTAATTTTTTAGTTTCATAAATGTAATTACCTGACCAACTTATTTCGCCAAAATAATACTTCTTCCCTTCATATATCTGAAGGTCTAAATTAATTCTTTTCTCACCAAAACGATCTACTGAATCTTTTAAAATTCGGGCATCCCTATAACCATTTTTACGATAATAATCAATTAACTTTTCTTTATCTTCTTTGAATTCCTTTTCAATAAATTTAGATCGATGAAATACTCTAAACGGTTTTCGTTGTCTCGTTTTTTTTAATTGCTTAATTAACTTCTTATCCTCGACATCCTTATTCCCTATAATTCTCAACTTCTCAATCTTTACTTTTTTACCCCTATCAACATCTATTCGTAATTTCACATAATCTTTACTAAGAGACGATTCTTCTTTCTCAATATTTACTTTCGCATTGTAGTAGCCATCTTTTAAAAAGTACTTTTGAATATGTAACCTTGTATTTTTAATCAATGCCGGAGAAACAATAGCTCCTTTTAAAAGCGAAATTTCTTCCCCAATATCATTAGCAACTCCTTTTTTAACGCCTTGAATAATATAGCCAGACAAACGAGGTCTTTCAGTTACTTCGATATAAATATTGACTTGTTTATACGCTAATTCAGCAGCTTTAATTGCCACATTATCTACTAGCCGTTGTTTCCAAATATTCTTAATCGCTTGACCAACTTTATCACTAGGCAGTCGAATTTCATCACCCTTCTGAAAACCAGACAAAGCCACTAGCGCCTCTTTATCTAATGTTTTAGCACCAGACACAATAATATCTTTAATAATATAGGTAGACGGACTTTTATAATTCAAGTCAATAGTTTTTCCTTCTTGTGAAAAGGAAAAAGTACATGAGATGGCAATAAAAAATAGCGTAATTAACTGTCTCATTAAGGTATTATCTGTTCACTCGTTTTACCAAACCGTCTTTCCCTTTGTTGAAAAACCTCTAACGCTTGGTATAAATCTTCTTTCCTAAACTCTGGCCACAAAGTATCTGTGATGTAGATTTCAGTATAGGCTAATTGCCAAAGTAAAAAATTACTTATTCTCATCTCCCCACTGGTTCTAATCATTAACTCTGGATCAGGCATAGACGATGTAGACAAGTATGATGAAATAGTAGACTCATTTACTTCAAAAGGAAGTAGTTTATTGTCTGCAACAGCCTCAGCTATTCTCTTCATCCCATTTACCAAATCCCACCGTCCACTATAATTAAGAGCCAAAACTAGTGTCATAGTATTATTAGTGGAAGTTAGTTCTTTTGCTTTTACTAACTGTTTCTGACAGGCTTCAGGGAGCGCTGCAATATCACCTATCGTTTCTAACTTAATATCGTTCTTTTGTAAGGTATCAAGTTCTAGATTAATAGTATCTACTAAAAGTTGCATTAATGCATTTACTTCCTCCTTTGGTCTACCCCAATTCTCTGTAGAAAAGGCATATAAAGTCAAGTACTTAACACCTAGTTTAGCACACGTTTCTGTCGTTTCTCTTACTGAAGTAACGGCATTCTGATGACCAAAAGAACGCATCTCACCTTGTTTCTTTGCCCATCGTCCATTGCCATCCATAATAATGGCAATATGAGAAGGAATATTATCGGTATGTAACTTATTATCTGAAGCCATAAAATGCTAAAAGGCTAGCAAATTTAGAGTTAATTTGTGGATTAGAGAAGAATAATTAGAGATTAATTATTTGGTAGAAAACAACATGACTTAAAACGCATCACTCAACTTACTATTTCTCTTCATTTTAGTCTTAGGGTAAACCTTAATAGGGCAATTAACACCATTAAACACATAGCTTAACGTAAGCCCAGCAGTATAATACAAATCACTTTTCCCTACAGAACTAGAAAGAAATTTATCTTGATTGATGCCGTCTAGTTTATCAGTAAATGTTTTTCTAGCAATTACTTCAACCCCTAACACCCAAAATGGATTTAATAGAAATTTCATTCCTACTCCTATTGGTATTACTGGAGAAATTGAAGACACCGAAGCTCCTGATGTTACAGAAGAAGCAATGGAGTAAGTCCCTCCGATTCCTCCCATTACATAGGGGGAAAACACCACTCGTTGACTACTATTAGACAGCCTTTTACTAAAATCTAAAAAATTATATTCTCCAAGAACTGACAGTTCTAATAAGCTATTAGAAAATGAAAGGGTTTGATCATAAAACCTAGCTCCATTTTCTGATGAATTATTTCCCTTTACGTTTACATAAGCCAATTGTCCTCTTAAAGCAGCACTATAATCTTTCGTATTCTTTCTAAAAAAAATAGCTGCAGAAGGTGCTAATTGATTAGGTAATGCAGAAGGACTTATATCACCAACATAGGTTGAATTACTAATACCAAAACCTAACTCGTTTAGCTGACCATAAGATTTGATGGTAATAAAACTGACAAGCAGTATAAAAGCTATTTTAGCTAATTTAATCAAACTAGAATTTAGAGGTAACCACAGGAGAGCTTAACACATAGGTAAGTTGAAACCCTGTAAAAATATAAAAGTCTCTATTTGTAAAAAAGTTACCTTTCGAACCACCTCTTGGTTGTCCTCTACCATTAAAAGAACTTGGCGAAGTAACCCCGTCATTATCTGCTGGTATTAGGCCGTGAGCTTCAGTGATTTGCTGAACAATGGATGGATCTAAGAGACCATAATTATCTTGCTCAGGAACAAGATCTTCACCTACAAATACTGTATTATTCCCTATATCATCTATATAGTCTGTAAAGGTAAAGCGTACGCCTACCTCAAAACTTAAATCAAAGTGATCGTTGATTTTTTGTCTTACCCCCACCCCAAAAGGAATAGCTAACTGTATCGTACTATATAAATCAGGAATAACAGCATCCTCGTTTACTGCTTCATTAAGAACTAGTGCCTTATCTGCTTCAGATAGGTTTTGTCCTGAAGTACCTATATCCCTTAGGCTTTTCCCTTCGAACTTAGGGTTATTGGTAAACACCCCTACTCCAGCAAATACATAAGGCGTAAAGAATGCTCTTTTTACATGACCTCCTCCTCTAGAAGAAATTATTTCAAAGATAGCATCTACTTTAAATTCTAAGATATCGTTTGTAAAACCAGTATTTCTTAATCTATGAAAAGCAAGATCTTTACCTATTTGAGAATCATCAAGATAGTCCTTCTCTTTAAGATCGGCATCTCCTCCAGAAAGCCTACCATACATCAACGAAGCCCTAAGCGAAAGATTAGGACTCATCCTTTCTACTGCCGTAACACCAATAGCTGGGCGTGTACTTTTCAGATTTCCTGATAGAACTTTTTGCGTTTGATCATACTCTCCTTTGTAGTTAAAAGCCCCTACCTGAAGACCTACCGATAGATAATGTTCGTTTTTACTTAACTTATAATTTCTACTGATAGGTGTACCTAACGCTTTCTGAGAATGTTGTAGCTTAATCTTTTTCTTTCTATGTTTTTTAATTCTCTTATTACGACTATGCTTGTTTTTATAGCTTTTCGCTAATGCTTTCTTATTCCTCTTTTGCTGTCCATACGATGGGAGAACAAAACAAACAAGTGTTAATGATAGTATAATATAAAAAAGTCTTTTCATCACAAAGTGATTTTAAATATAACACAAAAATATAATATTTATTGTAAAATAGAGGTCTTTTAATTTCTTACATCATAGCCCCAGTTCAACTTACTTTTTAAAGCTTGTAAATACGATGCCGCAGAATTACGAATCATATTCGCCTTAAAAGGGGCTTTTTTAATGGTTATCTTTTGTTTTTGAGACATTCTAATAGACCTAGAATCCAATGTAGCGAGATAACTTTGGCTTCTCGTTTCAATAGATAATTCAATAGAACTTTTGTCCGAAATAATAAGTGGTCTTGCAGTAAGGTTATGCGGATTAATTGGTGCTATAATAAAATTTGATGAAGAAGGCATCATAATAGGCCCCCCACAACTTAACGAATACCCTGTAGAACCTGTTGCAGTAGAGATAATCAATCCATCCGCCCAATACGAGTTTAAAAATTCCCCATCAATCTTCGTATGGATGGTAATCATAGACGACGTGTCCCGTTTAGAAATAGAAATATCGTTTAATGCATAATTAATAGGTAAAAACGAATTATTCTCCATTTCAATTTGAAGCATCGCTCTACTATCAATATCAAACTGTTTAGCCTCTAAATTTTCTAATGCTTCATTTATTTCTGTTCTAGGAATGGTTGCTAAAAACCCCATCCTACCTACATTTATCCCTAATATGGGCGTTTCTCTTTCTCCTACATACGTTACTGTATCTAAAAACGTACCGTCTCCACCCACACTAAAAAAGTAATCCACTTGTGGTATATCGTCTTTTGTAAACACAGCTGTTATTTGTGTTTTAGAAAGGCTAATTTCTTTTTCTAAATAAGAATAAAAAGAAGATACAACATAAACCTCTGTCTTTCTAGCATACAGATTGGCAAACATCTCTTTAATGTATGGGATACATTCTTTATTAAAAGACCTTCCAATAATAGCTACTTTCATCTTTTATCGATTATTATGCGAATTTAATCTAGATTAAATATCTAAATATTTCAAGAGGTTATCTACTCTATCCTTACCCATTCTAGAAGCTTCTGAATCAGAAAATATAGCTTCAATAGTATATTTATGCCGCTCAAATGAAGCTACAACACGTGAAATATTATCTTTATTAAGCTTTAATACTACTCGAATCTTAGAATGATCATCTTGAATAGTTTGTACTGACGCATTTAATATTTTAACTCCGTCTGACTCTACTAATTGACTAATCTGAGATAGTGAATAATCATTAGTCTGCATATTGAGCACTACTACACCACCGGGGTGTTGATAAGCACTTCCTTTACAAACCCAATCCAACAAATCTTTAATAGTAATGCTGCCTAAATAATTTTCTTGGTCATCTACAACAGAAATCACACTCAATTGATGCTCGTTGACTGTTCGGATCACATCAAAAACAGGCTCACTCTGATTAGCAAACGTCTTATGGTGGTCTAATTTCACGTCAGATAACGAAGCAGAAAGATCTGATTGCTCCAGTAACACAGCCTCGCTAATCATTCCTTTGAATACGAAGTTATCTATCACAGGCAAGTGAGACACCTTCATTTCTTCCATCCACTCTAATGCCTTATCTAGTGTATCAGAAGTTTTAAGAGGAAAAATCGAAGAGTTAATTATCTTTTCTGCTACCATTATAACCTTACTTAATTAAGAATGGAATACATAGTTCATTAAATATCTCAGGATGTTCCATCATCGGTGCATGCCCACATTTATCAATAAACCTCAACTCAGATTCAGGTAATAATTTATTGAATTCATGCCCTACCATAGGAGGAGTTATGGTATCATTTAATCCCCAAACCAATAAAGTAGGAACTTTTAATTTTTTCAAGTCATCAGACATATTATGCTTCTGAGCTGATCTAGCAATATAAATTATACGCAAGCACTTTTGTGTGTTATTTACGATATCGTACACATAATCAACTAATTCCTTAGTAGCTGTTTTAGGGTCGTAAAAAGTATAACCCACTTTCTCTTCTACAAATTGATAACTCCCTCTTTTCGGAAATGATCCTCCCATTGTATTTTCGAAGAGACCAGAACTACCCGTCAAAATCATCTTTTTTACATTAGTAACATTTCTATTAGCGTATTCCA
>JBGCEI010000157.1:0-5813 GCA_045106295.1 Cyclobacteriaceae bacterium
AGGAACAATTAGAAAGAAATTCGCAGTGTCTATTGGAGATAATGCTGTTCATGGATCAGACTCTGATGAAAATGCAGCAATAGAAGCTTCTTTCTTCTTCTCGGGGACAGAATTATTTAATTAACAGCTCGGTGGTAAAAACAATTGAACAGGTATCTGAAAGAATCAGGTACCTTTTTTATTCATTGTAAATTTAAGCTTAAATACTAAAAACGAGTAAAATTATCCTAAAGCCCTCGTTTCTTGATTTTTAGTAGCGAGGTGATAGGCACCAAACAAGAGTGTACTAAACACGAGATTGGAAGCTAATGAATTCTTAAAAAATGGAATTGCCATTTCGTAGCAACTCAATAAACCAGAGAATGTTTTCGCATACATAGCTGTAGTTGCCCATACTCCAAAGTTAGATAATACAAAAAATACGACCGCAGCACCTACACTACCCCCAATAATGTGCAATGAATTGGTTTTAGTAAGAAGTGAACCGATTATAATAGCTAATGCATACGCAGCATACGAAAAGAAGGCTCCTGAATAGAAAAAAGTAAATGACTCATAATATTCTGCATACACCAAGTTATTTAATAGCAAGTCACTTACAAATAGCAATACCATAGGCAATGCAAAACGAAATACCTTATTCGTAATACATGCACCCGAAAATAACGCAATAGCACCTAATATGGAGAAATTGGAAGGCATCGACAAAAATCGGCTAGTAATAGCTAATAGTAATAAAATCGTTATAAGGAAGAGATTGTTTTTTTGTTTCATCATGGTTTGTTTTCATTACAAATATAGGAAAAATAATAAGATGCTTTGTTTACGCTAAAGTTGTTCATCCAAACTAGTCAATTCATTTAAAAAGTCAATTCTTACCTGTTTTGCAAATGGGTTTTCTTGTTCAATTGTTTTAAACAGTTCCCACGAGTCTTGTCCTAAGGTTGTTTTAATATCTAATAAATACTGATACGCATTTGTTTTTTGATCCGTATCAGGGATATTCATATTGTCTACAGCTCTACCAATAAAATGAGTCAGTGCCTGTACGTATGCCATTTGCTGGTCATGTTTTTCTGCGGAACGCTCTAATACCGTTAATTTCAAATTAGTTGCTAAAAAGTCTATCACACATCGTTTATGATCAGAATCGTCTGAACAAACCATACAGCGCAAGCCTTCTATTCCTCGTTTACCACTTTGCGGACCAAATAAGGGGTGCGTTCCTATTATTTCCACAGAGGAAGGCAGTATTTCTTTCATTAATTTTAATGGCTTTACTTTCACTGAAGATACGTCTACAGCCACTGCCCTTGGTTGTAAAAAAGAAGCCGTTTTACGAAGTGTATCTTCTAGAAACTGAACCGGCACACAATAAATCACAATATCTTTAGAAGCTACTTCTTCAAGGCTTCCATAGGCTACGTTTAGTCTCTTAGCGTCTTCTGACTTATCACTTCTGTTAAATACCGTAATGGTAAAAAATGGATGTAAATGCTTGGCTATAAATTGGCCAAAACTCCCAAAACCAATGATACCTAATGATTTCACTTTCTATTTAGTTAAGTAATATTTTTCATCTAACCGTTTGAATAGACTTTCTCTAATACCTAAGGCATTTTCAGCCATCCATTGGTTCGTAAATGAAAACGAAGATACTTGATTTAGAATAAAATCTCTAGCTTTTCCAATTGGATAACTCGACTGGAAAAGTGGTGTAATCACTCGGCATAACTGCTGGTAAAACTGGTTATGACTTTTTCGTTGCTGATAGAAGGCTTTTAAAGCTGTTTCCATAGAACTGTTTTCTTTTAAAGAAATAGCCAATACTTGTGCATCGAGTAAGGCATTATTTACTCCACAGCTTAACTGTGGACTCATAGCATGTGCGGCATCACCAATAAATACCACATTATCTTTGTAGTAGGGTGTTAATTTCACATCATAATAAGGCGCTATTCTTACCTCATCCAGATCGGGTATTTCGTTGATCACATATGCTAAATGTGGGGCTAAATCTTTCACTTCATTTTTCCAGTTCTCTAAGCCTTTCTCTCTCCACTGATTAGCATCACTCATTTTAAGGCTCCAAAACACATTGAGGTAAGAAGCATTGTCAGCAGGTTCTTTTCTACCGATTGGCATTAGTCCAATCATTTTTTTTGTGCCACAGTACACTTGGTAAATGCGATTGTCAAAATCATTACTCGTATTCGGAACAACTGTCCATGCTGCCCCCCATTTTTGTTTGTTAGATCGTTTAGTAATTGGTAAGTTATTTCTTAACAAAGAAGACGATCCATTAGCTACAACTACTAAATCAAAAGTCCCTTCTGTTTCTCCAGTTACAGACTCGAGGTATGTTTCATTTCCTTTTTTAAGAATATCTTTTACCTCAAATCCTGTACGAAATGTAATTCCTTCTTTTTTAATTTCTTGATGCATAATAGAGAACAGCAGCCCTCTGTGCATACCTATTCCATACGAGTTAAAAGGTAAGTGATCAAAATTCAGGTCCAGCACATAATCTCCAGACATATTCTTTCCTTCAATTTTTTGAATGGAATGCCCATAATTAGCTACTGTATCAAAAAGAGATAAATTATGTAGCACCTGTTGCCCTGTTAATTGGAGCATAAATCCTGCGCCAACAGGTTTTGGGTTCGGTTCTCTTTCAAAAAGAGTGACTTCCTCACCGTTTCTATGCAAAAATAAAGCGACAGCGGCTCCTGAAGCACCACTACCAATAACAGCTATTCTTCTAGCCATACTACATAAATAAGGAGGTTATTTTACTAGCGTAATTGTTGCTATTATTTAATTTCTTCTGTCTAATTCGTCTCTGATTTTTGCTGCCCGTTCGTACTGCTCATTATTAATGGCATCGTCTAGCATGTCATTTAATTCTTGGGCAGACATATCTCCTAATTCCTTTACCTTTCGAGTTCTTTTAATAGGCGTTACTTCTTCTCTTTTCTCGCTTTTCTCTACACTACTCAAGCCCAATTCTGCCTCTTCTTCTTCGCTTGTTAGAATGATTCCGGCTTCGCCTAATACATTTTCGTTCGTATAAATAGGAGCACCAAAGCGTAAGCCTATCGCTATGGCATCGGAAGGCCTTGCATCAACAGATGAAACAGTTTTTCCGTTATTAAATAAAATACTAGCAAAAAACACCCCCTCTTTTAAATCAGAAATTACAATCTCTTCTACACCAATATTAAATTCCCCAGCAACGGTACGAAATAGATCGTGCGTCATGGGGCGATTGGGTTTAATGTTTTCAATTTCTATGGCAATAGCTTGTGCCTCGAACATACCAATAATAATCGGCAATCTTCTGTCACCCTTTTCCTCTCCCAATACCAAGGCAAAAGAGCCTGTTTGTGAAGGGCTAGATGATAAACCTAAAATTTCAAGTCTAATTTTGTCCACGAGAAAAACGCTCTTTTTTTATTTTTTTAGTGCCTCTATCAATCGGGGAACTACCTCAAATGCATCTCCAACAATACCATAGTCGGCAGATTTGAAAAAAGGAGCATCTTCATCAGTATTAATTACTACGATTGTTTTCGAAGAACTTACACCTGCAAGATGCTGAATTGCGCCTGAAATTCCTATTGCGATATACAAATTGGGGCTGATTTTTATCCCTGTCTGTCCTACATGTTCATGGTGAGGTCTCCAGTCTACATCCGATACAGGTTTAGAACAAGCAGTTGCTGCACCAATAGTTTTAGCCAATTCTTCTATCATCCCCCAGTTCTCAGGTCCTTTCAGGCCTCTACCTGCTGACACCACCAAATCTGCTTCTGGCAATAAAACATCACCTTCCGCTTTCTTCGTTTCTAGCACTTTAATTTTTAAGTCCTTATCGTCAACCGTTACCGTTGATGTAGAGATAGTTGCTTTATCTTGAGAGGAAGCCTCAAAATTGAAGGCATTCTTTTTTACAGCAATTACTTTTTTATCTTCCATTAAGGAAACAGTAGAAAAAGCTTTTCCAGTGAAAATCCCTCTTTTCACCATAAATCCATTAGCTGTATCTGGAAGTCCTATCACATTAGTGGCTACCGATGCATCTAATTTAGCGCCCAAACGAGCACAAATAGTTTCTGTTAAAGAGGAAGAAGGTAATATCACTATGTGACTTCCTTTTTCATTACTAACTTGCTGTACTGCCGAAGCATAAGTTTGACCTGTCCATGTAGAACTATCGTTTGTAACGTGCGTTACAGTAGTTAACCCATAATTACCCACACTTTCTAAACTGGCTGTGTCCGCCTCTCCAAACGTAACTCCTCCAACATCTACTCCAAGTATTTTCCCTAATTCTACCGAATACGCAATTGCCTCTAAGGATGAATTCTTTACTTTTCCTTCTTCTTTTTCTATAAAAACTAAAACTGACATATTTTTTTATTTTTAGCGACAAGCTTTTAGCAGTTAGCTATTAGCTTATTATTTTGTGTTTTCTGAAAATTTAGCTTAAAAAATTAAAGCGCTTTGGCTTCATCTTTTAATAGTCGTACTAATTCTTCTTCGTTTCCTGCTTCTACTAACTTACAAGCTGTTCTTGCAGCAGGCATTTCATACCCTTTTACTTCGGAAGATGCTCCTGATCCTTCTGCTGGAATTACTTCGAGTGGCTTCGTTCTAGCTGACATAATACCACGCATATTGGGTATTTTCCATTCTGCAATCGGTTCTTGACAACCCAACACCAGTGGAAGAGCAGCTTCTACTATTTGTTTACCACCTTCAATCTCTTTTTGCATTTTAGCGGTAGTTCCGTCCAAATCCAATATCATCACAGGAGAAATAGATGGAATATCTAACATCTCTCCTACCAAACCATGTACAATTCCTCCATTATAATCAATAGACTCTCTCCCCATCATAATAAGGTCGTAATTTTCTTTTTTAGCGATGGCTGTAATTTGCTTAGCCACAAATACAGGGTCCGTTGGTTCTGCATCAATCCTGATCGCTTTGTCAGCCCCTATCGCTAAGGCTTTTCGAATACTTGGTTCAGATTCTGCTGTCCCTACATTCAATACCGTAATTTCTGCTTCATGCGATTCCTTTAACTCTACCGCTCGTGCCAGAGCATAATCGTCATAAGGACCAATGATGTATTGAACACCTGTTTTATCAAATGCGCTGTTGTTATCAATAAAACTAATTTTAGAGGTTGTATCTGGTACGTGGGTAATGCAAACTAATATTTTCATTTTTTTTAAATTTAGTTTCTAGGTTCTAGCAGTTAGCTATTAGCCTTTTATCATTTCATAATTTTAATAAGCATTCGATATGCTAATCGCTAGTTGCTAAAAGCTTATTGATTTTTATGCCTTATTAAGTTCTTTCAGGTATCCGTACTGATCAGATAAAGATACTACTAATCAGTTAGTTACCTTTATATTTGTCTACGCAAAAAACAAATAAAAGGGTTCATTTAAAAATTTATTTCCATGAATAGACTAGAAAGCTTGTTAAATATGCTAAAAGAGTCTCCTGAAGATCCTTTTTTAATTTATGGATTAGCACTAGAATACCATAAGACCAATCTTCAAAAAGCAAAAGGTTATTTTGATCA
The DNA here is from genome assembly GCA_045106295.1 of Cyclobacteriaceae bacterium. GTDB lineage: Bacteria > Bacteroidota > Bacteroidia > Cytophagales > JAAEPT01 > WTJX01. The sequence continues at coordinate 5,600 of JBGCEI010000157.1, forward strand.
ACTATTAAACGAACACCCCGATTATGTAGCCACTTATTATCATGCAGGTAGTTTGTACGAAGAATTAGACGATGAAGATACTGCAAAAACTATTTACGCCAAAGGAATGGAAGTAAGCAAAGCAGCAGGAGATCAACACGCTTATGGAGAATTGAAAACTGTATTCGATATGCTAGACTTTTAATCCATCCTGTTTTAGGTAAGCATTCCCGTC